>JAITMX010000096.1 GCA_031290775.1 Eubacteriales Family XIII. Incertae Sedis bacterium
GCTTCGCTCGCAATGACGAGGCAAGTCTGAACAGTTACCAAACGTATGCCGATTTGCGAATTTCTCTGCTCACGCCTTGCTTTTTGTTATATACTGTATAAAAACAGCCATGTTTGCAAACAGATTTTACTTCAATATTGTGGGGATAAGATTGGAGAGGGAGATATGCAAAGGAAGAAGAAAACTGTCGCGATGCTGCTGGCCGGAGGCCAGGGGTCGCGGCTCGGCGTGCTGACGGACGAAAAGGCCAAGCCGGCGGTGACCTACGGCGGCAAATACCGTATCATCGACTTTCCGCTGTCAAACTGCACGCACTCGGGGATCGACACGGTCGGCGTGCTGACGCAGTACCGGCCGCTTGAGCTCAACACCTACATCGGCACGGGCGCGCCATGGGATCTGGATACATTGACGGGCGGCGCGTACGTCCTGCCGCCATACTCGGTCGGCGAGTCCGGCGAATGGTACTCGGGCACGGCCAACGCGATTTATCAAAACATGGGGTTCATCGAACAGTTTGACCCGGACAACCTGCTTGTGCTTTCGGGCGACCACATCTACAAGATGAATTACAAATGGATGCTCGCGGCGCACATGGACAAAGGCGCGGACGCGACAATCGCCGTCATCCCCGTGCCGATCGAGGAGGCTTCGCGCTTTGGCATCATGAACACAGATGCGGAGCTGCGCATCACGGAATTCGAAGAAAAACCCGGGGAACCCAAAAACAACCTTGCTTCGATGGGCGTCTATGTATTCAAATGGCGGGCGCTGCGCAAGTATCTGATAGGCGACGCAGGGGATCCGTCGTCCGAAGGCGATTTTGGCCGGAACATCATCCCCGCCATGCTTGCGCAAGACGAAAAATTGTATGCCTACGAATATGGCGGCTATTGGAAAGACGTCGGGACGATACAGTCGCTTTGGGAGGCCAACATGGAGCTGCTCAGCGACAACCCGCCGTTCAATCTTTACGATGACCCATGGCGCGTCTATTCCCGCAACCCCAACGATCCTCCGCACTTTGTGGATGCGGGGGCGCGAATCGTCAACAGCATCATCTGCGAGGGCTGCCAAATCTACGGCACAGTTGAAAACAGCATACTCTCCTCCGGCGTCGTTGTCGGGAAGGATGCCGGCGTATACGACAGTATCGTGATGGCGAACACAAAGATCGACGCGCGCGCCCAGGTTGATATGAGCATCATTGACGAAGAAGTCCGCATCGGCGAGGGCGCAACCGTCGGCGAAGCGCAGGATCCGTTCGCAGCCGAAAAGAAGATCTCGGTTGTCGGCCGCGGCGCGGAGATCGCGCCGGGCGGCACCGTGCCCGGCGGAAAGGAGGTGCGCCATGATTCGTGAAGCTTTCGGGATCATCTACGCGGGCGAGGAGATCACCAACCTGCGCGAGCTCGTAGACCAGCGGGCCGTCGGCGCCCTGCCAATCGGCGGCAAGTACCGCGCCATCGACTTCCCGCTCTCCAATCTCGTCAATTCGGACATCCGCAATGTCGGCGTGATCGCGAGCCGCAATTACAATTCGCTCATGGACCATTTCGGTTCGGGCAAGCCTTGGGACCTTTCGAGAAAGAGCGAGGGCCTCTTCATCCTGACGCCTTTCTCGCTGCGCGAAAACCCCGGCATCTATCGCGGCAAGGTCGAGGCGCTCAAGAGCGCGATGGATTTCATCCGCCGCGCGAGGCAGGAATACTGCATCCTCACAAACACGACGAGTGTTTATAATTTTAATTATGACGATATGATGCGCAGCCATATCGAAAGCGGCGCGGATATCACTGCATTGTATTACAATGTGGCGCCGGGCCACCATACCGACGAACGCAATCACGAAGTGTTTTTTGACCTTGCGGAAGACGGCCGTGTCAAAAGCATCGAGGTCAACCCGATGCTGACGCAGCTGACGGCGTACAGCCTCAAATCCTATATCGTGCGCAAGGACATCATCATTTATCTCATAGATGAGAGCTTTTCAAAGGGCGAGTACAAGTTTAGCGAAGATCTGCTGCGCAACAACATAGACCGGATCAAGATCATGGCATACGAACACAAAGGCTATGTGGGTATGCTAAACTCGGTTTCGACATATTTCGGCATCAATATGGATTTGTTGGACCAAAAAATCAGGAACGAGCTCTTTCCTGCAAAACACCGCATCTATACGAAGACAAAGGATTCCGTGCCCGCAAAATACACGCCAAGCGCAGAAGTTTCGCGCAGCCTCATCGCAAGCGGCTGCATCATCGAGGGCCATGTCGAAAACAGCGTGCTTTTCCGCGATGTGCACATCGGCAAGGGCGCGATGATCAAAAATTCGATTGTGCTGCCGAGCGCGGCGATTGCGGAGGACGCGCAGCTCGAATATGTCATTCTCGACAAAAATGTCAGTGTGCGGCAGCGGAGCCGTCTCGTCGGCAGCGAAAATTTTCCTGTGGTCATCCGCAAAGGGGGCACGGTTTGAGCGGGAACCCAAAAGTATTGGTCGTCGCATCCGAGGGCATGCCCTTTGTGAAGACGGGCGGGCTGGCTGATGTGGTCGGCATCCTGCCCAGGTCTTTGCGCGCGCTTGGCGTTGACGCACGCGTCATGATGCCCAAGCACGCAAAGATCAAATACGAATATGGGGATGAGCTCGAAACGATCGCGACTTCATCGATCCATCTCGGCTGGCGCGAAAAATACATCGGGATACAGACCTTGGAAAAGGACGGCGTCACCTACTATTTCATTGACAATGAAGACTATTTTTCCGGCTCTGTCTACCGGGGCGGCGGCGTGGAAAACGAGCAATATCTTTTTTTCTGCAAGGCCGTCTGCGAGGCGCTGCTGCTCATCGACTTCGATCCCGACATCCTGCACATCAACGACTGGCATACGGGTATGATCCCGCTGCTCGTCAAAACGCAGTACGCCCAGCGTTACAAAAAAGAAAAGCGTTTGCTCTTTACGATCCACAACATCGAATTTCAGGGCAAAATGGGTTTTGATGTCATGAAGGACCTGCTCGGTGTGCCGGACTATTACTACACACCGAAGTTTGTCGAGTCTCGGGGCTGCGCAAATATGATGAAGGCGGCTCTCGTTTTCACAGACCGCATCTCGACGGTCAGCCCAAACTACGCCGACGAGATCATGCATGCGTGGTTTGGGCTCGGCATGGAGGGCATCCTTTCCGCGCGCCGCCACGAGCTTTGCGGCATCCTCAATGGCATCGACACGGAAGCCTTCGACCCCGAAACCGACCTGGCCGCCGCCGCGCATTTTTCAGCAGGCAACATTACGAACAAGCGCGCGTGCAAAAAAGCGCTGATCGCTGAGTTTTCGCTCGGCGTCAAATTGCAGACGCCTATCGTCTCCATGGTCTCGCGCATGACGCCGCAAAAAGGCTTTGATCTCGTGCGCTATGCCCTTGAGGAGCTCTTGCAGGAGGACGTGGCTTTTGTTGCGCTCGGCTCGGGCGACCGCGAGTATGAGGAATTTTTCAATTATATCACCCTGAAATACCCTGCGAAAAGCGGCTTGTATCTCGGCTATAACGAGGCGCTGGCGCACCGGATCTACGCGGGCTCGGACTTTTTGCTCATGCCGTCCGAGTTTGAGCCCTGCGGGCTTTCGCAGATGATCGCGCAGCGCTACGGGACGCTGCCCATCGTGCGCGAGACAGGAGGGCTCGTCGATACGGTCGCGCCATACAATATATTTACGGGAGAGGGCACGGGTTTTGCGTTTTCGACTTTCAACGCGCATGACATGATGGCGGCCGTCAAATTGGCGCTGTCCGTTTACAAGGACAAGCCGACTTTGCGAAGACTGCGCAAAAATGCTATGCTCCTTGATAATAGTTTTATGAAATCAGCGGAGCAATACAAGGCGCTCTACAAGTCAATGTTGTAAAGGGGTCAATATGACAGCACTGCCGGACAAAGAACAAATCAAAGAGGAAATCATCAAAAAACTCAGGCGCCGGGTCGGCGTCACCCCGGACGAAGCAACAAAAGAAGACATTTACCAGGCGGCCTCACGCACGGTTCGCGACCTCATCATGGACAAATGGGCCGACGCGCTGAAAGAGGTGCACCGGCGCGGCGCAAAGCGGCTTTACTACCTGTCCGCGGAGTTTCTCATGGGGCGCGCGCTCACAAACAATATGATCAACCTGGATCTGTATGACGCGTATCGGGACGCGCTCGCGGAGCTGGGTTTTGATCTTGGCGAGATCGAGGAGCAGGAGTTTGACGCAGGGCTCGGAAACGGCGGGCTCGGACGGCTCGCCGCTTGTTTTCTCGACTCGCTTTCAACGCTCGAAATGCCCGTCACGGGCTGCTGCATCCGCTACGAGCACGGGCTGTTTCGGCAGCGCATCGTGAATGGGGAGCAGCAGGAGGCCGACGACAACTGGATTGAAAAGGGCAATATTTGGGAGATCGCAAGGCCGGACGACAAGGTTGAGGTGCGCTACGGCGGCCATATTGAAGAAGTCTGGACCGAGCATGGGCTGTCGGTCGCGCATGAAGGCTACACGAGCGTCCTCGCCTATCCGTACGATATGCCTGTCATCGGCTACGAGAGCAAGATGCCGGCGACGCTTCGCATGTGGGAAGCCCGGGCAAAGACAGAGCTCGACATGAGCTACTTCAACAAGGGCGACTATGCCCGCGCCGCTATGGAAAGCGCCCTTGTCGAGTCGATCTCGCAGGTGCTCTATCCGGAGGACAACCACGAGCAGGGCCGCCTGCTCCGGCTCAAGCAGTTTTATTTTTTCACGTCCGCTTCGATGCAGTTTCTCGTGCGCAGCCACAAGAAAAACCATGGGGACGTGCATACCCTGCCCGATTATTTCACAATCCAAATCAACGACACGCATCCGACGCTCGCAATCCCCGAGCTCATCCGCATCCTTTTGGACGACGAGGGTCTGTCATGGGACGAAGCGTTTGCGATTGCGTTTCAGATGTTCAATTATACAAACCACACGATCATGCGCGAGGCGCTGGAGCGCTGGAACGAAAATATGCTGCAGGGCCTCTTGCCGCGCATCCACAAAATCATCACAGTCATCGACCAGAGATTTCGTGACAATATTTGGGGAAAGTGGCCGGGCGACTGGAACAAGATGAACGAGATGTCAATCATCTACGGCGGCGAGGTGCGTATGGCAAACCTCTGCATCGCGGCCTGCGGCAAGGTCAACGGCGTTTCGCAGCTGCACGCAAACATCATCAGGACGCAGACTTTCCGGGATTTTTACATTCTGTTCCCGGACAAATTCCTCGGCGTGACAAATGGCATCACGACCCGGCGCTGGCTCGCAAAATCAAACCGCGCGCTGACCGCCGAGATCGAAGCGCGTATCGGCAGGCATTTTTTGAAAGACTATACGGAGTTTGAAAAGCTGCGGGATTGGCTTGGCGACCCGGAATTTTGCGCGGCGGCGGATGCGGTGAAACGGGCAAACAAAGAGCGCTTTGCCGCCTATCTGAAAGCGAAGCAAGGCGCCGAAATCGACCCGGGCACGATCTTCGATGTTCAGGCAAAACGGCTGCACGAGTACAAACGGCAGCTGCTGAAAATCCTGCACGTCCTCTGTTTGTATTATCGCATCAAGGCGGGCCCTTCCCTGCAAATCCCGCCGACGACTTTTCTCTTTGCGGCGAAAGCGGCGCCCGGCTACTATATGGCAAAGGAGATTATCCGCCTGATCAACGCGGTGGCGGAATTCATCGATAACGACCCTTCCATGAAAGGCGTCCTGAAAGTCGTTTTTATCGCGGACTACAGCGTCTCCGTGGCCGAGATGCTCATCCCCGCGACGGATGTCAGCGAGCAGCTGTCGACAGCGGGGCTCGAGGCATCCGGCACGGGCAACATGAAATTCATGCTGAACGGCGCTGTGACGATCGGCACGATGGACGGGGCGAACGTTGAAATCTATGAGGCCGTCGGCGCGGACGACATCTTTATCTTTGGCGCGACCGCACCCGAGCTTGATACGCTGAGGCGTTTTGGCGCCTACGACCCGGGGGCGCTCTATGAAGACAACCCCGAGCTGCGGCGCGTGCTCGACGCGCTCATCTCCGGCGCGCTGCCCGTGCACAACGGAAAGCAATTCCACGATCTTTACAATGCCCTGCTGCACGGCGGCTGCGGCAAGGCCGACAAGTATTTTGTGCTGCACGACTTCGCTTCGTATGACAAGGTCTTTTCGAATCTCTTGGCGGCATATGCGGATCGGGACCGCTGGACGCGCATGAGCGCAAAAAACACGATCTGCTCCGGCATCTTTTCCTCGGACCGGACGATCCATGAATATTCAGACCGTATCTGGCATCTTCAGGCGATGGGCTGATGGATCGGATATTTTTTGGCGGCGTCGAGATCGAAGACGCCAATATCATCCATGACAGCACAAAAGAATTGTTCCGATGCCCGCTCGGCGCCGCGCCATGCGGCACGGAAATCGCGCTCGCGCTGAAGATCAACAATCTGCATATCGAGCGCGCGATGCTCTGCGTGCTGAATGAGGGGAAAACCGTTCGGCTTGAGCTTTTCCCCGAGGGCGACATGCTGCGCGCGCGCTACTGCGCGCCGGGCGGGAACGCGGACGAGGGCGGCTGTGTGCTATGGTACTGGTTTGAGGTGACGCTGCAAGGCGGCGCCATCTGCTGCTACGGGGCGGAGCCGGGCTATACGAGCGGCCTTGGCCGTATCTACCCCAACCCGCCGCCCGCGTTTCAGATCACGGTGTACGACAAAAATTTCACGACGCCCGATTGGGCGAAGTCTGCGGTTTTGTATCAGATATTTCCGGATCGTTTTGCGAGGGGCGACGAAGCCGGAGTGCGCGCGGGCGTGGCTTGCCACAAGGGCAAGGGCCGCGCGGATATCGAGCTGCGCGAAAACTGGGGCGCCCTGCCTGTATACGAAGCAAAAGAGGGCTGCAAATACTATATGCCGAGCGATATTTTCGGCGGCGACCTAGAGGGGATACGGCGACGGCTTCCTTACCTGAAAGAGCTTGGCGTGACGCTCGTTTACCTCAATCCGATTTTCGAAGCGGCGTCAAACCACCGCTACAACACGGGGGATTATTTGAAAATCGACCCGATCCTCGGGGACACGGCGGCTTTCCGCAGGCTCGCGGCGGAGGCGGCAGGGCTGGGCATCCGCATCATGCTCGACGGCGTTTTTTCGCATACGGGCGACGACAGCGTTTACTTCAACAAGTATGGCAGATACGACGGCCTCGGCGCGTACCAAAGCAAGGACTCGCCGTATTTCGGCTGGTACAAGTTTTCGGACTATCCCGGCAAATACAAGAGTTGGTGGGGGTTTGAGTCCCTGCCCGAGATTGACGAGCACAACGCGGGCTGGCAGGGCTTTACGATTACCGGGGAAAACAGTGTCGTGAAAAAGTGGCTCGGCGAGGGCGCAGCGGGCTACCGGCTCGATGTGGCCGACGAGTTGCCGGACGGGACAATCGAACAGATTCGCAAGGCGGTCAAAGAGACCGACCCGGAAGCCTTTTTGATCGGCGAAGTCTGGGAGGACGCGACGACAAAGCAGGACTGCGGCAAGGGGCGCACCTACGCGCTCGGCCGCGGGCTTGACGCTGTAATGAACTACCCGTTCAGGGACAGGACGGCCGAGTTGCTGCTCGGCAAAATTGACGCGAGGCTGTATTGCAGGTTTCTCGTCCATCAGCAGCACTCCTACCCCCCGCAGATGTACTACACGCTCATGAACCTTCTTTCGTCCCATGATGTCAGCCGTATCCGCAGCGCGCTTGCAAAGGACTTTGACCCGCGCGGGATGACGCGGGCGGAGCAGGCGCGCTTTGAGCTGACCGCAGATGAGTTTGCGCTCGGTGGGCTGCGCCAGCGCCTTGCGGCGGCGATACAGTTTTCGCTGCCGGGCATCCCGTCCGTGTATTACGGCGACGAGGTCGGCATGACAGGGCTGCTCGACCCTTTCAACCGGGGGACGTGGCGCGAGGAAGACGCGGGAATTTGCGAATGGTACAAGACGCTTGCCGCGCTCCGCTCCGCGCACCCCGTGATGAGCACGGGAAACGTCCGCTTCTTTTCGACGAACGGCAATGTGCTCGGCATCTTTCGGTATACGGTAAACGGCCGCGACTTTTTCGGCAGGGAGCTCGGCGCGGACGCGGTATTGGCTGTTGTGAACCCGACGGGCGAGCCGCACCGTATCGTGTTTGACTTTGGGGAATTGTACGCGGCGCTGCCGCTCGACGAGGCAAGCGCGGCTGTATGGAGAGGCACGCGGGCGGCGCGCAGCCTGCTTTCGGACCGGATCGCGCCGCTCGAAAGCGGCCTTGTGGTAATTGATGTCCCGCCAGCCGGGGCCGAGCTCTTTCAGATCGAGTGATGCGATGAGCGCGCGCACAGGCCGCAGGGCGGGTATCCTTTTGCCGATGACGGCGCTGCCCGCAGGGCGCGGGGCGGGCGCGTTCGGCAAAAGCGCCTACGATTTTGTGGATTTTCTTGTGGCTGCGGGCCAGAGCCTCTGGCAGATACTGCCCGTCGGCCCGGTCGGCAAAAGCCTCAGCCCCTATCAGTCCGGCTCCGCGTTTGCGGGCAATCCGGACTTCATTGACCGCGCGGCGGTCTGCCGCGATCCCGAACGCTATGCGCCAAAGGGCGCCGTTTTTGCAAAATTCATCCGTGAAAACGCGGCGTGGCTCGAAGGCTACGCGTTGTTTGAGGCCGTGCGCAGGACGCGGCGCGGCCTGCCGCTTTCGGGCTGGCCGGACGAAATCCGCAACCCCCCTCTGCGGGCGCGCGCCGCGCTTCTCGAAAGCTGCTCCGGGGAAATCCTGCGTATCCGCCATGAGCAGTTTTGTTTTTTCCGGCAATGGCGCGAGCTCAAACGCTACGCCAATCTAAAAGGCGTCGGCATCATCGGCGACCTGCCTATTTACGTTTGCGAGGATTCGGCGGATTTTTGGCTGCGCAGAAGCGCTTTTGACGTGGCAGAAGACGGCCGCCCTGCCTCGTCGGCGGGCGTACCCCCAGATGGATTTTCCAAAAGCGGGCAAATCTGGAACAACCCCGTCTATGTTTGGAATAAAAGCGGCGGGCAGGCCTGCTCGTTTTGGCGGGAGCGGCTCACGCAGGCGGCCCGTCTGTACGACGGCGTCCGTATCGACCATTTCCGCGCGTTTGCGGATTATTACGCGTTTCCGGCAGGCGGCGGGAAGGGCGCGTGGCGGCCCGGTCCGGGCAAGCCGTTCACCGACCGGATCCGCAGGGAATTTCCCGGCTTGTCCATCATTGCCGAGGATCTCGGCGAACTGTCCGAGGCCGCGAAACAGCTTGTGGCGGACAGCGGCTTTCCGGGCATGAAGGTCTTGCAGTTTGCTTTTTCGGGCGGCGCGGACAATCCGCACCTGCCGCACAATATCCAAAAGAACGCCGTCGTCTACACGGGGACGCACGACAACAATACGCTCCTCGGCTGGCGCCGCGCCGCGCCGCGCCGCGAGCTCTCATTCGCCATGAAATATTTTGGGCTGCGGACGGGCGAAGACCTGCCTGCGGCGCTGCTCGCGGCGGCGCTTGCCAGCAATGCCGATACCGCAATCATCCCGCTCCAAGACTGGCTCGGCCTCGGCGCCTCGGCGCGCCTCAACAAGCCGGCGACGGTAGGGGGCCGCAACTGGAAATGGCGGCTGCCGGAGGGTGCGCTGACACGCAGCCTCGCGGCGCGCATCAGGTATCAGACGCAGGAGCTTTACGGGCGGTAGGGTTTATGTTTCACCTTTCGGGTTGTACTTTTTCAGAATAATATTTTTCGATATGATGAAAGAATTTTTCTGCGCTAACCTGATTTTTTTTTGCTTCTCCTTTTGATTCTTTTGGCGGCCGCCGATAGTATACATAATACACGGCTTTTTCTTCCTCATTCGCATTGACAGTATTGCTGCTATATATTGTTGATACCTCCTCCAGATTTACTGTTGCCTCATCGTTTTCATACATGGATATTTGTATTTTCCGGTAGTCGGATTCACTAAAACCGCTTTTAAACGCTTTTGCACTCAGGAGAAGAAAACTATAATCAATGCTATTGTCTTCCGCAAACTTTTTCATGCAGTCTGCCATCTCCATTATTTTCTTATGTCCGATTTCTTGCGCATCCTTTTGTTTTTTGACCTCTTTCTCGTCAAGGATTACCTTTCCGTCTTTGGCTGTTATTTCCCTGCTGGCAAACTCTTCTTGTTCTCGTTCATAATCCTGAACAAATGCAGAATCGATAAGAACGCCCTGTTCTCCGTTTCCCTTGTTTTCGCCGTGGGAAACAAGAGCTTGCCATATTTCACACAACCAAGAACCGGCCTTTGGGTTTTTATTCAACAAGAAACGATATTCTGCTTCAGATTTCCAGATTGGATGCCGCCATTTATTTCGAGAATAGTATTCTCGAACATATGAACCCTCTTGATCAAATAGTTGGTTTTTCGCCACACACAGGATATCATTGTCTGAAAGCAAATTGACTTGTGGTTGTGCATCCCGCTTGTTTGGCAGCAATAGACTCTTTTTTGAAAACAACTCTATATTATTTTGGTTTTTGTAGTATTCACTGACTTTCTTAATAATGTTCTGTGCCAAGAACCCTCCATATAATACTGCCGGATGAGATTGCAACCATTTCTTTTCTGCGTCGTGCGCAAATATTACATTCTCTATGATGCTCAACGACGGCCGTTTGAATGCTATCGCATATTGCCCGCTGATATCTTTTTTTATGCACAATCCTTTTAACAGACGAATATAGTCAATCGAAATGCCTTGATAACCCGATATATATATCCCGCAACAAATAGTCCAGCCTATCAACATCTATCGTAGAAGAATTCAACAAGCTAATGAAACAATTCAGTATCTGGTCGCCATCCGGAACGCCATTTTTAGCCGCTACCCTTGTGCCAGTGGTTGCATCCTTTTTTCGTCCGTAATACAAATCTCCCGTAATGCAACGAACAAAAAAATCGCGCATTCCTTTAGGAATCAAGCTTTTGTAGACATCAAGACCCACTATGGCGCTCATCATCTCATGAGGGGCCGGCATATGCTCCCTCATCTCAATATCTATTTTATAACCATCATCAAGCAGGCCTACCAATTCTTGCGACAGGGTTTCTCCCCCTGTCGAGTCATAAAATATCTCCCCTGTGTGTGAGAATGGCGCATGTCCAACATCATGAAGCAACGCCGCAAGCAAAAATACTTTTCTGGTTGTATAGTAATCTGGAATTGAATGCTTTTTAAACAATCCCTTCAAATCCGTTTCCAACGCACCCATTGTGCGCTTTGCCAAATAGTATACCCCCAACGAGTGGGAAAAACGCGAATGCTCCGCCGAAGGATAGAGCGGGGCATAGCTTGTTTGTCGCACACTGCGTAACCTCTGAAAATTCGGGGGGTCAATAACATCCCGAACAATGCCATCTTCAATCTCGATATACCCGTATATTGGATCTTTGATTATTTTGGTGATTGTTTTCACTATCACGCTTGTCTTTCAGGCAGCGAGCGAATCAAGTGCCTCTTGGCATGTAAACGAATATAGCAAATCAATCGGAAGGCGCGATCTGAATGTTTCCCTGAGATACTTTATGATTTCCGGCATCTCGAGATCGCTTTTAATCGCGATATATTTTTTTCCCCCATCATATTGGATTTCGAAGTAATCGGAATAATCCCTAATAAACGAAGTGACTCTTTCTCCGGAAAAAATCAGTACAACATAGTCATCGAAAGTCGTATCGTATTTTTCTCTAATAGTATTGCCATACCTAATGATTTGCTCAAAACTTACCTTTTGCTCCCCGGAATCCTCAAGAAGTGTAATAAGCGCATTTGCAGCCAGATCTTCAATACCAATAATTTTGCACATAGCCATCCTTGCTCCCAATGCTTTTGTAGGCGAATTGCTGTTCAAACTGTTTCATTAGTTTGGCACTGTTTGTGCTTTCATCAAGAACACAAATAGAATGTGTTCAATAATATCAAGATTTCCATGGCAAATCAAGGAAATATATGTGTGCAATATGTGTTTTTTTCTTTACGGCGTAACTGCTCAGACACCATGCTATTGCAAGCCAATTGCCCATCATTGCGAGGGAGCGCAGCGACCGCGGCAATCCATTATCCGCTGGATTGCTTCGCTTCGCTCGCAATGACGAAGCAAGTCTGAGCTGTTACTTTACGGCAGATAGATGATTGTTCCGTGGTTGTTCCAAGGGCATCAAACGCTATCGTCAGAAAACAGCGGGGGCTTTAATCGGCGCTTCCTCAGGCGGTTTTGATTTCGAAAGGCCGTTCGACGCTGTAGATGTTGCCGTCCGCGTCTTTTGCGTGGAAGGTCAGCAGGTATTGGCCGTCCGCGCCGATATCTGACAGCCCGCCCGGCACATTTGTCCCCGTCCCGGCGCCCAGCGTTTGCCCGGTTTGCGTGTCCTTGATATCCCATGTCGCCTGGGCCACGGCGATTTCCCGCTCGACGAGGTGCGCGGCGGCGGGGTTGAGATGCCCGCAATCGCATTCCCCTCCGGCAAAGACGATCTCGCCCTCCACCTGCGCGCCGTAGTCCATCTGCACAATGCTCGTGGTCGTCCGATCGGCATCGCCTGTTTCTGCGGCGTCATACTGCGCCGCCGTATATGCCGCGCCGGCAAAGATGCCGGCGGACACGGCAACGCTGACGGCGATATGCGTCGCCGCCGCGCCATGCGCGGCGGCGGCCGCGGCGGCGGTCGCGGCGGCCTTTGGCAGCGCCACGTGGTGTATGGCATGCATCCACTGCCTGTGCAGGGCCGTTTGCACCTCGGGCGAAAAGAGCTCCGCCGCCGACTGTTTCAGGACGCTGCCGAGCGTCGCCGCAGAGGCAGGGGCGGGCGCCATAGCCATCGCGCCAAAGGCCAGGCTTGCGCCCTGCGCTTCCTGCTCATCCAATACCTTTCGTATCATGCCGCGCGCCCTCGCCAGGTTGGCCGTCACCGTATTGACGTTGGTGCCTGTGAGGCTTGCGATTTCTTTCGTGCTCATGTCGTCATAATAATACATGAAAATCGTTTCCCGCCGTTTTTTGGGCAGGCCCATCACGATTTCCATGAGCTGCTTGCGCAAATCGCTGTCTACTGCGTATTGCTCCGGAATGAACGCCATGTCCTCTTCCGCAATCTGCCCCGCTGCCTCGTCAAAGTCCAATATATTTTTCTCGGGAATTGTCCCGGCAAGCATGTCATAGCACACATTGCGCGCAATGCGCATAATCCAGACATCCACAGCCGCAGGGTCTTTCAAGCTGCCGATGTGTTGGTAGATTTTCAGGATGGTTTCCTGCGCCGCGTCCTCCGCGTCGCTCCGGTTGCCGAGAATCCCAAACGCCGTCATAAAAATGCGCTCGGCTTCCCGCGCACATAGCTCTTCAAACGCTTTCGGGTTGCCCTTTTGCGCTTTCCGTGCCAATCCGGCAATCTCAGATTTGAACATACCCACTCCTCTCTGTTCCAATCTTATTATAATAGACGGCAAAATTGCGATGTATACTGCGCATTGGGGGGAAATCTTTTCCTTTTGCCGTTAATAATTATTATTTTACCCAAAATCATCGTTTTATAACATTATTTTTTGCCATCTTTTGTTTTTTGCATATCAACACCGCAAGCCCCCTGATACCAAGGCTTGCGGTTCACAAAAAGCAAAAATTTGCAGCAGCCGCGCCGCTGCTGTGCGATTACCCGGCGTCTCCCAAAAATTTCCCTACAGGGATGTCGCCAAGATTGATGCATGTTTTCGTCCAAAGGCCGTAGAACGCCTTTTGATTGTAGCCTTTGGGTTCGATAAAGACATCATATTTGCCGACAGCCAAATCTTTGAGCCAAAAATCGCCGTACTCGTCCGTGGTTGTCTCGATATGCTTGCCGCCCGTGACGGCACGTACGCGCGCGCCGATGACGACATCTTCCGTCTCCGGGTCGTAAACCGTTCCGCCGATGAACTGGCCGGGAAGGTTGCGGTACCAGACGCGCGGCTTGAACCCTTCGTCGGCCTTGAGCCTTGATGCCCCAAGGATGTCGCTTTCGAGCGTTTTCTCTTCGCCAAAGGCCAGGCAGCCCGTCGGGCACATCTCGACACAGCGCGGCAAATCGTATCCGTTGTCGAGAAGGTGCGCACAGCCGGTGCACTTCTGGCTGATTTTCAGCGCTTCGTTGAAATAAATCGCTTCGTATACGCATGCCCGGGCGCAGCTTCCGCAACCCTTGCACTTCTCCGGGTCAATGATCACAAGGCCGTCCTCCCTTGCGTAGATGGCTTCGCTCCGGCAGGCATCTTTGCAAGCCGGGCGCTCGCAGTGGTTGCAGAGCGTGGGCGTATAGTTCACGCGCACCCTGGGCACGGTGCCGACTGTTTCATCTTTGAGTTTGAACCAAAATTGGCCGATATCCGGCTGGGCTGCCGCAATGGGCCTCCAATCGTTGCCGGCGTGCTCGTCCTTGCAAGCCATCTGGCATGAGTAGCAACCGTTGCATTTTGCGACATCTACGATGAATGCCTTTGACATTGTTTCCTCCGTTTCACTACGCTTCAGACCAGCCTGCGAGGCAGAGGCCACAGCCTTCATCCACCTTGCGCGCAAATGCGTCGGGATATTGTTTTTTCCAGCCCTCGTATTCCGTGTCCGCCACTTTGGCGGCTTCCACCAGAAACCCGCTGACAACCATGCCGGTGACGTTCTTCGATGTGATGGCTGCAGGGGTAATCAGGTTGATTGCCCCGCCGCGGTCCAGCGTCTCGGGGTCTATTGGATCGTAACGCGCGCCATGATCCACATAGACAATGCCCTCCGCCAGGCGTTCCGTCAAATAGGCCGCGCATAGGACGGTGCCGCGCTCGTTGTAGATCTTGATCAGATCGCCGTGCGCAATGGCGCGGGATGCGGCTGTGCGCGGGTTGATCCATGCTGCCTCATACTGATAGCCGTCCGCGCCGCGCATCTTCATGGTATCCACCTCGCGATGCCATGTGATATCGTCAAGATTGGCATGGAAGCGCCAACGCCCGTGATTTGACACGCACAGAAGCGGATAGTCTTTTGCCCGCGCGCCGTGCGCCCGCTCGTCATGCAGGTCGCTCTTTTCGACCCACTGCGGATAGGGCGGCCGTTCCCTGTCGCCGGGAAAGAGTTCGGCAATCTTTGAAGAAGTGAACTCCAGCTTGCCTGTGGGCGTTGAAAGCGGGTTGTTTTCGGGGTCGCGCCAGAAAGGGCTGAGCCCCGGCGGATACTTTTTGAAGTCTTGCTTGTCAGGATTGCATGGAATCGGATATATGCCTTTGTTGTGAAAGTCGTCATTCGTGTCGAGGTGGGCGACGCTGCCCTCATAGAACAGCTCGATAATGCGGCTTCTGTCCTTTTCGCCCTTTGTATACTCGTTGTAGTATTCCGGGCCGAGCGCACGCGCCACCTCTGCCACGCAGTCGAAATCGTCGAGCGATTCGCCGACAGGGGGGCAGGCCGGGTACTCGTGGTAGACGGAACAGACGATACCTCCGTTTGTATCTTCACAAATATCCTCGAGCTCAAATTTTGTCTGCACAGGCAGGATGATATCGGCCAAAAGACAGTCGTTTTCGAGCCAGGGCTGTTGCGCGACGATGCATTCGATCGAGGGGTCGCGAAAAGCCTTGGCGATACGGAATCCGTCATTCCAACAGGTGACCATGCAGGGGCTGTCGGTCCATATCATATGGATATTGGAACAGCCTTTATTCGGGTATTCATAATGAACCCATTGCTCTTCGGCGGGCCCGACAAACGAGTGCAGCCCCCACCAGTCCGTTTTGCCATCCAATATCGCATCGTGCAAGAGGCACTTCGGAATCGCCTGGAGCGTCTTGTTTGGGTGGGGCCTCAGCACATCCATAAGCTCTTCATTTTCATAGGCCACTTTGGGCATATTCCCCGTGTACAAATCAACATCCGAGCCGACGGGCCTTAGAATCTCGCAACGGTGCGGGATTTCGAAATGCTCACTGCCTTGATGGGGCATCGGGTAGATGGGCGAGTGGATGTTCCACTCGAGCCATTTGGCGTGATGGCGCCCCGGTTTTCCGAGGCCCTGCATGCCCATGGCGATGGCTTGAAGCCTTGCGGGTTCGGTAGCGAAAGGGCCGCGGATGCCGGGGCCTCCGTTCCCGATTGTAAAACTCGTGACTTTCCCATGCCATTGCCGGGCCAGCGCCTTTATGGTCCATGGCGGCACCCCGCACTTTTCCGATGCCCATCTTGGCGTCTTCGGGGTGCCGTCCTCCGCATTTCCGCGGACGTATTCAAAAAACGCTTCATAGCCGACCGCGTGCGTCTCGACATATTCCGAATCCCACAATCCTTCTTCCAGCCAAACATAGATGATTGCAAGCAATAGCGCCGCATCGGTGTTGGGCATGACAGGTATCCATTTGTCGGCAAGGTAGGCCCCCGACCAATTGAGCGCCGGGTCCACATATACGTATTTGTGGCCGAGATTGTGTATCCATTGGCTCAGGCGGCTGGCCATATAGCCGTCGAAGCCGACAGGGGTCGTCTCGGGATCTGCGCCCCAGAGCAAGAGCTGTTCCGCATTTTTGGCGATATCCGGCCATATGTTGCCGGAAGGCTGCATCTGCCCAACAGGCTCTCCGCCCCAAACATTCTTGGCGCCCCATGAATAGCCTTCCCAACTGTCCATGTTGCGCATCTGGACGGTGTAGCCGCCGAGCATCGAGAGCAGTTTGTTCATGCAGCCGTGGCACGGCGCAATATGCTTGCCCTCCCCATGCATATCGGCTTCGGCGAGGACGGCGCTCATGCCGTACTTGGCTTTGACGCGCAGCAGTTCGTCCGCAATGAGCCTTGAGGCTTCTTCCCAACTGATCCGCTTGTATTTGCTTTTGCCGCGGTTTTGCGTGTTTCGTTCACCCTTCGGATCCCAATCGACGCGCTTCAATGGATAGCGGACGCGGTTTTCGGAATAGACGCGCTTTTTGTAGGACAGAAAGTATGTCCCCGGCAGGGTGTGGTTCGGGGGCTCAAACGTACTTCCTTTCGCCTCGATTTTCCAAGGGTTGAGATCCTCCCATTCAAAATCTTTGTCGTAGTAGAATGGCCTGATGCGGGTGATTTTTCCGTCTTTTCCCGAATCCACCGCAGTGGGGGGGCCGCTTTGGGGGCCCATCAGGCTCGCCCCTTTGAGAACGGTTCGGTCGGCCCTTGCATCGATCTTTTGAACCATGAATCATCCCTCCTCTATTTTCTCTCTCTTGTGCCCGGAAGCCTCTCCGAAGCCTGCCGCCTCGATGACACAAATTATAATTATATACGACAGAGCTGTAAAGGAGTATTTTTGCCCATTCGGATTGTTGTGGCAAGGACTTTTTTCGATGGGAGATGGTAAAAATAGTAATAATAGGAAAATAACGGGAAAATAAATTCCGACCAGCACTTGTATTATTCCGATAAAAGATATATAATGAACGAGGTTTAGCTGGGAGGTCGTACCTATGGAATACATCACACCGAAAGAAGCTGCCAAATTGTGGGGTATATCGGAGCGTCGCGCAGTTGCACTTTGCTCCGATGGCAAGATTGACGGCGCAGAACGGTTCGGAGGCAAGATGTGGGTTATCCCGCAATCCGCAGAGAAACCTCTCGATGGCAGGACGAAAGAGGCTAAACTTTCAAGAAAGGCAAGAGGTGGGAGAAATGACAAGGGACTTGACAAATAACATCAGTCATATTAACTATGCTTTGGTTGAGTCTACAAGACCGGCAATGTACACAGCAATGAAATACTGGGGCAAAAAGCCTCATAACATCTGGGCGGAGTTCATAAAGAACTATTGTCCTGAAAATGGAATCGTATTAGACCCATTTGTTGGCAGCGGAATTGCGGCATTTGAAAGCCTTGCGCTTAATCGAAAAGTCATTGCGTTCGACCTCAACCCAATATCATCATTTTTTATTGATGTTTATATGTCAAAGTTCGACGAAAATATGTTTTCGTCAGCGGCAAATCACATCATCGAAGTGATAAAAAATGACCCGATTTACGCAGAACATTACACAAGAACGATTGGCAAAGAGTGTGCAACAATCTACAATTACTTATGGCGCACCAAAAAAATACGGATTATCAATGCCAAAAACAGCCAAAAAGAACCTATTAACTTTCAAGCAAGCCCTATTGATGCAAAGCGCGTTGAAGATATGAATTCCTTGACTATTCCTTTTTGGTTTCCGACAGGCAAACTACCGGCGCATGATTCAATAAACAGCAAATTCATTTCTGAAATTGGCGGCGATACGTTTGATTGTTTGTGGACACGCCGAAATTTATATTTATTGGCAAAAATATTTCATCTGATTAGCGAAACAGATAATAACAAAGTGCAATTACAGCTGCTGTATGCGTTTATTCATACTTTGCACTTGGTAAGCAAGATGGTAGTTCCGCGCGGTGAAAAAGGCGGCAGACCTTTTTCCGGAAGTTGGGGACGTGCTGATTATATGATAAGGACAAACTCAATGGAACAAAATCCTTTGATTATCTTCGAGCGCGCTTGTTTTGATAAACAAGGGGTAAAAGCATCACTCAGCAATGCGGCGAATCGGCTTCCGCAAAATGTTAAGTCAGCACAGATAACCACCGGCAAAAAGCTGAAGCTAACCGCAGATATAAATTACGGTTCTATTGATGTTGCGGATTTATTAGATACTATCCCACCCAAAAGCGTGGATTTTATTATTACCGACCCACCATACGGAGGGCTTGTACAGTATTTAAGTCTGAGTCAGATATGGTTGGTTTGGTTGGAAAAATATAATGAGAAATATCATCCGAATCCCGAATCGGAAGTAACAGTCAATAAAGGTTCTGCAACGAGAAGCATTTATCGTAAACGACTTACAAACGCATTCGTTAATATGCACAAAGTTCTTAAAGACGATGGCTATTTGGTTGTTACGTTTCACAGCAAAGAGATGAAGGAATGGAATGATTTCACAAACGCGGTACGTAACGCGGGCTTCAAATTTGACAAAGTAACTCATCAGTATAATCGGCGATCCGGGGAATCAAATGTGTCTGACCCATATGGAACGGCTGCCTCTGATTTTTACATTAGGTGTGTCAAAAACCGTGCAGTGGATTTTTCTGATGACAAGTCTGAACTAAGCCATTTTATTGTTCAGAAAGTTATTTCTATTATAGCCGAACGCGCCGAACCAACACCATATACTTTCATTGAGAATGGCGTCTTGCCGGAGTTATTACAGGCAGGATTTTTGCGCCCCGGCGAACCCGGGGAAGAAATACAAAAGATATTGCAACAACACACGGGCAGTGACGCCGTTTTTTCCGTTACAAAGAACAGACAGAGCAAATCAGGAGACTTGTGGTGGTTTAACAATCCCTCTGAGCATATTAATTATCCTGATATTCCGCTCAGCAGCAGAGTTGATGAAGCGGTCTTAGCCATATTGCGCAGGCGTATTTCAGTTAAGTTAGACGATACTCTTGCGGAATTGTTCAGGATGTATCCTAACGGGTTAACGCCGGATCCGCGCAGCATAAGCAAAATCTTTGAGAAATACGCGTTCCGGGCATCTGGCAAATGGAAGTTAAAAGCGGATGTTATTAACGAAATCACAAAGCATACGAGTATGCTTGAGGAGCTTTGTAAAATCGGCAAGAAACTTAAATACAAAGTGTTTATCGGGAAACGCGAACAGCCGGAAAGAACAGCGGCGGGGCGGTTGGTTGACAACGCCGATTATGCTTCAATTGATTTCCTTATCGGTAAACTTCCGGAAGAAAGAATTGCAAGAGCATCTATGATCGACTGTATTTACTTTGACAAAGAGAGTATTATCTGTCTTTTCGAAGTCGAAAACAGTACAAATTTTTCAACGGCAATTATTCGTGCATCGAACCTCAAACAAAGTATACCGAAATATATGGTTATTCCAGATACGCGGCAGAATGAACTAAAAAGATTTACTGATCCGTTGTTTGCAAAGGAGTTTGCAGGGCAATCTTGGAAGTACATTCTATATTCATCTATATCCCAACTATCAACAAGGCGAAGCATAGCTCCGGCTGACGTTGACAGCATGGCGATAGAACTCTGAGCGGTTTGATTATGAACGAAACAGTAAAAACAAAAAGGCCTCGGAAGCCCAAAGAGCTTGAAAATCAACCCGGCAAATATGATGAAAGAAACAAACTTAATGACTTGACAGGAAAAGATTGGTTGTTGCTGACAAGAAGTTACTGGATTTCAGAGACAACAACGCTTGATAGAACTGCCTATGCACATCCCGCGCCATTTATGATTGAGGATGTCAAAAAGCTTATTTCCATGTATACTAAACTCGGAATGACTGTGCTCGACCCGTTTGTCGGAAGTGGCACAACACTAATTGCCGCAAGTTTATTAAACCGTAATTCCATTGGTATTGACTTGAATGAACAATATCGCGATTTGTTTTTGAATAGAGCAAACGATTCAAAACTAAGTTTAGGGAATGCGAAGTATATCGTTGGGGACTCGTTGGTATGCTTAGATTCAGTACATGATGTTGACTACATTGTTACATCCCCACCATACCATAATATACTTCGTAATGACTCGAAAGGCACCAGAAGCAACAATGGGAAACAATACCGCATGGCAGCACGGGATGGTGTTGGATACTATAGCGAAGAACCAAACGATTTAGGCAACTTTGATGAATATTGTGATTTTATCAATGCGTTTTCAGCTATTATGAAGAAAGCAATTGCCTGCTTGAAATCCTCACGCTATGCTAGCATCGTAATAAGTGATTTTACTGTTAATAAGCAAGAGCACCCTGTAATTAGCGACATTGTTAAAAGCATGATAGATATTGGTTATGAGTATTGTGGCACAACGGTTTTATTACAAACAGTAAAGCCGCTTTATCCATTTGGTTATCCCTATGCATACAAAATCAATCACCATCACCAGAGCATCGTTACATTTCGTAAGCCTATTGATTTTGTGATGCTTTGATATAAGCATCGCCTGTTGTACCTGTTCAGCGGTGACGTTGTTCATATAATTTGACCGCCATAATTTTTTTAGGACCGACCAAAAACATCTGTCACAAATGTCACATCTGTCACGCCGCGAAATCCGTGATTGCAACACGAAGTTTTGAAGATTGAACGATTTCGGGATACAGAGCATCGTAAAGAAGGAAAAGGGCCACGGCCGCATTGAGACAAGGACGTATCGCATGACGGACAAAATCGACTGGATCGTGGACGACCGTTATCTCGACAAACTTATCTCGTCCGTGTTCCAGGCGTGAAAAACGGCTGCATTTCTCCGCATTGGGCCTCTGTGGCTGCTTTTCCGCGAAAATATGGATGGATGCACGATATCTGACAAGCTGTATGCACGAGTTGGCTGCTCAATTTCTTTGGCTGGCTGACTGACTGAGAAAAGAATTTCGCCGATTTTTCTGCTTCGGGGTTTCTTTCATGCGTAGACCGTGGGCTCGGGGCCCGCAAGCATTTTCCATTCCCCCCCTATCCGTGGTATAATTTTCTGACATTCCCGTGAGGCAAGCGGGCCGGGAAAGGAAAGGAGCATCATACAAATGGCAAGATTTTTCACTTCGGAATCCGTTACGGAGGGGCATCCTGACAAACTCTGCGACCAGGTGTCGGACGCGATCCTCGACGCTATGATCGAGCAGGACCCAATGAGCCGCGTGGCGGTTGAATCGATCACAACGACGGGCGTCGTCATGGTTGCGGGAGAGGTCACAAGCGAGGCTTATGTCGACATCCCCAGCCTCATCAGGGGCGTCGTGCGCGACATCGGCTACACAAAGAGCGACTACGGTTTTGACGCCGACACGTGCGCGGTGCTGACCGCAATCCACGAACAGTCTGCGGACATCGCGATGGGCGTCGACGAGGCGCTTGAGGAAAAGGACGGCAGCGCCAGCTTTGACGACATCGAGGCGACGGGCGCCGGGGACCAGGGCATCATGTTCGGCTTTGCCTGCAAAGAGACCGAAGAGCTCATGCCGCTCCCGATCACGCTGGCCCACAATCTCTCGAAAAAACTCACGTCCGCCCGCAAGTCGGGCGAGATCGCCTATCTGAGGCCGGACGGCAAATCGCAGGTCACGGTCGAGTACGACGGGCTGAAACCCATTGCGGTGACGGGCGTGCTCATTTCGACACAGCACAATCCCGAGGCGACGCAGGAAGAGATCCGCCATGATGTTATTGAAAAAATCATCAAGCCCGTCATTCCCGCAAACCTGCTCACGGCGGACACAAAATACTTTGTCAATCCGACCGGGCGTTTTGTCATCGGCGGGCCCAACGGCGATACGGGCCTGACCGGCCGCAAGATCATCGTCGATACCTACGGCGGCTACGCGAAACACGGCGGCGGCGCTTTTTCGGGCAAAGACCCGACCAAGGTCGACCGCTCGGCGGCATACGCGGCGCGCTACGCGGCCAAAAACATCGTCGCGGCGGGCCTTGCGGAGCGCTGCGAGATCGAGCTTTCCTACGCGATCGGCGTGGCGGAGCCGATGTCCGTCCTCGTGGAAACGTTTGGCACGGGCCAGGTTTCCGACGAAAAGCTCGCTGCCCTGCTGAAGCAGGCTTTTGACCTGCGCCCCGGCGCGATCATCCGCGATCTGGACCTGCGCCGCCCGCTCTACCGCCAAGTCGCGGCCTACGGGCATTTCGGGCGCCCCGACCTCGGCCTGCCTTGGGAAAAAACCGACAAGGCGGACATCCTCCGCTCCATCGCAAGGGATCTGTAAATGAGCTTGGTCGTCGCAAAATTCGGAGGGTCCTCCGCGGCTGACGGGATCCAAATCAGAAAAATCAAGTCCATCGCGGAACGCGGCCCGGGCATGCGGTACATCGTCGTTTCGGCGCCGGGCAAGCGCTTTGCGACTGACAACAAGATCACCGACATGCTGTACCTGCTCAAGACGCAGATCGATATCGGCGCGCCATACGAGCAGGTGCTGCAGGTCGTGAAAGAGCGCTTTCTCGGCCTCGAAGCGGATCTCGGCGTCAGCGTCGGCATCGCGGGCGAGTTTGCCGCCATCGAAGAAAAATTGCGGGGCGGCGTCTCCGCGGACTATCTCGCGAGCCGCGGGGAATACCTCTCCGCAAAGCTCATTGCGGCCTTTCTCGGCTACGATTTTGTGGATGCGGCGGGCCTCTTGCTTTTTGGCGAAAAAGGGAAATTTCTCTACGAAGAGACAAACAAGGCGCTGGCGGGCGAGCTTGCCAAACACGGGCGAGCCGTCATCCCCGGCTTTTTCGGCACACTGCCGGACGGCAGCGTCAAGACATTTTCGCGCGGCGGCTCGGACATCACGGGCGCACTCGTCGCGCGCGCGGCGGCGGCGGACGTTTATGAAAACTGGACGGATGTCTCGGGCTTTCTGATGGCGGACCCGAGGATTGTCGAAAACCCGAAAGCGATCAAAAGCATTTCCTACAAGGAGCTGCGGGAGCTTTCGTATATGGGCGCCTCCGTCCTCCACGAAAACGCAATCTATCCGGCCCGGCTCGCGGGCATCCCGATCAACATCCGCAACACAAATATTCCGGACGATCCCGGCACGTTCATCAGCGCGGACGACACGGACGGCAGCGGCCAGCTCATCACGGGCATCGCCGGCAACAGAGATTTCACGGTGATCGGCATTTACAAAAATATGATGAGCAATGAGATCGGGTTCATCAAGCGCATCCTTTCGATCCTTGAGGACTACAGCATCCCGATTGAGCACATCCCGTCGGGCATCGATACCGTCTCTCTCGTTATCGCGGACAAGTTTTTGGGCGACAAGCTCGGCGACCTCATCGAGGATTTTGAAAAGAAGCTCGGCGCCGACAGCATCGAGCTGTTTGAAAATATGTCACTCATCGCGACGGTCGGCCAAGGCATGGCGTCCGTGCCGGGCGTCGCGGCAAGGCTCTTCGGCGCGCTGACGGAAGCGGGCGTCAACATCCGCATGATCGACCAGGGCTCAAGCGAAATGAATATCATCGTGGGCGTCGAAACAAAGGATTTTGAAACGGCGATCCGCGCAATTTACAAAACGTTCATACAATAGGGCAGAACGATAGAACGCGGGAACGCGAAAGGGAAAAGGGGAAACCATGGGGATTTTCGACAAAATCCTTCCTGATCTGAATAAACGGGAGGTCGCCAAAATCGAAAAGGTCGCCGACAAGGTGCTTGTGTTTGATGAAGAGATGCAGGCTCTGTCCGACGCGGGGCTGCGCGCAAAGACGGACGAATTTCGGGCGCGGCTTGCGGACGACTCATCCGAAGACGCGCTGAACGCCCTCCTGCCCGAAGCCTTTGCGGTCTGCCGCGAGGCGGCATGGCGCAGCCTCGGCATGAAGCACTTCCCCGTGCAGATCATCGGCGGCATCGCGCTTCACAACGGCAACATCGCCGAGATGAAGACGGGCGAAGGCAAGACGCTCGTCGCCACCCTGCCCGCCTATCTGAACGCGCTCTCCGGCCGCGGCGTCCACGTCGTGACAGTCAACGATTACCTCGCGCGGCGCGATATGGAGTGGATGGGCAAGCTCTACACTTTCCTCGGGCTCACGGTCGGCTGCGTGATACACGATGTCAAGACAGGCAGCGAGGAACGCAAGGGCGCCTATCTCGCGGACATCACGTATGGCACGAACAACGAGTTTGGCTTTGATTATTTGCGCGACAATATGGTCAAATACAAAGAGCAGATGATGCAGCGCCCGCTCAACTTCGCGATCGTAGACGAGGTCGACAGCATCCTCATCGACGAAGCGCGCACGCCGCTCATCATTTCGGGGCAGGCCGCAAAATCTACGGAAATGTATAGCCGTGCCGACCGCTTTGTGCGCACGCTTTTGGCGGCGCCGCCGAAAGAGGAGCGCGGGCGCGCCCTTTTCCCGGCCCAGCAAATCGACGACGAAATCGAGGAGGCGGGCGATTTTGTCCATGACGAAAAAGACAAGAAAATCAATTTGACCGGCCGCGGCAACAAAAAGGCCGAGCAGGCGTTCAAGGTCGAAAACCTCTCCGACCCCGAAAACATGGAAATCAACCACCACATTATGCAGGCGCTGAAAGCAAATTTCATCATGAAGCGCGACGTGGATTATGTGGTCAAGGACGGGGAGATCATCATCGTCGACGAGTTCACGGGGCGGCTCATGTTCGGGCGGCGCTACAGCGAGGGGCTGCACCAGGCCATCGAGGCGAAGGAAGGGCTTTCGGTCAAAAACGAGTCGATGACGCTCGCGACCATCACGATACAAAACTACTTCCGCATGTACCAAAAGCTCTCGGGCATGACGGGCACGGCGAAGACGGAAGAGGAAGAATTTGTCGATATCTACAATATGAACGTTATCACGATCCCGACAAACAGGCCCGTCGTCCGCGACGATTATGAAGACGCCGTCTATCCGACGGAGCCGGGCAAATTTGCGGCCATCGTCGAGGACATCACGCTGGCGCACCAGACAGGGCAGCCCGTGCTCGTCGGCACGATCTCGATCGAAAAATCCGAGCTCATCGCGGATATGCTGAAAAAGCGCGGCGTGAAGCACAATATCCTGAACGCCAAACACCACGAGCAGGAAGCGCGCATTGTCGCGGAAGCGGGCCGGAAGGACATGGTCACGATTGCGACAAACATGGCCGGGCGCGGCACCGACATCATCCTCGGCGGCAATCCGGAGTTTGAGGCGAAACAGGAGATGCGCAAGGAAGGCTATGACGAGGACACGATTTCCTACGCGGCGAGTTTTGTGCCGCTCGATACGGAAGAGCTCAAAGAGGCGCGGCGCAAATACACGGGATACCTCGAACGTTTCAAAGCGGAGCGCGCGGACGAGCAACGGGAGGTCGTCGGGCTCGGCGGCCTGCACATCATCGGCACCGAGCGCCACGAGTCGCGGCGCATCGACAACCAGCTCCGCGGCCGCGCCGGGCGCCAAGGCGACCCCGGCTCGACGCGTTTCTATATCTCGATGGAAGACGAGCTGCTCCGCCTCTTTGGCGGCGAGCGCATGCAGGCCATCGTCGGGCGCCTCGGCGTCGGGGACGACCAGCCAATCGAAGCGGGCATGCTTTCCAAGTCCATCGAAAACGCGCAAAAAAAGGTCGAGGCGCGCAACTTTGGCATTCGCAAGTACGTCCTCCAATACGACAATGTGATGAACAAACAGCGCGAAATCATCTACGGCGAGCGCCGCAAGGTGCTTGAAGGCGAAGATATGCGCGGCAACATCGTCTCCATGATCGGCGAGCTCGCGGACGAGGCGGTAGACGGCGCCGTCATGGGGTCGAAATACGCCGAGGAATGGGACATGTCCTATCTCGACGAGGCGCTGCTGCGCGTCAGCCGGAATTATACGGGGCTCGGCCTCGCGGAGGGCGAACTCCTGCGCTTGCACGAGCAAGACTTGAAGGGGCTCGCAAACGAAAAAATGCTCGCGCTTTACGCGGAAAAAGAAACGGAAATCGGCCCGGACCGCATGCGCGAACTGGAGCGCATGATCCTGCTCATGGTCATCGACGGCAAGTGGATGGACCACATCGACGCGATGGACCAGCTGAAGACCGGCATCGGCCTGCGCGGCATCGGCCAGCAGGACCCGGCGGCGGCCTACGCAAAAGAGGGCTTTGATATGTTCGAGCTCATGACCGAGTCGATCAAAGAGGACACGGTGCGCTATTGCTACGGCGTCACGGTCGAGACGAAGAGCGAGCGCAAGGGGCAGACGACGGGCGACATAAAGGAAAGCAAGTCCGATGACGACGCCTACCGCTCGGCCGCGCAGGAACAAAGGCGCGCGGCGCCGGGCAAGCGCGGCGGCATGCCCGCGGAGACGCCCAAGGAGTCCGCAGGCGGGCGGCATGAGCCGGTGCGCCGCGGCGGCGCGAAGGTCGGGCGCAACGACCCCTGCCCCTGCGGGAGCGGAAAGAAATACAAAAACTGTTGCGGGAAAAACGAATAATGTGGTACATTAATGTTTCGGCAGTATTTTAATTGCCGGAGCAATTCATCCTTAGGGATGCGGAGAAGTCGCGTATGCGCACCTAACACGGCGACTGACGACGAAGCCGGCAGAGCCGATGTAGGTGCCATTCGAGAAGTGCAGGGCTTTAGCCCGTTCGCAACCTATCCCGATTTGCGTAAGCAAATCGATGGAAGGTTGCATTCGAGGACGACAGCGCTTTAGCGCGTGGCCGTCTACCGTGGCACTTCACCGTGTCCGGCCGAGCGCACATGATTGGAAATCGTTTTTGTCGGCTTGAAAATTGCATATTTATACACGGAGAGGTCGCGTAGTCCGGCCGAGCGCGCATGATTGGAAATCATGTAATGGGAAACCATTCGAGGGTTCGAATCCCTCCCTCTCCGCCAATTCGTAAATACACTTTCGTAACAAGAGTATTTACGGCGAATAATTTGTTGTAACCATTGAGGATGTCATTTTAGGAAACTAACGCGATGTCCTCTTTGGTTTTTTGCAGTAGGTTTCCGATGAAACGATACTGTATTTCAAGTTCCTGTGTTTGCTTTCCGTCCTGCTT
>JAITMX010000103.1 GCA_031290775.1 Eubacteriales Family XIII. Incertae Sedis bacterium
TTTTCGGCTGACAAGGCGCAAAACGTAGCCGTACTGGTAGTACGGCGAGGCTTTGCAACGCAGTCAGGCGGAAAAAAGACAAACCAAATGTCCAATTTATTTCTCACCGCTTCCTAAGTATAATGTGACAGTTCGAAACGTATTATCGTTTGCAACAGGCCCGATTACTGCATCATAGTCGTGTTGAACTCCGCCGTATACCCGGTTTTGCTTAATCATTTCAAGCCAATCGCTTGTGAGATCGGAAAAACGCCTTACATTCAAACCATCGGCCAGCCTGAACGAAATTTCATACAGATATGACGCATCTCCCCCAAGTCTTTGCCTGATAATCTTTGCCCAATCTTCCGCTTGCGCTTTGAGGGTGGTTGTGTAAAACCCCCGGCCAAAATCACGTTTGTCCTTGGCCTTAGACAAATCAATCACGTCAAAAGCCTGATTGCTCCCATGGAAAAGCGTGACCTGCTCTGTCATGGCTGTCATGGCTGTCTCGCCAAAACATCCTCGGCAAAGCGAAAGCTTTCGTCAAGGCTTTGTGTATGCAAGACGGCATAGGACGAGCGGAGCAGATTGATCAGATCGTGCTTTTGAAACAACTCGTATGCAGCGCGGCCCTCTATCCCATATTTCATAGAATAGCCTTCGACCGCCGCCACAACCATTAGGTTTTGATCCCTTATCTCACTTTGCGTCATTTTCAAATTCTCACAGAATGCATTGTTCTTCTGATTTTTTGCAACTGTTTTTTAATCCGGGCTTTGCTGCATATTTCACATCTATATTTGCCGTTCCACGATTATTATATATCAAACATCATACAATAACTATAATGTTTCCGAACATTCTGCGTGTGCCATAGATCTGCGGCGGCGGATAGCGGAAAGCGCGTGCTTCAAGCGGTTGCCGAGGCCGATCCGATGCGCGGGTTTGCCCCTTGCTTCATTCAAACAAATCCTCCATGGCCACCTCCGATTGAAAAAGGCTGCTGTACATATTTTGTTTCACGCCATAGGTCGTCACCATCGTAATATGCCGACGGCCGGAAAGACGTCGCAGTGATCGACTCCCTGCTCAAAGGCTATCCACTGGGGCTGATTTATTTCAATGATGTGGACGATGAGCATTTTGAGGTGATGGATGGCCAGCAGCGGATAACGTCAATCGGGCGGTTTGCCACAGGCAAATTTTCAATCAAAGACCAAACCGGGCGCGAGCAGCTTTTCAGTTCTTTGCCCACCGACAAACAGGCGAAAATAATAGACAGCGAGTTGCTGATATACCACTGCAAGGGCGGGGAAAGCGAGATCAAAGAGTGGTTCAAAACCATCAATATCGCCGGAGTCCCGCTCAATGGGCAAGAACTGCTGAACGCACAATAGGGCTAAAGGGAACAGGTAGCGGCGCCCGCCCTACTTCCGGGCCCTGCCGCCGCCTGCCGCGACCTTGCGGCGGTTTTCGGCGCGGCGTATCGCCAGCCGGTGCTCTTCGGCTTCCTCGGGCGTCTCGTTTTCGGGGCCGTGGCGCTCGAGCCACTCTTCCTCGCGCTTGCATGAGATGTTGGCGCGCTCGACATCGATCTCGTCCGGCCACTCGGCCGAGTCCGTGAAGACGAGGACGCCTGTGCGGACGTCGATGAAGCCGCCCGAGACCGCCGCGAGCCGATAGTCTTTTGCGCCCGCCTCGCGGAACCAAAGCTCGCCCGTGCCGAGCAGCTTGCACGCCCAGACGTGGCCGGCCATGAAGCCTTCCTCTCCCGAGAGCGTCTTTGCAATCACGATCTCGACGTCGCCCCAATAGAAGAGTTTTTCCGGCGTCACGATTTCAAGCGAAAAGCTTTTAGCCATTCTGCTTTGCCCTTTCGACAACTTCGTCGATGCCGCCCGCAAACAGGAAGAGCTGCTCGGGGATGCCGTCATGCTTCCCGTCAAGGATTTCGCGGAAGCCGCGTATCGTCTCTTTGATCGGCAGGTATTTGCCGCTCATGCCCGTGAACGCCTCGGCGACGGAGAAAGGCTGCGAGAGGAAGCGCTGTATCTTGCGCGCGCGGTTCACGACGAGCTTGTCGTCGTCGGAAAGCTCGTCCATGCCGAGGATGGCGATGATGTCCTGCAAGTCTTTGTAGCGCTGGAGCACTTCCTGCACGGCGCGCGCCGTGTCGTAATGCTCATCGCCGATGATGAGCGGGTCCATGATGCGGCTCGTCGATTCGAGCGGGTCAACCGCAGGGTAGATGCCGAGCTCCGTGATGGCGCGCGACAGGACTGTCGTCGCGTCAAGGTGGGCAAAGGTCGTCGCCGGCGCCGGGTCTGTCAGGTCGTCGGCGGGCACGTAAATCGCCTGCACCGATGTGATCGAGCCTTTCTTTGTGGACGTGATGCGCTCTTGCAGCGCGCCCATTTCCGTCGCCAGCGTCGGCTGGTAGCCGACCGAGGAGGGGACGCGCCCGAGCAGCGCCGACACTTCGGAGCCGGCCTGCGTGAAGCGAAAGATGTTGTCGATGAAGAGCAGGACGTCCTGCCCCTCTTCATCGCGAAAATATTCCGCCATCGTGAGCCCCGTCAGCGCCACGCGCATGCGCGCGCCCGGCGGCTCGTTCATCTGGCCGAATACCATGGCCGTCTTTTCGATGACGCCCGACTCGATCATTTCATAATAAAGGTCGTTGCCTTCGCGCGTCCGCTCGCCGACGCCCGAAAAGACCGAGATGCCGCCGTGCTCTTTCGCGATGTTGCGGATGAGCTCTTGGATGAGCACGGTCTTGCCGACGCCCGCGCCGCCAAAGAGCCCGACCTTGCCGCCGCGCGTGTACGGCGCGATGAGGTCGATGACCTTGATTCCCGTTTCAAAGATGCGAGAGCTCGTGTCCTGGTCCTCAAACGAAGGCGGGTCGCGGTGGATGGGCAAGCGCAACTCCGTTTTGACCGGCTCTTTCCCGTCGATGTTGTCGCCGACGACATTGAACAGCCTCCCGAGGACTTCCGGCCCGACCGGCACCGTGATGGGGCCGCCTGTGTCAATGGCCTCCATGCCGCGCCGCAGCCCGTCCGTCGAGGACAGCGCGATACAGCGGACGACATCGTCGCCGAGATGCTGCGACGCCTCCGCGACAATCTCGCGCTCCCCGCAGGGGATCCGGATCGCGGAAAGCAGCTGCGGCATCGTGTCCTGGCCAAACTTGATGTCTACGACGGGGCCGATGATCTGATTGATATAGCCTTTACCCATTTTGATTCTCCGTTTCTATCCGTTGATCGCGTCCGCGCCGCTGACGATTTCCGTGATCTCGCTGGTGATGGCGGCCTGCCTCGCCCTGTTGTAATAGAGCTGCAGGCTGCCCATCATATCGCGCGCGTTGTCTGTCGCGTTTTCCATCGCGATGCGCCGCGCCGCGTGCTCGCAGGTCGCCGACTCGACAATGGCCCTGTATACCATGATCTCCGCGTACTTGGGCACGAGGTAGTTGAACACCGCTTCCGTGCTCGGCTCGTACTCGACTTCCCGGCCCGCGCGGATGATCTCCGGGTCGTTCTTCGCTTCAAAAGGCAGCAGGCGCACCGCCTTGACGCGCTGCTCGAGCGTCGAAATGAAGTTTGTGTAAACAAGCACGACCTCATCGATCTCCCCGCGATTGTAGAGTGCGACAATCGGCTTGCTGATCTCGCCCGTCTCGACAAAGGACACGTTTTCGGGCGGGCTCAGGTACTCCGAAAAAATTTCGTGCTCGCGTTTCGCGAAATAATCGCGCCCCTTGCTGCCGATGCAGACGAGCAGCGGCTTTTCGGGATCGTCCGCCATCTCGCGTTCGGTCTCTTTGATGACGCTGGCGTTGAAGCTGCCCGCAAGCCCGCGGTTGCTCGTGATGACGACGTAGCAAGTCCGGCGGATTTCGCGGCTGCCCGCAAGATAGCGGTCCGGGATTTCGTCCACATTGTTGAAGATCTCGTCAATGCTGTCCGTGACGTAATGCAGGTATTCCTGCGTTTTTTCAAAGACGTTTTTCGCGCGGCGCAGTTTTGACGCGGACACGAGTTTCATCGCGTTCGTGATGTGTTCGATGCTTGTAACGCTGCGGATGCGGCGTTTGATGTCCTGCATAGACGCTCCGGCCAACTACGGCTCCTTTCATAACATTTCATCGTTCCGGGCGCGTGCGCCCGAAACCCATATGTTTGCCCTGCCACCTGGATTCCGGGCCATGCCCCGGAATGACAGGGTTTCGTCGTTCCAAAAAAACAGGGGCGCCTTACGCGCTGACGGCCGCAGCCTCTGTGCGCAAAAACTCCTGCCGGTACTCTTCAATGCCCTTTTTCAGCTCCGCCTCCGCAGTTTCCGAAAGCGCGCCCGTTTCTTTGATCTGGGCGCCGACGGACGGGTGCATCGCGTCCATATGCTCAAAAAGGCCCTTTTCAAACGCGGCGAGGTCGGAGCACTCCATTTTGTCGAGATACTTGCCGACAGCCGCGTAGAAAATCATGACTTGGTGCTCGACGCGCACGGGGCTGTACTGGCGCTGCTTGATGATCTCCATGAGCACAAGGCCATGGTCGAGCCGCAATTTGGTCTCCTTGTCGATGTCCGAGCCAAACTGCGAAAAACTCGCGAGCTCCCTATACTGCGCAAGCTCGAGCTTGACGGAGCTGGCGACTTTTTTCATCGCTTTGATCTGGGCGTTGCCGCCGACGCGCGAGACGGAGATGCCGGCGTTGACCGCAGGCCGCTGCCCCGAAAAGAACAGGTCGGATTCGAGGAATATCTGCCCGTCCGTGATCGAGATGACGTTGGTCGGGATATAGGCCGATACGTCGCCGGCCTGGGTCTCGATGATGGGCAGCGCCGTGATCGAGCCGGCGCCGAGCTCGTCGGAAAGCTTTGCCGCGCGCTCGAGCAGGCGGCTGTGCAGGTAGAAGATATCGCCCGGGTAGGCTTCGCGGCCCGGCGGGCGGCGGAGCAGCAGGGACATCGCGCGGTAGGCGACCGCGTGCTTGGACAGGTCGTCGTAGATGATGAGCACGTCCTTGCCCCTGACCATGAAATACTCGGCCATCGCGCAGCCCGCGTAGGGCGCGATGTACTGCAGCGGCGCCACGTCGCTCGCCGTCGCCGACACGATGATGGTGTAGTCCATCGCGCCCATATCTTCGAGGTGCTGCACCATCTGCGCGACCGTGGAGTTTTTCTGCCCGATCGCGACATAGATGCAGATCACGCCCTCGCCTTTTTGATTGAGGATGGTATCGACCGCGATCGCCGTCTTGCCCGTCTGCCGGTCGCCGATGATGAGCTCACGCTGCCCTTTGCCGATGGGGATCATCGAGTCGATTGCCTTGATGCCTGTCTGCAGCGGCTGGTGCACGGACTTGCGCGCGAGCACGCCGGGCGCGGGGCTTTCGACGGGCCGCGTCTCGCTCGTGCTGATGGCGCCCTTGCCGTCGATCGGCTGCCCGAGCGAGTTGACGACGCGCCCGACGAGCGCGTCCCCCACGGGGACTTCGACGACCCTGCCCGTCGGCTTCACGACGTCGCCTTCCTTGATGTGCATATCGGAGCCCATGATGACGACGCCGACGTTTTCTTCCTCAAGGTTGAGCGCCATGCCGTAGACTTCCCCGGGAAACTCGAGGAGCTCGCCCGACATGCAGTTTTCGAGGCCAAACACGCGGGCAATGCCGTCGCCGACCTGGATGACCGAGCCAAAATCCGAGATTTCGACTTCGTTTTCGTATCCCTTGATCTGCTCCCTGATGACTGCGCTGATTTCTTCCGGTTTCAGGTTCATAATTTTGCTACCCCATGAGCTTCTGTTTCATGCTCTCGAGCCGCGACTTGACGCTCGCGTCGATGAGCTTGCCGTCCACATAGATCTTGACGCCGCCGATGAGGCTTTTGTCGATCCTGTTTTCGAGTTTTACGTTTTTGCCGAGCGAGGCGCCGGTTTTTTCTTCAAAGGCGGACAGCCTCCCCTTTTCGACGGGCAGAACCGAGTACAATATGCCCTTTGTCAACCCGGCGCGCTTGTCCTGCAGCTGTTCGTAGCAGCGTCCCACGCCGTCCCACGCGCCGACCCTGCGCTTGTCGATGAGGATGCAGAGGAAAGCGAGCAGCTCCCGCGATACGCGGCCTTCAAAGACTTTTTTCGCGACAGCCTTTTTGTCCCCTGCCGAAACGGTCGGGATGAGAAAGAGCTTTTTCAGCGCGGGCTGATCCGCAAAGACCGCGCTCACGGCCTTGTACTCCGCGCCGATCTCAGAGATTTTTTCGCAGTCCCCCGCGGCGTCGAAAAGCGCCTGCCCATAGGTGACGTCTACCGTCAATGAGTCCATGCTTCACCGCCGTCCTGCCTGATGATGTCGTCGATGAGCAGCATCTGCTCTTTTTCGTCGAGCTGTTTCTCGATGATTTTTTCCGCGGCGTAGAGGGCGAGCATCGCGACCTGGTCGCGCATCGCCTCAACGGCCACCGCCCGCTCGCGTTCGGTCTCCTTCTCGGCCGCGCGGATGATCTCGGCCGCGCGCTCGTTTGCCTCGCCGACAATCTGCTGCGCGCGCTGGTCCGCAAGCGCTTTGGCCTCTTTCAGGACGCCGCGCCGCTCGATCTCGACATCTTCGAGCTTTGTTTTGTACTCGGCGAGATGCTCCTCGGCGAGTTTGCCTGCGGCCTCGGCGTTGTCAAACTGGTCCTTTACCTTCTGCTCCCTCGCCTCCATGAAATCGTGCACTTTTTCAAAAAAGAACTTTTTCAGGATGAGGTAGAGGACGGCGAAGGTGACGAGCACCATCACAAACGTCCAGTTGAAGCCTATTAGGGGGGCTACCGTTTCCATGCCTGTTTCCATTCTGCCGCTTTGCGGCGACGCAATCTACAGCTTGCCGACGAGCGGGTTGACGAACACCAGGATGATGGCGATAATCAGCGCGAAGATGATCGACGTCTCCGTCATGGCAAGGCCGATGAAAAGGGTCGATGTGATGTCCCCTTTCGTCTCGGGCTGCCTGGCGATGCTTTCGAGCGCCTTGCTCGTCGCGATGCCCTGCCCGACGCCTACGCCGATGCCGACGAGCATCGCGATCCCCGCGCCGAGTGCGGAAAGTCCCAGTACAAACGCTTCCGGTGTCACTAATTCCATTCCTAAATCCTCCTTTGTCTCATTCCCAGCAATAATTATTTCTATTATATATTACGATCTCAATCCTCGTGATGCGTGACAATCGCTTTGGCGATAAACGACATGGTCAGCATCGAGAACACGAACGCCTGAAGCACCGGCTCAAAGATGTCAAAAAACAAATTGAGCGGCAGCGGAATCACAGTCTGAAGCAGCGGGAGCGGCAGGTGCATCACGCTCTCCGACACAAAGCCCATCAGGTGCATGAACAATTCCATAATGATCACGCCCGCGAGGATGTTTCCGAAAATACGGAAGCTGAGGCTGACCGGGAAAGTGATCTCCTCCATGATCTTGATGGGAACCATGAACGGGAACGGCTCCGCAAAGTGCTTGAAGTAGCCGCCGAGACCCTTGGAGCGGATGGAGTTGTATTGTATGATGAAAAAGACGAGCACGCCCATCGCAAAGGTGAAGTTCATGTCCGCCGTCGCGGCGCGCCAGCCGAGCATGCCGAGCATATTGCAAAACAGCAGGAAGAAAAACAGCGTCCCGATGTAAGGCGCAAAGCCGATATTGTGCTTGCCCATCGTGTCGTTCACAAATTTGTAGACGTATTCGACGATGAGCTCCACGACGCCCTGGACGCCTTTGGGGTCGCGCCGCAGATTGCGCGTGGAGACGAACGCGAAGATGATGAGGGCTACGGCGACGATCACCGCCCAGCAAACAGTCTCCGTAACAAATACGGTGTCGCTGATTCTGAATATGATGCGTGGGCCGAGATCCATTTCCATCTTGCTGCTATTACGACTCCTATTTCTCCAGCTTTACCTTTTTGTAGCGCCGATGCGTGAGGTAGGCCCTTCCGCCGCTCCCGTACCGTACGAACCACGGCTCTTTGATGAACACCTTGCTTGCCCGGTCCGCCACGTACACGGCGGGCGGCTCCTTGCCCATTCTCCTTCTGACCGCCGGCAGCGCCCCGTACATGATGTACATCACGGCCCGCGGCAGGAGAAAGCCGATTGCGGCGCCCGCGCCCGAGAGGAGGGATGTCCTCACGGTGAGCCAAAATGCCGCCGCGTAGATGGCGATCCTGACGATGTAGCCGAGGATGGCCGCGCCTTTGCGCCCGCTTTCGGTCGCTATCGTGATCGTGCTGCTCAAGACATGCAGATTTATGATCGCGACGGCGGCGCCCAGCGCCAAACCGTAGCTGAAAAGAATACTTGCTCCGACGATCGGCAGGGAAACCACTTCGGCGATCCCCGCTGCTATGATCGAGTATAGAGTTATTTTTATCCTAATCTTTGAAATATTCTCCCAGCCTCGATTTTTTGATTTGTCGCCTATTCTATGCCCGCAAAATCCCAAAGTCAAGAAGTTTTAGGCCGCTTATTGTATAATTTAACTCTTTTTGTTAGATGTCACAATGGTTTATTCGATAAAAACGTCGGGAAGAACCCGTGGTGCAACAGTTCAGACACTAACCGTCAGCCGTAGAGTGCCACGGATGACGGCATTCCGGCAAGTGTCTGAACTGTTACTCAGAGCTTGGCGCGAAGCCCGTTCAAATACGCCCGCCACCCGATATAGGTTCCGGACTGCGCCTTCAGCGTTTCGTTTCCTCCGTTGTTAAAATCCGTATGGAACGGCGGCAGCAGAAAAATGATGAAGCTTGCCTCCATTACGGAAATCCATGCTTTGATGGTCTGCTTTTATACCCAACTATAAAATATGTATAGAAAAAATCAAGTGGTATGAACCCCGGGGCAGAGACCCCGGACCCCTTTCCGCAGCAGAGATTGCGGGGAATTTACCCACAGTGATTAAATATAGAATGCCGCGCAATTGAATTTGCGGCGCCCACAATGCTATACTTTCGTCTAAGGAAACACTGATTTACGCATTTTTGGATCGGTATCGCAATATTGTTTTACGGCAAAGGAGATTATGATAATGGCTATCAAGAAATATGTGGCGGAAG
>JAITMX010000128.1 GCA_031290775.1 Eubacteriales Family XIII. Incertae Sedis bacterium
GAAGGCTGCATTCGAGGACGACAGCGCTTTAGCGCGTGGTCGTCTACCGTAATGGAAAAACGGACAGCGGAGGTGCAAATCTCTGCGAGATTTGAGAAGCACCATTATCGCAATGACGGCATTCCGGCTATGGTCTGAATTGTTGCTCACAGCGCCTTGTCCGCTTCGAGCACCGCGTTCAGCAGCACGTTTGCGCCCTCCCAAATCTGGTCGGGGCTGCTGTACTCGACGACCGTGTGCGAGAGCCCGTCCTTGCTCGGGATGAAGAGCATGACGGACGGCAGCATCTCTGAGACATACTGCGCGTCGTGGCCCGAGCCCGAATACATGCGCTTGCAGGTATAGCCGAGCGCCTTCGCCGCGCCTTCGACGTAGCCGAGCAGCGTCTCGTCAAACCCGATCGTCTTGCGCCCCCAGTGCTCCTCGTAGCTGAGCCTACAGCCATAAACGTCCTTCGGGAGGTTTTCGATGGCCTCGACGACCTGCGCGAGCACGCCCATATCCTGATGCCGCGCGTCGAGCGTGAATTTTACATAACCCGGCACAATCGTATGGATGTTGGGCTTGCAAAGAATCTCGCCCGTCGTGAAGACGAGTTTGGAATCGAGCGCGCCGAGCTTGTCCCAAAGCTCGAGGATGGTTTTGGCGGCGGCGCGCAGCGCGTCCTTGCGGTAGCTCTGCGGCGTCGTGCCCGCATGGCTCGAAACGCCTTCCAGAATGATGTCGTAGTTGACCATGCCGACGACGCCCCCGACGACGCCGATCTGCAGATCTTCCTCTTCGAGCACCGGGCCCTGCTCGATATGGGGCTCAAAATACGCGCAATAGTCATCTTGGTTCAGCCTGTTTTTCGCGTCGCCTACCCAGCCGCTCGCGTCAAGCGCCTCGCCAAAGGTCACAGCGCCGCCCGTCTCGACGACGGCGCGCATTTTTTCTTTTTCAAATTTGCCGAGCACGATGCCCGAACTCATCATCGCGGGCTCAAAGCGCGCGCCCTCTTCATTGGTCCAAATCATGACCGTGAGCGGATGGCGGTGCGGGATTTTTTCCGTCACGATGGTCTCGGCCGCTTCGAGGCCCGACAGTACGCCATAAATCCCGTCGTAATTGCCGCCGCTGCGCACGGAGTCCGCGTGCGAACCCACCACGATGCGCTTCAGGCCGGCATCCTCCCCGGGCAGCGTCGCGTAGATATTGCCGATATCATCGGAAACGACGGCCATGCCGAGCGCTTCCGCGCGCTGCTTGAAATCGGCGCGCGCCGCGAGGTCGGCTTCCGAAAGCGAAAGCCTCGTAATCCCGCCGTTGCCAAGATCGCCATACTTGCTGAACGCCGTGATTTTCTCCGTCATTCTCTCTTTGTCAGTCTGATACATACTCTCCTCCTGCTTATTGCTTTAGCGCCACAATTCCTTCTGCCATTCCATGCTTAGGAAGCGTTACGGAATAAATTGGACATTTGGCTTGTCTTTTTTCCGTAACACTCCCTTATGCCCTCCCCACGATATGCCGCGCGACATACACGCCGCTGGCGGAGGCCTGCGACAAGCTGTGCGTCACGCCCGTGGCGTCCCCGATCGCGTAAAGCCCCGGTATCTTCGTTTCGAGATTTTGGTCGACGTCAACTTCCGAATTGTAAAATTTGACCTCGACGCCATAGAGCAGCGTGTCCTCGTTGGACGTCCCCGGCGCGATCTTGTCGAGCGCGTAGATCATCTCGATGATGTCGTCGAGCTGCCGCTTGGGGATGACGAGCGACAAATCCCCGGGCGTCGCGCGCAGCGTCGGCGTCGTGAAACTTTTTTCCATGCGTTTGCTGTTGCTGCGGCGCCCCTTGACGAGATCGCCAAAGCGTTGCAGCAGTACGCCGCCGCCGAGCATATTGGACAGCCGCGCGATGGACTCGCCGTATTCGTTGCTGCCCTGAAACGGCTCCGTCAGGCGGTTTGTCACAAGCAGCGCAAAATTGGTATTGCCCGTATGCAGCGCGGGGTCCGCGTAGCTGTGGCCGTTGACCGTGATGATGCCGTTTGTGTTTTCCGTCACGACTACGCCGTGCGGGTTCATGCAAAACGTCCGCACAAGGTCGTTGTATTTGTCCGTCTTGTATACGATCTTGCTCTCGTAGACTTCGTTTGTGATGTGGTCCCAGATTTCCGCCGGCAGCTCGATGCGCACCCCGATATCGACGCGGTCGCTCTTGAGCCCCACGCCAAATTTCGTCATAATTTCCGAAAGCCAGCGCGAGCCCGAACGCCCCGTCGCGAGGATGAGGTCGCGGCACGTATAGGTCTCGCCGCCCTTCGTGGCCACGGAGAACCCCTCCGGCGTCTTCCGCGCGTCCGACACTTCCGCGCCAAATCTGACCTCTGTGCGCTGCCGTATATAATCGTAGATTTTTGCGAGAATCTTGATGTTGCGGTCCGTGCCGAGATGCCGCACCTTCGCGTCGAGCAGGTGCAGGTTGCTTTGCAGCGCGACGCGTTTCAAATCGCTGCTCGCCGTATTGTAAAGCTTTGCCTCGGCGCCGCCATTGGAAACGAGCACCCCGTCGACATACTCCATGAGCTCAAGCGCCTTCTCTTTGCCGATGCGCAGATGCAGCTCGCCGCCAAACTCGTTCGTGATATTGTATTTGCCGTCCGAGAGCGAGCCCGCGCCGCCGTAGCCGTTCATGATGCTGCACGGCTCGCAGCCAATGCACACGTCCGTCCTGCCCTCGGAAATCGGGCAGCGCCGCTCTTCGAGCGCACGGCCTTTTTCGAGCAGCAGCACACTTTTGCCGCTGTCCAGCTTTGCCAGCTCATAGGACGCGAACACGCCGCCGGCGCCGGCGCCGACAATGATGATATCGTAGCTACTCAAGGAAAATTATTCCTCCGCCTCCACGGCGTCCATCAATGCGTCAAACTCTTTCACAACCTTTTCAAACTCTTCTTCGTCTTCGATGTCGATGAGCTCAAACTCGTCGTCGCCCGCTTCTTCATAGCCGTACAAATACACATCGTCGGAATCGTCGTCGGGGATGAGCGCGATATACTCCTTGCCTTCGACCTCAAAGATGCCCAGCACCTCCGTTTCGACTTCCGTGCCGTCGTCGTACTCTAAGGTCACGACCATCGGCTCGTCTTCGCCATAGTTTTCATCTTTCGCTTTGTTCGCTGCCATTTCCATAGCCTCCCGCGGCCAAGCCGCCTGCTGATTTTGCATACATCGTATTGTAACATAAACAAAGGGCGGCGTTGCGCCTTTTGAAGTTTTTCTTTTGGGGAAGCGCGCGCGAACTGTGCAGCGCGCGCGTTGCAGGATTCTCCGGAAAGTGGCATAATACCATTGTCCAATTTATGCACGGTGGGGAGAAAATATCATGAATAGAGCATCTTGTATTAAGCATACCATCTGGAGATTTCTGTTGGTTGCACCAATCGTTGGATTTTTGTTTTTGCCTTGTGTTATTTCGCACACGGGCATTATCTCCTATGCGGGCAGCGATGCCTATCCACATTATGAATCCTACAAGGATATCCCGGGCGTCACAGATTCGGAAATCGGGCAAATAGATAAGGTGATCGGAAAATACAGCGATGCAGCGGGCGGGACTGCGGTGTTTTCTTATGGGATGACGGAGAGTTCGGAGGCGTTCTTCAATGAAGAAGGCGAGCCGCGCGGATATTCGAAGTCGATGTGCGACTTGCTCTCGGCGCTTTTTTCCACCGATTCTTCTCCCGTTCGCTTTGAGCTGGAAATAGAGAATTGGGCGCTTTTATATGACGGCCTTCAGTCAAAGCAAATCGACTTCTCCGGAGATATTATCTACGCGCAGGAGCGGGAAGACGCCTTTTTCATGACGAAGCCTATCTCCGAGCGCTCCGTCAAATACGTCATGCGCAAGGATGCGCACTCGCCGCAGGAACTGGCGGGCAACGGGAAGGTGAGGTATGCGTTTATCGACGACACCATTCTTGAAGGCAAGCTGCGGCCGAAGCTCGAGGCGGATTATGGGCCGGCGCTCGAAGTGAGTTATGTCGAGGATACGGCGGATGCGTATGGCAAACTGATGGACGATACGATCGATGTCTTTGTTGAAGACGATGCGCTCATAGATGATTTTATTGGCAAAATGAATGTGGGTATTCATGTATTCTATCCGCTTTCCTATGAACAGATCGTAATGGCTACCTGCAACGAGGAACTCGCGCCGCTGCTGTCTGTCATAGACAAATACATCGATCAGGGTTTTCGACATGAGTTGAACGGGCTTTATACGGAAGGGGAACAGGATTTCCTCAAGTCGATCTTCATCAAGAGCCTGTCGCCGGAAGAACGGTCGTATTACGATGCGCATATCGATGGGAAGGACGCGATCAATGCAGGGCTGAGCTCCTTCAATTACCCGGTCAGCTTCTACAATGAGAACGACGGGGTATGGGGCGGCATAGCCGAGGATGTGATCGATGAGATCAAGGGCGTTACAGGGCTGAACATCCGTGTGGCGAACGAGCCCGGCGCCGAGTGGTCGCAACTTCTGTCCGATCTTGAGGAAGGAAAGATTGCATTTGTGACGGAGTTGCTGAAAACGGATGACAGGGTGGGCAAATTTCTGTGGGCCGATGAGGCGTATGTGACGGATTATTATGCGCTTGTTTCCAGAGTGGATTACCCGTATGTCAATGTGAACGAACTCATGACGGAGCGTGTGGGCCTGCTCGAAAACACCGCATACAGCGTGATGTTCAAGGATTGGTTTCCCGACAATGCCTTTACGAAGGAATATCAGAACATCGATGAAGCTGTGGCTGCATTGGAAAAGGGGGATGTCGACCTCGTCATGTCCACCGAGAACCATCTGTTCGGGCAGACAAACTATTTCGGGAAGACAGATCTCAAAATCAATATGAAATTTGGCTACCCATCGGAATCCAGTTTCGGCTTCAACATCCATGAGACGCAACTCGCCGGGATCCTCAGCAAGGCGCAGGCGCTTGTCGATACGGATGAGATCGCGGAGTATTGGACGCATCGGGTCTACGACTATGAGACGCAGATGGCGCAAGCGCAGTCCAAAACCATGATGGTGGTCACGATACTGATGATCGTGGGCATGATGTTTCTGATCTTTATCCTCTACAGCCGCAGGAAGCAGAAAAGCAATCTTCAAAGGCTTGTAAACGAGCGAACGGAAAAACTGGAGGAACAGACGAAATTGGCGCAGGCGGCCTCAAAGACAAAGAGCCATTTCCTTGCGAATATGAGCCACGAGATGCGGACGCCGCTCAACGCAGTCATCGGCCTCTCCGAATTGATGATTGGGACGGGCAATGCCAAGGATGAATACGAGGAAAATCTGAAAAAGATCCATGGCGCCGGCACGACGCTGCTTGGCATCATCAACAACATCTTGGACATTTCCAAAGTGGAGTCGGGGAAATTCGAGCTCGTCCTGGCCGAGTACGATGTGCCGAGTATCATCAATGACACCGTCACGCTGAATATTATGCGCATAGAGGACAAACCGGTGACGTTCGATCTTTCCGTAAAGGGCGGGATATTGCATAAGCTGGTCGGTGATGAATTGCGCGTGAAGCAGATTTTCAACAACATCCTCACGAATGCGTTTAAATACACGAAGTCCGGGACGGTCAACTGGTCGCTTTCCACGGAGGTCATACCGGGCGGCGAAGAAGGCGGCGATGGCAGTGAAGCGCCATATGTGCTGCTGACGTCCGTCGTTGCCGATACCGGCGTGGGGATGCGGGAGGAGAATCTGAAAGAACTGTTCTCGGATTACAATCAGGTTGACGTGAAAGCAAATCGGCAAATCGAAGGCACGGGACTCGGGCTTTCCCTCACGAAAATGATGATCGACGCGATGGGCGGGACCATCAGCGTGGAGAGCGAATATGGGAAAGGCTCCGTCTTTACGGTCACGCTCAAGCAAGGTTTCGTGAATGGCATTCAGATTGGGGACAGCGTAGCGGAGAACCTGAAAAACTTCAAATATATGGAGAATAAAAGGGATGCCGGATTAAAGTTAGTGCGGATCCATATGCCTTATGCACGGGTTTTGATCGTTGACGACGTGGCAACGAATTTGGATGTGGCGAAAGGGATTCTCAAACCGTACGGCATTAAGATGGATTTGGTGATGAGCGGGAGGGATGCAGTTGACCTCATCAGGAGGGAGGATGTGAAGTACGACGCCATCTTTATGGACCACATGATGCCGGAACTCGACGGAATCGAAGCGACGAAGATCATCAGGGAAGAGATCGGCACGGATTATGCGAAGAATATCCCGATTGTCGCTCTTACCGCAAACGCCATCAAAGGGAATGAGGAAATGTTTCTGGAGCATGGGTTCAACGCATTTATTTCGAAGCCGATCAACATCATGCAGATGGACAACGTGCTGAAGCGATGGGTGCGGGATAAGGAAAAAGAAGCTGCCGATCCTGCGGCGGGCCGGGCCCTGAAAGACGACGCGCATCCAAATGAAAGCGCGCGCCGAAGAATCAGCGAGGCTACCGTGATACCGGGAATCGACGTAGGGAAAGCGCTTCTACGTTTTGGCGGCGATGAGAATACGCTTATTGAAGTGATGCATTCTTATTGCAGGAACACACCCGAATTGTTAGAAAGACTGAGGGCCCTCGATGCGGAGAAGATCAGGGCGCATCCCGAATCGCTTCATGACTATGTGATCACGGTCCACGGGGTCAAGGGCAGCAGCTATACCCTGTGCGCGGAATCCGTAGGGAGAAAGGCGGAGGTTTTGGAGTCTGCATCCGGGGCGAACGATATTGAGAAAGTCTTAGACGGCAACGAAGCGCTGATCATTGAAGCGTTTGCGCTGATCGATGCGATCAAGGGTTTCTTGAGCGATGCAGGAGCGGCGCAAGAGAAGCCAATGCAGTGCAAGCCCGATGGGATCCTTCTCGCACGGCTGAAAGAGGCCTGCATGAACTTCGATATGGATGGGATCGATGAAATCACGGAAGAAATTGACCGATACGAATACGAACAAGCTGAAGGGTTCGCAGATTGGGTGAAAGCGCAGGTGCTGGCGATGCAGATGGACGCGATCACAGCAAGGATCGACGAACTGTTGACATAGGCAAATCAGGCTGTGTCAAGGGGACGCTGTGTCAAGGGGACGTATAACTTGGCACACAGACATTACCGACTGCGGAAATGGGCGGCGACGGCTTCGGCGGCGGCGCGGCCCATGCCGGGGACGGCCGCGAGCTCATCTGCAGCCGCGGCGCGAACCCCCTCTACCCCGCCGTATTTCAGGAGCAGCGCGCGTTTGCGCTTTTCGCCGATGCCTTTGATGTCGTCGAGCTCGGACTTGGTGAGTTTTTTGCCGCGCACGCCCCGGTGGTACTCGACCGCAAAGCGGTGGACCTCCTCCTGTATCGTGCCGACGAGGCGGTACAGCTCCGGCGTCTGCGTCAGGTCGGTCTCTATGCCGCCCGAAACCAGGCCGCGCGTGCGGTGGCGGTCGTCCTTGACCATGCCGAGGACGGGGATGGGCCTGCCGGGCTTCATCGCCGAAATGATCTGCTCGGCGGCGGCGGCGTGGCCCTTGCCGCCGTCTACGAGGATGACGTCCGGCAGCTCGCCAAAGCCCTTTTCGCCCGCGAGCCCGCGCTTGAGCCTGCGGTAGATTACCTCCTGCATCGCCGCGTAATCGTCCGCGTTGTTGCCGCCCTCGTCCGCCGTGCGGATCTTGAAGCGGCGGTAGTCCGCGCGGCTCTTTTCCGCGCCGCGAAAGACGACCATCGCGCCGACGCTGTCCTCGCCGCCCGTGTGCGAGATGTCGTAGGCTTCGATGCGCAAAGGTTGCGCCAGGACAAAAGGGGACGGTTCATCTGTCTTGCTTTGCAAGACAGATGAACCGTCCCCTTTTGTCCCGCCCGCAGGCGGGGCGGCGGCAGCGATGACCCGGCGCAGCGCGCCTTCCGCCGCCGCGTCCCTGTCCAAACGCGCCGCCAGCATATCGCCCGCGAGCGCCTCCGTCTCGCGGATGTCCTTTTGCGCGAGCCTGAGCAGCGCGCGCCGGTCGCCGCGTTCCGGCACGGAGAGCTTTACCTTGTGGCCGGCCGCTTCGGAAAGATAGTTCTCGATCGCCGCCTGATCCTCGATGCGTTCCTCGAGCAATATCTCCTTCGGAAACATCGTCTGGTTTGCGTAATACTGCTTCAGAAAAGCGGCTGTGATTTCCTTTTTCAAAGCGCCTTCCTCGGCGTCGAGGTGATGGATTTCGCGCCCCGTCAGCCGGCCGTCCCGAACAAAAAAGACCGTCGCGTGTGCAGACAAAAGGGGACGGTTCATTTGTCTCGTCGATCCCTCTTGCCCCGTCCCCGGCTCGGCGGCTTTGACCGCTTCGCTTGCGAGGATGACGTCCATATTGCCCGAAGACAGCAGATCGACTTTTTGCCGTTCCGTCACGGCCTCGGCAGACGCGATGAGGTCGCGGCGCTTTGCCGCCGTCTCAAAATCCATCGCGTCTGCGGCTTCCTTCATGCCCGCCCGCAGCGACGCCACAAGATGCTTGTCGCGCCCCTTCAAAAACAAGACGACATCCTCAATGCGCGACGCGTATTCTGCGGGCGTCGGCCCGTCCGCCATGCAGCAGCGGTCGCAGCCGCCGATGAAGCCGTTCAGGCAGGGCCGCCACCCCGCCGGGAAATCCCGCCGGGAACAGCGTTTCAGACGATAGGAATCATTGAGCAATTCAACGATCCGGTTCAGCGCGCCGACATCGGCATAAGGCCCAAAGTACTTGCTCCCGTCGTTTTTCAGCGTGCGCGTTTTGACGACGCGCGGATATGCCTCGCCATACGTGATCTTGATGTACGGATAGGTCTTGTCGTCAAGCAGCATGACGTTGAAACGCGGCCGGTGTTTTTTGATCAGCGTGTTTTCGAGAATCAGCGCCTCGGCCTCGGTGCCCGTGACGATATATTCAAACTCGGCGATGTTTCGCGCGAGCGCCCGCGTCTTGGCGTCGAGGCTGCCCGGCGGCGCGAAATACTGCCGCACGCGGCTCTTCAGCGACGCCGCTTTGCCCACATAGATTACCTCGCCGTATTTGTCCTTGTGGAGATAAACGCCGGGTTTCCCCGGCAGGCGCTTCAGATTTTCTTTGATGTCAAACATCGCTTTGGCCGTCTCGCTTCATTTCACACTTCGGGGTCGCCCGCCCCCGTCCCCGCGCTCATTTCATCTTGCGCACGCGCTTGATCTCGCGCGTGACGCGCCCGTATCGCACACGCCGCACATAGGGGTCGTGCGTATAACGATGCCGGATCAGCGCGATGAGCAGTATGATGACGAGCAGCACGATGACGGCCGCCCCCGCCTTGATGTAAAAAGAAAAGCCTTTTTGAGTGTCAAAGCCGATCGATTCAAAAAACCCTTTTTTCGCTTCGACGTCTTGCAGGGCAATCATATCCGTTTCATACACGATGTCGCCGTCAAAATGGCAAGCGATTTTTCCGACCACGTCGCCCGTGTGCAGCGGCGCCGCGAGCCCCTCGTCAAAGACGTATTCGTAGGTGTGTCCGGCCGCCCATTCGCCCATCCGCGTTTTGCGCAGCTCCAAGGCACGCGTCTCCGCCGCGCCGATCTTGAGCACAGGCAAATCCTCAAGCCCCGTCTCCTGCTCCGCGGCGACATCCGAAAAAACCTCGACGGGCTCCGTGCCGTTAAACGCGTATTCGAGTAATGTAATCGCGTCCGCGTATTCGTCCCATGTCTGCGGCTCGTCCGCGAGCGCCACCGCGATGTAGCTCTTGCCGTCCCGCTCCGCTGACGCGATGAGGCAAGCGCCGGAGGTGTCCGTGCGCCCGGTTTTCACGCCCGTCGCGCCGTCGTACTTGAGCGGCGCCCGCGCCCCGTAGACAAGGACAGAAGGGGACGGTTCATCTGTCTCGCCCCGCGAGACAGATGAACCGTCCCCTTCTGTCCTGCCGTCGCCCTCCCCGCTGTCCCCATCCTCCTCCGCGCCCGTGAGCAGCAGGTTCAGCGTCTGAAGCGGGCGCTCCCCCGACCGGTTTGTCGCGGGAATCGTATGGGAAACCGTCGACACATAGCCTCGGAAGCGCTCATTTTGCAGGGCGGCGCGCGCGATGAGCGCAAGGTCGCGCGCCGTCGAGACCTGCCCCTCGGCGGCCAGCCCGTTCGGGTTCACAAAGTTTGTGCCCTTGCAGCCGAGCGCGCGCGCCTTTTCGTTCATGAGCCCCGCAAAATCCGGGACGCTGCCCGACACCGCTTTTGCCAGCGCGACGGCCGCGTCGTTTGCCGAGTAGAGCAGCGCCGCGTAAAGCAGCTCGTCAGCCGTGAGCTCCTCGCCGATTTGCAGATAGATCTGGCGGTCGCCCACATTGTAGACTTCCCGGTCCATCGTCAGGGCTTCGTCCGCAGGCAGCGCCTCGATCGCGAGCAGCGCCGTCATGACCTTTGCGAGGCTCGCGGGTTCGCGCGGCGCGTCCGCGTCTTTTTCAAAAAGGGCTTCGCCCGTGTCCGCGTCGATGAGGATCGCGGAAGGCGCCTTGACATCCGGCGGGGCCGCGTAGTCGGGCGCCGCGTACGCGGCAAAGGAAGCGCCGAACGAAGCGGCAAAGAAAATCAAAACCATCGCAAAAATGAAAAACAGCTTTGGGAAACCGGATTTGATCAACGCTTCCTCAAGAGCCGAAAAACGCATCCGCCAATTCCCTCCCCGAGTGTATCGCCTCCCCCGCGGCGGCCGCGTGTTCCGTGAACGCGTGTCTTTCGTCCGTATGCCCCGCCGCCGCTTCCGCGCTGTCAAACAGCACATAGGGCACGGGCTCGTCCGTATGCGTGCGGATCACGACAGGCGTGCGGTGGTCTGGCACGATCAAAACGCGAAACTCCTCGCCCGTTTCCGCGCGGTTTGCCTCAAGCCAAGCCAGCACCGGGCCGACGATGTCCGCGTCGATGCGTTCAAGCGATGTGATCTTGTCCGCGCGGCTGCCTTGATGCGAACATTCGTCCGGCGCCTCGACGTGGATATACGCGAGGTCCTTGCCGCGTTTGTACGCGTCGACCGCGGCCTCGCCCTTGCCGCGAAAATTTGTCGCAAGCGTCCCCGTCGCGCCCTCGACCTTGACAGGTTCGAGCCCCGCGCAAATGCCGATGCCCTTGATGAGATCGACCGCCGAAATGACCGTGCCTTTCACGCCGTATTTCTCCGCAATCGGCGCAAGCTGCGGCCTCCGCCCCTCGCCCCAAATCCAAATCGAGTTTGCGGGCCTGAGCCCTTTCGCCACGCGCGCAAGGTTCACTTCATGATCTTTCAGCAGCGCATAGCTCTTTTCCATCAGCGTCAAAATATACCGCTCGTTTTCATCGTCGGGCAGGTAGAGCCCGATCTGCCGCTCCAGGATATCGTGCGGCGGCACGAGCGCGTAGCCGGGATAGTCGGCAAACACATCGCCGATGCCGCTCTTGGCCGGCGGCCCGTCCCGCACGATGAGCGCGTGCCGGTAGCTGACGCCCGCGTAAAACTTGAGACGCCCGCCATTGCCCGGATCGCCCGAGCCGAGCGCGCTGTCGAGATATTCGATGAGCACGCGCGCCTCCGCGTCGCTGATGTCGCCCGACGCGTGGTCGATAATGGCAAGCCCCGCATACCCGCCGCCGCTTCCTTCCCCGCCGTCTTCGCCCTCCGCGAGCGTCACGAGATTTGCCCGGAACGCCACGTCGCGGCCGCCGAGCTCAATCCCCATGCTGATTGCCTCAAGCGGCGAGCGCCCCGTCAAATCCGTCTTTGGGTCGTAGCCCATGACCGCAAGGTTTGCCGCGTCGCTGCCCGGCGCCACGCCCCGGGGGATCGTGCGCACAAGACCGATGCGGCCCCGTTTTGCGAGGCCGCCTACGTTTGGCATATATGCCGCTTCAAGCGGCGTTTTCTCCCCATTTACGGAAACGTCAGCCGCCCCGTCGGGTACAAGTATCAGGTATCTCACGCGTTTGCGGCCTCAAACCGCTTCATAAAATCGATGAGCTTGTCGACGCCTTCCTCCGGCATCGCGTTGTAGATGCTCGCGCGCATGCCGCCGATCGAGCGGTGCCCGTTCAGCTGCACGAGCCCCTCGCCCTTTGCTTCCGCGACAAATTTTTTGTCGAGCCCCTCGTCGCCTGTCACAAAGACGACGTTCATGAGCGAGCGGTCCTCCTTTGCGGACGGCGCCATATAAAGCCTTGAGCCGTCGATATATCCGTAGAGCTTTCCGGCCTTCCGCTTGTTGACCTGTTCGATCGCGCCGATGCCGCCGCCCTCAAGCAGGTACTTGAACACCTCGCCCGCGATATAGATGCACCAAGCCGGCGGCGTATTGTACAGCGAGCCGTTGTCCGCGTGGACCTTGAGGTCGAGGTAGGTCGGGATGTCCGCTTTCGCCCTGCCGACAAGTTCTTTCTTTATAATAATAATGGAAAGGCCGGCCGGCCCGATATTTTTTTGCGCGCCCGCGTAGATGCAGCCAAATTTGGAAACGTCCACCTCTTCAGAGAGAATTGAGCTCGACATATCGGTGACAAGCGTCAGCCCCTTTGTGTCCGGGACGGCGGGGTACTTCGTGCCGTAAATCGTATTGTTCCACGTGATGTGGACATAATCGGCATCCGCCCGAAACTCGTCCGCAGGGACCTTGGGGATGAAAGAAAAGTTTTGCCCCTTTGAGCTTGCGGCCGCGCGCGCGTCGCCAAACTTCGCGGCTTCCTTGTACGCTTTCTCGGCCCACTGCCCCGTGATGAGGAAGTCGGCCTTGCCGCTGCCCGTCATCAGATTGAGCGGGATCATCGCAAAGACAAGCGTCGCGCCGCCCTGCACAAAAAGCACGTCGTAGCCGTCCGGGATGCCGAGCAAGGTTCGCAAATTCGCCTCCGCGTCCTGTATGATTTTTTCAAACGGCTTCGATCGGTGGCTCATCTCCATGACGCTCATGCCCGAGCCCTCATAATCAAGCATGCCGCCCGCAGCGCGCTTCATGACTTCCACAGGCAGCATCGACGGCCCCGCCGAAAAATTGTAAACCCTTTCACCCATTTCCTTTTTCTTCTTTCTTCCCTGTTTGCAACAACCCAATAATATGATATCTTGACATACATGGCATTTCGTGATACCACTGTTAGCATTGTATCAAAAAATCGTCTGCAATTGGGCGATAATTCAGAATGTCTAAGGCAAATCCATCAATTTTTTAATAACATAAGAAAATAGCAAACCAAGGCGATCTTCGCAGGCACACGCAAATACACAAGCAGGGATGCTGAAATGACCTCGCCAAGCGTAGCCATTGGCTACACCACCTTGTACAAATCGGTGCATTTGGGTACATTTTCATCCGATATATGGAACCCACGCCAACAAAAAATCCGATGACCTTGAAATTTCAACGGATTTGCTTGGTGGGGACGACTGGAGTCGAACCAGTGACCTCTTGCTTGTCGAGCAAGCGCTCTAACCAGCTGAGCTA
>JAITMX010000034.1 GCA_031290775.1 Eubacteriales Family XIII. Incertae Sedis bacterium
CCGCCTGACTGCGTTGCAAAGCCTCGCCGTACTACCAGTACGGCTACGTTTTGCGCCTTGTCAGCCGAAAAAAATCCTGCGCCAAATTTGTCCACTTTATTTTTCACCACTTCCTTAGCAAAGGCGTGTTCAGTGGCGCGCGGCCAAGGCAGTCTGCAAAGCGCCGCCTGGAAATCGGCGTGATTGCAAAATCCGTGAGGCTCTGCTTTGGCTATGGTTTTGCAACTATTTGCAAAACCGCCAAAGCGCAGACTCACGGATTTTATCGCAATCCTCCGATTTTTGTTGGGGCGCTTGAAAGACGGCATTGGCCGCGTACCCCAAAGCAAGCGCGCTTCCTTAGCGCATCGCGTCCACCTGGTCCAAGACCTTGTCAAAGATCGCAAGCGCCTCTCGCAGCTCCTGCTCCGTGATGATGAGCGGGGGGGCGACCATCAGGCCGTTTTCGTTGTTATACGTCGAAAAGCCCTCTTTTTTCAAGAGGCCGATAATCTTGCCCATCTCCGCGGCGCCAAACGGCTCCTTGGTCGCCCGGTCCTTCACAAGCTCGACCTGCGCGAACAGGCCGATATAGCGCGCCTGCCCGATCGACTCATGTTTTGCGGTCAGCCCGTCGAGCAGCCCGCCGAGCGCCTTGCCGACTTTTGCGACGTTGCCCGCGATGTCCAAACGCTCGTACTCGCCGATTGCCGCCACCGCCACCGCGCAGCCCATCGGGTGCGCCGAGTACGTCAGGCCGTTCCACATCTTGTTGTCCTCGAAGTGCTCCGCGATCTCCTTCTTCACGATGGCGCCGCCAAACGGCACATAGCCGCAGGTGGAGCCTTTCGCAAATGTCACGATGTCCGGCTTGACGCCAAACTGCTGGAACGCAAACTTCGTGCCCGTACGGTAGAAGCCCGCCATGACCTCGTCGCAAACGAGCAGGATGCCGTTTTTCGCGCAAATCTCCTTGAGGCCCTTGAGATAGCCCTCCGGCGGCGCAAGCACGCCGTTTGAGCCTACGACCGTCTCGACAAAAACGCCCGCGATGAGGTTTGGCCCTTCACGGCTTACGGCTTCTTCAAAGCGGTCGAGATAGTAGGCCGTCACATCGGCTTCATCCTTGAACGTGACCTGCGCGGGCGCGCGGTACGCGTAGGGGCCGTCGAAGTGGTAGAAGCCCGGTATGCCCGGCTCGGCCGGGAAACGCCGCGGCTCGCCTGTCAGCGACGAAGAGCCGAATGTCGAGCCGTGATAGGAATTGTACATGGAAAGGAATTTCCAGCGCCCCGTGTACTGCTTGCAAAGCTTGATCGCGTTTTCGTTGGCCTCGGTGCCCGCGTTCGTAAAGAAGACTTTGCCGCCATCAAACGCCGGCCCCGCAAACTCAACGAGCTTTTTCGCGGCTTCGCTGCGCACGTCAATCGCGTAGGCGGGGCCGATGAACGGCAGCTTTTCCGCCTGTGCCTTGATGGCTTCGATGAGCGCCCTGTTGCCGTGCCCAAGATTGGAGTTGACAAGCTGCGCGCTCATGTCGTAATACTTGTTGCCGTCCTCGTCCCAGAAATAAATCCCCTCCGCCTTCGTCACGACGATGGGCGCGAGCGCTTTCTGCGCGGACCAAGAATGCAGATTGTATTTTTTGCTGATTTCTCTGATATTGCTCACTTTTTCACCTTTTTCCCGGTTCAAAACCGCCTTTACTGAAACGCGGCCCGGATCTTGTCGCTGAACAGCTCCTCATCCTTTGGCTGCCAGTTTGGAATCTCGCGGCTGACATAGACAAAGTTGAGCAGATCCTTCCAGGTCGCATTGTGCGAAATGCTGTTGTGGCCCCAAGTGCCGCAGCCCAGCGTCATGGAGACGGGATAGCCGCAGGTCCAGCTGCCGCTGTTTGTGAGCGACTGGGGCTGGTTGACGACGATCTTGCAGACGGGGACAATCTCGCCCATCTTCGTGACGCGTTCGTCGATTGTCGTGTGGATGCTGACCGAATGGCCCTTGCCTTGATAATCGAGAATCTTTTGCATGGCTTCGAGCGCGTCCTCAAACGTCTTGGCCTTGCGGATGCCCGCGACCGGCGAAAGTTTTTCGCCCGTGAACGGAAACTCGTTGCCGTAGCCGCCGTTTTCCTCGACCATGATGAGGCGTGTGCCATCGGGCACGTCAAGATCGGCAAGGCGCGCGATTTCGGAAGCGGGCTTTGCGACGATGCCGACATTCAGGCTGTGGTTTGCCGGTGACTCGGGCCAGAGCGTCTTCAAGACTTTTTCTTTTTCCGGCGTGTTCTCTTTGATGAGGACGGCGCCGACCTTTGCCATTTCCTCGGCCCATTTGTCATAAACGGCCTCGAGGACGATGATGTTGTTTTCCGTCGAACAGCTCGTCGCGTTGTCAAAGGTCTTTGAGCGGATGAGCATATCCGCCACGACGGGCAGATTTGCTGTTTCATCGACGATGCAGACCACGTTGCCGGTACCGACGCCGATTGCCGGGTTGCCCGACGAATACGCCTGGCGCACCATCGGCGTGCCGCCCGTCGCAAGGATGAAATCGACCTGCTTCATGAGCTGCTGGCTGCCCTCGACCGAAACGTACTCGGGCGCGATCGCCTGTACGAGGTCTGCGGGCGCATCAAACTTTGCCAGGACTTCCCTGATTTTGTTCGTGACTTCAAGATTGACTTTTTTGGCTCTCGGGTGCGGCGCGAGAATGACCGCGTTGCGGGTCTTGACCGCCATGAGGCTCTTGACGACCGGCGTCGCTTCGCCGTTCGTGACAGGGATGATGGCGCCAATCACGCCCATCGGCCTTGCATACGTGTCAATGCCGGTTTCTTTGTTGCTGTCCACGAGGCCGACGGACTTTTTGCCTTTCATCTGCGCCCAGCTGCCCTTGACCTTGCCGTACATCTTTGCCTGTTTGTCCTTGGCAATGCCCATGCCGGACTCCGCGACGAGCTTTTCGCCGTACTCAAGCGCGACCTCGGGAATCGTCAGCGCGTACGCGATTGCTTCGCAAAGCTCGTCGACGCGTTCCTGCGAATAGCCCTCGGCGATTTTCTGGGCGGCGCGGCCTTTCGCGACGAGGTCTGCGATGTAGGCTTCATAATTCAGTGTGCTGTCTGCCATTGTCTTCTCCTTCTCATTCTCAAACTCAAAGCGGCATTTTGACGCTTTCATTAACAATATTATCACGTAAACAAGACGCAAACAATGAAAAACAACCACGAAAATTATATTGAGAATAATCTGAATTTATTCGCTGAACTTATTCACTGAACCGATTCGGTGGCTTGGGCAGGCGCCGCCGGTTTCGCGGGGGTTTTCGCGGCCTCTTTCAACCTCGGCGCATCCTCGGGCGTGACAGCGGAAACGCGCCCCGCCAATTGTTCGCGCTCCTCGTTGTTGAGCTTGAAAAACGCGCTCCAGTCCACATCCCCTATGCCGGCCGCCGTGCGCGCATCCCGCAAATCAAACCAATCGCCGACAATCTCGCGCGCGATCGGCGTCACGGAACTCGACAGCCCGCCCTGCACGACAAGCAGCGCCACGGCGATCTCGGGGTCCTCGGCGGGCGCGAGAGAAACGACCCATGAAAAATGCTCATACGTGCCCTTGAACATATCGAGCCGCGATTTGTCAAAATTCCGGCCGGAAAGATTGAGCACGGCTCGGCGCACCGCCGTGTTTTCGTTGTCGTATACGCCCGGAAATTCTTCCAAAAGCCGATCGGTCTCAGCCTCCACGTCCTCCCAGAGAAGCGCGGGGTTGATGGCGGCGAGGTGTTCCTGCATATAGGCGACCTCGTCGGGCGGGTTGACGCGCCCCTCGCGCTCGGCCGTGCCGGTCTTGCCGATCGAGGTCACGGGCAGCTTGTTGAAAATCGTCAAGGTGCCGCCCGTCACGACGCGGCGCATCGCCTGCCGCACGAGCGCGAGATTTTCGGGATCAACATCCGCCTGCTCGCCGGGCGGGCGGGCCGCCGCGCCCTCGTCCTCCGTCGCTTTCACAAGGCTGACGCTGTTTTTCAGGCCGTCCGTCGAAATCGTCGCCATATAATGCGCCATCTGCAGCGGTGTGTACGCGTTTTCGCCCTGCCCGATCGAAATATTGAGCTGGTCGGAAATTGACCATTTTGCGTAATTGTAAAAGCTGTATTTGCACTCCTCGGCCGCGCCGCGCGCTTCCTCCTCTTTCACGCCGAGGCGCGCCATGCGCACCGCAATCTCGTCGATCTCCGGATTTTCGCCCGTCCAGCCCACGATCTCGTCAATGGCGTCCAAGACAGCGGCTTTGTTGCGCAGCGCGTCCTCGGTGAAAATATACTCGCACTGCCCGATGAGCCAGTTGCGCAGCATGCCTTCGGTACCCCGCAGTTTTGTTTCGGCTGTCGGCGCCGGCACGACGGTTTCTTCGATTTCGATATCCGAGTTGACGCCAAGCCCAAACTGCTTTGCGTAGTCCGTGATTTTGTCGATGGTGATCTCGTCCGCGTAGCCGAGGTCGGCGCCGCCGCGCGCCCAGTCGCGTCCCGTCCCCGCGCCGTAAAAATAAAAATTGCAGGAGGCTTGCATGCCCGTAAACAAATTGACGGCGCCGTGCGACCCGAGGCAGGTGAACGTCGTGCCGCCAATCTGCATCGAATGCGGATCGTAAATGGTGCGGTTTGGGTCGAGGCCCGACTCCAGCGCCGTAATCGCAATCATCGGTTTGAACGTCGAACCGGGCTGTACGGCCGTGCTCGTCGCCCAGTTGTAGAGCGGCCGCGGCGAAAGCGGGTCGCGCGGGTTTGCCGGCTGCAGCGCCGCCCAATCTTCGTCGGAAATGCCGCCCGCAAAGACGTTGGGGTCAAAATCGTCGGTATTCACGATGGCGAGCGGCTCGCCGGTTTTCGCGTTGAGCACGACGGCCGCGCCGACGGTCGCGCCCGGATGGGCGGACGGTATCTTGTAATTGCCAAAGCGGCTTTCATAGACGCCGCCTGCCTGTACGGCCTCAAGCCCGCGCAGCAGGTCTTCCTTCACACGTTTCTGATAATCAATGTCGATTGTGAGCGCGACATCCTGCCCGCGCTGCGCCGTGGCCTCGTCGCCGATGACTTTGAGGATCTGCCCTGTGCTGTCGACCTGTATCGTCTTGCTGCCATAGGCGCCGCGCAGGATATCTTCCATGCTTCGCTCAACGCCATAACGCCCGACGAGGTCTGATGCGCGGTACCCGCGTTCATTCACATAAGCGTCAATGTCCGATGCCGGGATCTTGCCCATATATCCGATGACATGGCTCGCTTCGGCGCCCATCGGATAATATCTTTGCGTTTTCGGGAGGACACTGACGCCTGCCATATTGTGAAGGTTTTCCTCAATATCTACCACGGTCTCGCGGCTTATGTCCGAAGCGACCTCGACAGGCAGATAGCGCATAAAGTTTTGCAGCGCGAGCCTGTACCGAATCGTGACGACTTTCAAAGCCTCCCGGTCCGAAAGCCTCGGGCTCATATCGTCGATGCCGTAGTAGACGCGGATTGCCGCAAACGCCTCGCGCGCGCGCGTGTCCGCCGCAAGCCCGAAAGATTCAAGAAACTGCCGGCGCTCCGCGTCGCGCGTGTATTCCATATTGCTGAAAATGATCGGTACGGTCACACCATAGCGGTCGTACAGCGCCTGAGACGCCTCGTAATTGTCAAGCCCCTCTTCAATATCGTAACGCCTTCTGATTTCCGCGTAGGCATGCGCCGCGCTCGTGCCATCGGGCAAATCCTCGCGCGCAAGCCACTCCCCCAATTCTTTCGTAACCTTGAAATAATAAGAGCCGTCCGAAGCGATGCATATCGGAAAATCGTCAACGTAGGATTCGCCGTGCCGGTCGAGTGTCTGGATAATTTTGCGCGCGGACTCGTTGAGTTTTTTCGCCGTCATGTCGTTGCGCGAAATCTCGACCGCAAAGACGGAACGTGACGCCGCCAAAAGCACGCCGTTGCGGTCGTAAATATCCCCGCGCGCCGCGCTCGTCTGGATCGTCCTCACCGTATTCTCGGCAGCGGCATCCGCCCAGCGCCGCCCCTCCGGCCCCGTCAGATGAAACAGCCGAAACGCAAGCAGGACAAGCAGGAGGCAGAAAAAAATGAGCAATATATTATTGCGGCTTCTGTACCAAACCATAAAAACATTATAAAACTTTTCGCGGGTGAAAGGGAGGCTAAGGCTGACAAGGTTTTTGCTGGTTTTTGCCACACGTCGCAATAGGCGCTTTATAATGTCATTGATTGAGGGTTTGAGGTTTGGCCCTTGAGGTTTTGAAAAATAGTTTTTGCAAACGGACGTTTGTATGCTATACTTGGAATACGCCTACGGCAGCATTGCGCTTTTCCGTTCAGCAAGGCATGACCGTATCCCAATGATATAGCCCAAGCGAGGTGTTTCATGAATATCAGCAGCTACACATTGAGCAACAAGTACGCATCACAAGCGAATTTGGTTTTGGAGTGCAATGACACAATTGAATTTACGAAAAAGCTGCCCGATGAATCCATACAGTTGATTATTACATCGCCGCCATACAACATTGGAAAATCTTATGAAACGAGAGTTTCGATACAGGAATACCTTGATACGCAAGCCGAATTGATAAAAGAACTCGTGCGGACGCTAAACCCTTGCGGGAGCATATGTTGGCAAGTGGGGAACTATGTCGAGAAATCCGAGGTGTTCCCTTTGGATATTTACTACTATCCCATCTTCAAGGACGCAGGGCTTAAACTTCGCAATCGTGTAGTTTGGCACTTCGAGCATGGACTCCACGCAAGCAAGCGATTTTCTGGAAGATACGAAACATTGCTTTGGTTTACAAAGACGGATTCCTATACGTTTAACCTCGATGATGTGCGAGTGCCATCAAAATATCCAAGCAAGCGGCATTTCAAAGGCGACAAGAAAGGGGATTTGTCAGGCAATCCGTTGGGGAAAAACCCTTCAGATTTTTGGAGGATTCTACGTGAGGAATTTGATTGCGGGATATGGGAGATTCCAAACGTAAAAGCCAATCATGTGGAAAAAACGGAGCACCCTTGCCAATATCCCGTGGAATTGGTTGAAAGGTGTGTGTTGGCATTGACAAATAAAGATGATATAGTTTTTGACCCTTATGCCGGAGCAGCTTCGTCGCTTGTCGCGGCAGTCATGCACGGACGCAAAGCGTATGGAGTCGACAGGGAAGAAGAATACATCAAAATTGGCGGGAAAAGGCTCGAATTGCTTTTAAGCGGACGATTGGGAACAAGGCCGATGGGCAAACCCGTATATAAGCCCACAGGCAGAGAAACAATATCACAGATACCAATGGAATGGACACAGATTGATGGGAGCGCATACAAATGAAAATCATTTACGAACATTCGCACCTGAACGGGAAAGAATATTTGCAAGTGCATTTCCCAGCTGAATTGCAAGAAATAGTTGACGTGATCAAATCCATTGATGGGAATGTATTGAAAAAGTCCAGCGATAAATCAAAAAATGAAAAGGCGATAAAATCAGGATTGCCGCATGCCGAAGTGTATAACCAAGTTGCAATCAACAAAAACTTCAAAGATCAGTTCAAGACGCACGGTTGGAAAGAAAAGAGGTATAGATACTACGCAACGGTAGATGAACACATAGCCCGTGAGGTTATGAGCCTTCCGGCTGACGACGCAAAAAAGATAATCGAAGCAAGAGGGGAAACGGCGTTTCAGCGCAACAATCAAACTGATTTTGTGAAAAGCGGGATAGGGATAGAAGTTCAGTTTGGCAAATACGCATTCGTAGCCTATGATTTTTTTGTGAAGCACATGACGTTTTTCATATCAGGCGATATAAATGTCGGCGTAGAAATTATCCCGACGAACAAAATGTTGCAAGGAATGGACAGCGGTCCGGCGAATTACGAGGGGGAGATTTTTAACCTGTATAGGCAAGGAAGAAACACACCGGCCGTTCCACTGTGGATTCTTGGCATTGAGCCATGAGATTAATGGCATCATTTCTCCGCTCCTAAGACAAAAGGGTAAGACAAAAGGGGACGGTTCATTTGTCTTGGTTTGGCGAGGAAGACAAAAGGGGACGGTTCATTAGTCTTGGTTTGGCGAGAAGACAAAAGGGGACGGTTCATTTGTCTTGGTTTGGCGAGTATGGGCACAATAAGGGCGCAGTTTCCGAAGACAAAAGGGGACGGTTCATTTGTCTTGGTTTGGCGAGTATGGGCACAATAAGGGCGCAGTTTCCTTAATGTCAAACGCGCACAACGCACAATTGCTTTAATCACCTAAAATCCCAAGCGGTGTAACAATCAAGCAGAAATAAATATTGAAATACCAAGCGTTTTCGAGCAGAAAACGCTTGACTTCCGCCAATTGTCATTGTTATAATTATCATATAGTGT
>JAITMX010000160.1 GCA_031290775.1 Eubacteriales Family XIII. Incertae Sedis bacterium
GATGGGGATTTGCAACTATTCAGACTGTAGCGTCACCTTTGTCATTCGGGTCAAGCCCGGAATGGCAACACTTTTGATGTACATAGTCTAAGTTGTTGCATTTTTTGCGTGTTGCGCAAAAACCTCTGCGTGGGTTTCGGTTTTGTGATAGAATAGCGCGTATGAAAAAGAGGAACTCGATTTATTCATATCTCCTGTGTGCGCTGTTTGCGGCGCTGACGGCCATTTGCGGCCAAATCATGGTGCCGCTTCCGTTCACGCCGGTGCCGATCAGCCTTGCGCTGCTTGCGGTGTTGGTTTGCGGCGGCGTGCTCGGCGCAAAAAAGGGCGCGGTCGCCATGCTCGTGTACATCCTGCTCGGCGCGGTCGGCGCGCCTGTATTCGCGGGGCTGACGGGCGGCCTTGGCATCATCGCGGGGCCGACGGGCGGCTATATCATCGGCTACTTGCCGGCGGCTGTCGTCATGGGCTTGCTCGCGGCGCGCGGTTCCGAAAGGGCGGCAAAAGCGGGCGAGGCAGGCGGGGCGGCCGGGGCGGCGCGCGGTTTGAAAACCACAAAGAGCCTCGGGCTGACAATCGCAATGGGCGTGCCGGCCGTCGCCGTGTGTTACGCGCTTGGGACGGCATGGTTTGTGATTTCGACGGGCACGGGCTTTGCGGCGTCGCTGATGATGTGCGTGATCCCTTTCATCCCTGGCGATGTGCTCAAGATCATCGCGGCGGCGGCGGTATGCGAAGCGCTGCGCAGGCCGATGCGTTCTTTTGCGCGGGCATAGGCGTGTACGCGCGGGCAGGGGGTATAGGCGCAAAAATCGAATCGGGCAACATTACAGGCAAAGAGATACACAGAGGAAGGAACGGGAATGACAGAAGAAATACTGCTTACAAAAGAAGGATATGAGGCAAAGATCGCGGAGCTCGACGCGCTCAGGACGGTCAAGCGGCCCGAGATCGCGGAGAGGCTCAAGGAGGCGATCGCGTACGGCGATATTTCCGAAAACTCGGAATACGACGCGGCGAAAAACGAACAGGCGGAGCTTGAGGACAAGATCGGCAAGCTCGAGAGCCTGATCAAGAGCGCAAAAGTTATCGAAGAAGGCGTGAAGGCCGACGCGGTGCGCATCGGGCAAAAGGTCAAAATCCGCAACGTGAAAACGAAAGCGACTGCCGAGTACATCATCGTCAGCTCGAGCGAGGCGGATCCGATCAATGGGAAAATCTCAAACGTGAGCCCTGTCGGCGCGGCGCTCATCGACAAACGTGTCAAGGACAAGGTTGACGTCAAGCTGCCCGACGGCACTGCGAAATACGAGGTACTTTCGATCGGATAATCGGATCATCGATAAGAGGTTGGCGCAATGGAAAATTTGGAAATAGAAATAGATTCCCCCGAAGAGCTTTCCCCGGAGGCGCTTAATGAAATGCGGCTGATTCGCCGCGAAAAGCTCGCGGCGCTGCGCGAGGGCGGCCGGGACCCTTTTCAAAGCGAGAGCTGGGACGTCACGCACAAAAGCGCAAAGGCCGCGCGCGTTTTTGAGGCGCGGGAAAAAGAGCGCGAGGCTGCGGGGTTCGCCGGGACGCCGGACGAGGCGCCGATACGCGTTTCGGTCGCGGGGCGTATCATGGCCAACCGGCATATGGGCAAAGCGTCGTTCATCGACGTCGTTGATTCGGAGGGCAAGATACAGGTCTATGTCCGCAAAGACGGCATCGCGGAGGGCGATTACGAAATATTTTTGACCTACGACATCGGCGACATCGTCGGCATCACGGGGACGGTGTTCCGTACGCGGCACGGCGAGATTTCCGTCAAGGCGGACAGCGTCGCCCTGCTTGCGAAAAGCCTGCAAATCCTGCCCAACAAATGGCATGGGCTCACGGACCCGGAGCTGCGCTACCGGCAGCGTTATGTCGATCTCATCGTCAATCCGGACGTGCGCGAAACTTTTGTGAAGCGCTCGCGCATCATCCGCGAAATCCGGCGTTATCTGGAAGAGGACGAGGGATTTCTCGACGTCGACACGCCGATCCTCACGACCATCGCGGGCGGGGCCAACGCGCGCCCGTTCGCGACGCACCACAATACGCTCGATCTTGATATGAAGCTGCGCATTTCCAACGAGCTGTTTTTGAAACGGCTCATCGTCGGCGGTTTTGACCGCGTGTACGAGATGGGCAAGATGTTTCGCAACGAGGGCATGGACCGCAACCACAACCCCGAGTTTACGATGATGGAGCTGTATCAGGCGTATGGCAAGATGGAAGACGTCATGCGGCTGACAGAGGAAATAGCGGCGCACGCGGCGGCAGCGGCGAACGGGACGCCCGTCGTCACTTATCAAGGAAAGACGTTCGACCTGGCGCCGCCGTGGCCGCGCATCAAGATGCAGGATGCGGTCAAAGCAAAGCTCGGCGTGGATTTTGACGCAATCCAGACGGACGAGGAGGCGCGCGCCGCGGCAAAGGCGCACCATATAGGGGACGCGGGCAAAATGACGCGCGGCAAGATCATCGCGGAGCTTTTTGAAGAGTATTGCGAGGGCGACTTGGGCGGCCCCGTTTTCATCACAGGCCATCCCGTGGAAATCAGCCCGCTCGCGAAACGCGACCCGCAGGACCCGCGCATCACGCGGCGCTTTGAGGCATATGTGAACACGTGGGAGATTGCCAACGGCTTTTCGGAGCTCAACGACCCGATCGACCAGATGCAGCGCTTCAAAGACCAACAGGCGCAGCTTGACAAGGGCGACGACGAAGCGCACCCGATGGACGAAGACTTTGTGAACGCGCTCGAAGTGGGCATGCCGCCGACGGGCGGCCTCGGCGTGGGCATCGACCGCATCATCATGCTCGTCACGGACGCGCCGTCGATCCGGGACATCATCCTGTTCCCGACGATGAAGCCGCTGTGAGGCGTTAAAGGCAGGCCCCAAGGGTACTATTGCTATACAGGAGCGGGGAAAACGGGGCAAAACGCGGTATCCAATCAATTACATGGCAGTTTTTTTGAAAGCGATTTTGAATGGCGCGCTGAAAGGGCTGAAGACGGCCCTCATGCTGCTTAGGATCATGGTTCCGATCTATCTGGCCGTGGTCGTGCTGAAGCACACGGAAGTCTTCCCGTTTTTGGCGGATCGCATGGCGCCGGTGATGGCGGTTTTCGGCTTGCCCGGAGACGCGGTCGTGCCGATGGTGGCGGGCGTCTTTTCGGACGAATACGCCATCGTCGCCGCTATGGGCGGATTTGCGTTTGACAAGGCTGCGCTGACGACAATCGCGATGATCTGCCTTTGCTTCCATTCGATCCCGGTCGAGGCCGTGATTACGCGGCAGATTGGCATGCCGGCGTGGCGGATGACGCTGTTCCGGTTTGGGCTTGCGGTCCTGACCGGGCTGCTTGCCTCGGTTCTCGGAGGGCTTGCGCTGTGAACGCGCCGTGGGATGCGATCGCCCTCGAAATGGGGCAGGGGGCGCTGGCGATGGCCTTCAATCTGCTCAAGGTCATCATACCGCTGATGGTCGGGATCGAGCTGATTCTCACCTATGGCGTTGTGGAAAAGATTGCGCCCAAACTCGGCTGGTTTTGCCGCCTGATCGGCGTGAGCCGGGACGCGATTGTGCCGCTGCTTGTCGGGCTGCTGCTCGGCGTGACCTACGGGGCGGGCGCGCTCGCGGAAATCAACCGGCGCACGCCGCTTTCCAAAAATGACCTGACGCTGCTCGGGGTCTTTCTCTTTTCGTGCCACGGGATCATCGAAACGACGTATCTTTTCTGGATGGCGGGCGCAAGCGCGCTCTTTGTGAGCGTCCTCCGCCTGGCCATCGCGGTCGCCGCCACGGCCGTAGCCGCGCGGTTCATGGCGAATAGGCGATTTTGAACTGTGACCATTGGCACTGGGGAAGAATAGTTTTCTTGCTCGTTCGTGCGTCGCGAAGGCGATCGATATCAGCGAGGTGACGGCCTTGCTTGAAAAAACGTTTTCGACCCGCGAAAATTCTGAAAAAACCCCGAACGGCAAAAACCTTGTCATTCCCGCGAATGCGGGAATCCAGTGATAAATATGCCACTGGATTCCCGGGACAAGCCCGGGAATGACAGCATTTTAGAGGAGGAGTCTGAATTGACACTTTCGACCCGCGAAAATTCTGAAAAAACCCCGAACGGCAAGCGTTAAATTATGATAAAATATTCTGGCTGTAGCGCAATCGTTTGTTATCGCAATTGCAGGGAAGCAGACTGAAAGCAGCATTGGTTCGATCGGCGCTTTTTTACTGTTTCCGCAGATAAAATCGGGAGATGAGCGTATGAAAGGTTATACCAGCGAACAAATCAGGAACATTGTGATGCTCGGCCACGGCGGCGCGGGCAAGACGACGGTCGTCGAGGCCGCGCTCGCGGCGACGGGCGCCGTCAGCAGGATGGGCAGGGTCGAGGACGGCAACACCGTTTCCGATTACGAGAAGACGGAGATCGAGAAAGGGTATTCGATTCAGACGTCCGTCGTGCCCGTCGAGTATGGCAAGGGGAAAATCAACTTTCTCGACACGCCGGGGTTTTTTGATTTCGCGGGCGAGGTCAGCGGCACAATCCGCGCGGCGGAGGCGGCCGTCATCGTCGTCGACGCGTCGGCGGGCGTGCAGGTCGGCACGGAAAAGGCGTGGAATGTCTGCAAGAAAAACGGGACGCCGCGGCTCTTCCTCATCAACAAGACGGACAAAGAAAATGTAAACGTGCCGGATGTCGTGGCGCAGCTCAAGGCGAAATTTGGCGCCTCGGTCGCGACGCTAAGCGACAAGGACGCGCTGAACGAGGCCATCGCGGAGACGGACGAAGAGCTCATGGAAAAATTCTTCTCGGGCGAGGACTTCACGGACGCTGAGTTTGCGAAAGGGCTGGCGGGCGGCATCGCGTCCGGCGACATCGCGATCGTGCTGGAAGCGAGCGCCGCGAAACAGGAGGGCATCAAGGAGTTTCTTGACGCGGCGCTGAAGTATGTCCCCGCGCCTGCGGCGGCGGGGCCGCAGCCGGCGGAGGACGCAAAGGGCGGGGCGGCGGAAGTGGCATGCGGCCCGGAGGGCCCGGCGGCGGCTTTCGTCTTCAAAACGCTCGAAACGCGCAGCGGCAAAGTATCGCTCATCAAGCTGATTCGCGGCAAAGTCTCCAAAGGCATGGAGCTCTCCAACGTGAACCGGGAGAAAACCGAAAAGCTCGGCGCAATCAATTTCATGCGCGGCAAAAATGTGGAAGAGGCGGTTGAAATTGCGGCCGGGGACATTTTCGCGGCCACAAAACTCGACAGCACGCACACGGGCGATACGCTGGCCGACAAAAACGCGCCTGTGAAATTTCCCGCGATCGAGTACCCCCAGCCGTCGCTTTATATCGCGATTGCCGCCAAGTCGAAAGGCGAGGACGAGAAAGTCGGCACCGGCCTCAACCGGCTTCGGGAGGAAGACCCCTCGTTTGCCATCGAGCGCAACGCGGAGACGGGGCAGATTTTGCTGATCGGGCAGGGCGAGATCCAGATTGGCATCATCGCGTCAAAACTGAAAGACCGTTTTGGCGTCGACGTCGACCAAATCGATCCCAAAGTCCCTTACAAAGAAACGATCAAGGGCACGGCCGACGTTCAGGGCAAGCACAAAAAGCAATCCGGCGGCGCTGGGCAGTATGGCGACGTCCATATCAAATTTTTGCCGTCGCAGGAGGAGTTTGAATTTGGGGAAGAGCTGTTTGGCGGCTCGGTGCCGAAACAGTATGTGCCGGCTGTCGAAAAAGGGCTCCGCGAGAGCATCCAAAAGGGGCCGCTGTCCGGTTCGCGCGTCGTGAACATCAAGGCTATCCTGTACGACGGCTCCTACCACGACGTCGACTCCAACGAAATGGCGTTCAAGATCGCGGCGTCGCTCGCGTTCAAAAAAGGCATGGAAGAGGCAAAACCCGTGCTGCTCGAGCCGATCATGCACGTCGAGATTTTTGTGCCCGATGAGTACCAAGGCGACATCATGGGCGATATGAGCAAGCGCCGCGGTCGCATCCTCGGCTCTGAGCCGCAGGGCGGCGGCGTCACCAAATTGGTCGCCGAAGCGCCGCAGGCGGAGCTGTTCAAGTACGCGATCAACCTGCGCTCGATGTCGCAGGCGCGCGGCAGCTTCACGATGGCGTTTGAGCGTTATGACGAAGTGCCGGCCGCAATCTCGCAAAAGGTCGTCGCGGACTACAAGGCGTCGCAGGAGCAAAACTAAGAGAAAAAGGGAGCTAAAATCAAAGGGACAAAAGCGCGATTGCTTCGCGGATGTCGGAGACCCCGGTCAGGCCCAAGCCTGCCGGGGCCTTTATTTTGGCCGCGTTTGCCTTGGGCAGGATGAAAGCCGTGAAGCCGAGTTTGGCGGCCTCGGCCGCGAGCTTGTCCGCGCCCCGCACGGAACGGATCTCGCCCGCGAGTCCGATTTCGCCGACGGCGATGGTGCCTGCGGGGATGACGGCGCTTCTTGCGGAAGACCAGATTGCGAGCGCCACCGCGAGATCGGCGGCAGTGCCTTCGGGGCGTACGCCGCCGACGACGTTGACATAGACGTCGGCGGCGGACAGGTCGAGCCGGGCCTTTTTTTCGAGCACCGCGAGGATCATGCTGAGCCTCGCGTTTTCCACGCCGATCGCCGCGCGGCGCGGGAAGCCGCCGCCGGTGTTTGCCGCCGTCAGCGCCTGTATCTCCATGAGCAGGGGCCGCGTGCCCTCGTAAAAGGCTGTGGCGATGGTGCCCTCGGTCTGCCCGAGAGGCCCGTCAAGCAGGCAGCCGGAGAGGTCCGCAATCTCGGCGAGGCCCTCTTCGCGCATTTCAAAGGCGCCGACCTCGCTCGTCGTGCCGAAGCGGTTTTTGCTCGCCGTGAGCAGGCGAAAGTCCCTGCTGCGCTCCCCCGAAAACGCGAGGACGCAGTCGACCAAGTGCTCGATGATTTTGGGCCCCGCCAGGTCGCCGGCTTTCGTGACGTGCGCGACGATGAAGATGGGGATGCCCCGGCCTTTGCCGATGCGCATGAGGATGTCCGTGCAGGCGCGTATCTGCGACACGCCGCCGGCGGACGAAGCGATATCATCGGTGTGCATGGTCTGGATCGAGTCGATGATGAGGAAGGCCGGGTTTGTCTCTGCCACGGCTTCGGACACCGCGTCGATGTCGGTCTCGGAAAGGACGAGCAGTCCGTCCGGGATGGAGCCGCCCCCCCCGCCCGCGACGCGGTCGGCGCGCATGCGGATTTGTTCGGCGGACTCTTCGCCGGAGACGTAGAGCACGGGCAGGCCCTGCCTGCAGACAGAGGCGGCGGCTTGCAGGATCAATGTCGATTTGCCGATGCCCGGTTCGCCCGCGATGAGCGTCAGCGTGCCTTTTGTCAGCCCGCCGCCGAGCACGCGGTTCAGCTCGCCGATGCCGGTATCGATGCGGTCCGCCGTGCCGGACGTGACCGCGCTCAGCGGCGCCGCTTTGTTTGCGCCGCGAAACGCGGAAACGGCACCGGCGCTTTTGCGCCGTGAATCGCCGGAATCGCCCCCGCGCTTTACGCGCTCTTCATAAAAGCTGTTCCACGCGCCGCAGACGCATTGCCCCATCCATTTGGGGCTTTCAAAACCGCACTCGGCGCATACAAAAATCGTTTCGTTCCTTTTGGACAATTGCGATCACCCTCCTGAATCTGTTTCGGCCGCCCCTTGCCCCTCGCGCGGGCCGACCGTGAGTATCTCGAACCAAAATGTCGAGCCGCGCCGGACTGTGGATTCCACGCCATACTTTGCGTCGTGCAGCACGAGGATCTCCTTGACGATTGAAAGCCCGAGCCCTGTGCTGTCCGAGCGGGAATGGTGCGCGCTCGTTTGGTAATAGCGGTCCCAAATGTGCTTGATGTCGCGTTTCGGGATGCCCATGCCGTGATCCGTCACCTCGACGCGTACATATTCGTCTTTTTCAACCATGCGGATCTCGACGATTTTGTCCTTGCCGCCGTATTTGAGCGCGTTGGATATCAGGTTGTCGAGCGTTTGCTTGATGCGCGTTTCGTCCGCGCGCACAACGCCTTCGCCCTTGCTGACAAAGATGAGTTTGTAGCCGTCCTGTTCGACGAATGCCTGATAGGCCGTGATCGTGGACTTGATCAGCTCTTTCAGCGAAAAGTCCGTGCGCTTGATCGAAAATTCGCCCGACTGAAGTTTTGAAATGTCGAGCAGCTCGGCGATCATCGCGCTGAGCCGGTCGGTTTCGTCCATGATGACCTGCAAATGCTGCGCGCGTTTTTTTGGGTCGTTGCCCGAGATGTCGGCAATCATCTCCGCGTAGCTGCGAATCATCGTGAGAGGCGTTTTCAGATCGTGGCTGACGTTTGCGATAATGTCGCGCTGCATCGTGCGCGTCTCGGCAAGCTCGCCTGACGCTGCGGAAAGCGTGTCTGCGAGGCGCATGATTTCGGAATAATGCGTGACTGGGAAGTCGATCCCGTAGTTGCCGGCCGCAAGCTCTTCGGCGCGCTCCGTGATCTCTTCAATCGGCCGCGTGATCATGCGGGACAGGTAGAAACCGAGCAGGATGGAAAGAAGCACCGCGATAATCGTGACATAGAGCAACTGGTCCGTCAGGATGGCCGATGTCGATTCCTGCGGGTAAAGCGGTGAAAACATACACAGAATCAGCCTGCCCGAATCTTGCGCCGCCGCCTCTGCGGACTCGTCCGATGCCGCCTCCGGGACCGCTTCCGTCCCCGCGCCGCCGCCCTC
>JAITMX010000178.1 GCA_031290775.1 Eubacteriales Family XIII. Incertae Sedis bacterium
TTCGGCTGACAAGGCGCAAAACGTAGCCGTACTGGTAGTACGGCGAGGCTTTGCAACGCAGTCAGGCGGAAAAAAGACAAACCAAATGTCCAATTTATTTCTCACCGCTTCCTTAGGCAGTGCTTGGAAAAAAGACAAGCCAAATGCAAAGGTTATTTTCAAGCACCGCCTTAGGAAGCGTTACGAAACAAATGACCCCGTCCATACGAACGGGCCGGGCGGCGGTGATATTGCAGACGCAATCCGGCCGCCACCCGTATCCTCTACTTCGCCAGCCCTTTCAGCACCGAAACCAAGGCGTCGATTTCGCCCGGCGTGTTGTAAAACGCGAGCGATGGCCTCACGGTCCCCTCGAGCCCGAAATGCCTCAAGATCGGCTGTGCGCAGTGGTGCCCCGCGCGTACCGCGATGCCTTCATGGCTGAGCCGCTGCCCGACTTCCTCCACGCTGTAGCCGTCGAGCACGAAAGACAGCACGCTCGCCTTGTCCCGCGCCGTGCCGACCGGGCGCAGCCCCTTGACCTTGCCGAGCTCCGCCGTCGCGTACGCAAGCAGCTCGTGCTCCCATGCCGCGATATTGGCGATGCCGATTTTGGTTACATAATCAATGGCTGCGCCGAGCCCTACCGCATCCGCGATGTTGCCCGTGCCCGCCTCAAATTTTTGCGGCGCGTCGTGATAGAGCGTCCGCCCAAACGTCACGTCGGCGATCATATTGCCGCCGCCTTGATAGGGCTTTGCCGCGTCGAGCAGCTCCTTCTTGCCGTAGACCACGCCGATCCCCGTCGGCCCAAAGACCTTGTGCCCCGAAAAGACAAAGAAGTCCGCGTCGAGCGCCGCCACGTTCACGGGCATATGCGAGACCGACTGCGCCCCGTCCACAAGCGTCCGGACGCCAAAGCCATGCGCGATGGAAATCAGCTCGCTTGCGGGCGCGACTGTGCCGAGCGCGTTTGAGACGTGCGCAAAGGAGGCAAACCTCGTCCGCGAAGTAAACAGTTTCGCATATTCGGAAACGAGAAGCTCGCCTCTTTCGTTCACCGGCGCAACTTTGAGCGCCGCGCCCGTCTCCGCGGCGACCATCTGCCACGGCACGATGTTTGCGTGATGCTCCAAAACCGTCAGCACGATCTCGTCGCCCGGCGCAAGCAGCGGCTTCACATAGCTCTGCGCGGCCAAATTGATGCCCTCGGTCGTGCCGCGCACAAAGACGATGTTGTCCGCCGAAGGCGCGCCGATGAAATCCGCGACCTTTTGCCGCGCCCCCTCGTAGGCATCGGTCGAACGCGCCGCGAGCGTGTGCGCGCCGCGATGGACGTTTGAATTTTCGTGTTCGTAGTAATATGACAGCCGGTCGATGACCGCTTTTGGCCGCTGCGTCGTCGCCGCGTTGTCGAGCCAGACCAAGGGTTTCCCGCCGTCCACCTTCTCCGAAAGGATCGGGAAGTCCGCCCGGATCTGCGCGAGGGAATGGTCGCCGATGTACTTGCTCTTTTCATACGAAGCGGCTTCGTGTTTTTCATTTTCCGGCGCGGCATACTGTACGCCCGCAGCGGAAGCGGGCGCGAGCGTTGGCGAATAGCCGGATGCCGCGCCGTAAGAAGCAACGGTAGGCGCGGCGGGCGCGGCGGGCGCGGCGGGCGCGGGCTGAACCGCCGGCTGCGTTTCAGGCCCAAACGGCGGCGCAGATTCCGCAGGGCGTTCCGTCGGGCGCCCCTCCCCCGCAAACTCCGGAAAATACGCGGCGGCGATCCGCGCGATCTCGTCCTCCGACGGCAAGCCGTACGCCTGCGGGCCGCCGGCCGGCGCCCCATACCCGTACGGGAATTGATTATTGATAGTCATAGTATTCACCGACGTCTACGTCTTCCAGCACCGCGATGGCGTCGTCGGCAAGGATCGCGGCCGAGCAATATACGGAAAGCAGGTAGGACGCGACCCCCGCGTCATTGATGCCGCGGAAGCGCACGGAAAGCCCGCGGGACTGCTCGCCGGGCAGGTTTTGCTGGTAAAGCCCGATGACGCCCCGTTTTGCCTCGCCCGTGCGGACCAACAGGATGTTTGTCTTGCCCGCTTTCGACTTCGGGTTTTTCAGCCCGTCGACAAGGAGCTTGTCCGTCGGGACCAGCGGGATCCCGCGCCACGTGACGAACGTCCCGCCCGCGATGTTCACCGTGACGGGCGGGACGCCGCGCCTTGTGCATTCGCGCTCAAACGCGGCGACCGCGCGCGGGTGCGCAAAAAAGAACGAGGGGTCTTTCCAGACCTTCGTGATCAGCTCGTCCAGATCGTCCGGCGTCGGCGCGCCCGTTCGCGGCTTGATGCGCTGGCCCTCCGCCACGTTTTTCAGCAGCCCGTAATCATCGTTATTGATAATCTGGCTTTCCTGCCGTTCCTTCAGGCTCTCGACCGCGAGGCTGACCTGTTCCGCCGTCTGGTCGTAAGGGGAGCTGTAAACGTCGGAGACGCGGGTGTCCACATTGAGGATCGTCGAGATCGAGTTGAGCAGGTATTCACGCGGTTTTGTCTCATACGCGATAAAGCCCTGCGGGATATCGACCTTTTTCGGGTCTTGGTTGCAGAGCACGTCAAGCGGCGTGTCGCCCTCCACGACCTTGTTGACGCGATAGATGCCCGCATCGAGCCCTTTGAATTCAAGCAGCCTTGCGACCCATTTGGGCGTGATGGCCGCAAACTGCGGTTTTGTTTTTGTGACGTCCGCAAGCTGATAAGCCTGGTCGAAAGTCAACGCGTTGTTGATGTTTTTTTCCGCCATGATATTACCTCCTGTAATACTTCAATACTTGGGCATATTGTTGTCGACGTCGCGCGCCCACGCGCCTACGCCATCCCTGAGATTGAGCAATCTGCCTTGGTACCCCGCTTCCCGCAAAGCGCGGATGGCAAATATGCTGCGTTGGCCGATCTTGCACAGAAACACGGAGTCGACCTTTTCGTCGAACTCGTCCATCCTTCTCACCATCTGCCCGAGCGGGATGTATTTCGCGCCCGGAAATGGTGCAATTGCCTGTTCATGCGGCTCGCGGATGTCGATCACCTGTATCTTGTCGCCCGCGTCGAGCCGCGTTTTCAGTTCTTTGGCCTCGATGGCGTCCACCGGCGCTTCCGCGTGGTCGGGCTTGAGGCCGCAAAACTGTTCATAATCTATCAGCCCGTGAATGCTCGGCTTCCGCCCGCAGATCGGGCAGCCCGGATCCTTGTCTAGTTTCAGTTCGCGGAAACGCATCTCCCACGCGTCAAAGAGCAAGAGCCGGGAGACGAGGCTTTCCCCGCCGCCCACGATGAGCTTGATCGTTTCGTTTGCCTGTATCGTGCCGACGATGCCGGGCAGGACGCCGAGCACCCCGCCCTCCGAGCAGGACGGCACGAGGCCGGGCGGCGGCGGTGAAGGATACAGGCAGCGGTAGCAGGGGCCTTCCTTTGCGGAAAACACGCTGGCCTGGCCCTCAAACTGGAAGACGGAGCCGTAGACATTGGGCTTGCCGAGCAGCACGCAGGCGTCGTTGACAAGATAGCGCGTCTGGTAATTGTCCGTGCCGTCCGCGACGACATCGTAATCCCCGATGATGCCGAGCGCGTTTTCGCTCGTGAGCCGCGTATTGTGCGTGATGACATTGACGCCGGGGTTGATTGCGCGGATGCGGTCTGCCGCCGACGCGACCTTGGGCCTGCCTACGTCCCGTGTGCTGTGGATGATCTGCCTTTGCAGGTTGGACTCCTCCACCACGTCAAAATCGACGATGCCGAGCGTCCCCACGCCCGCCGCCGCCAAGTACAGCGCCAGCGGCGCGCCGAGGCCGCCCGTGCCGACGATGAGCGCCTTCGCGGCGCGGAGGCGCTCCTGCCCTTCAAGGCCGATTTGCGGCAGGAGCAAGTGCCGGCTGTAGCGGGCGATCTCCTCATTGGACAGGGACGAAAGCCTGTCGTCGGAAATGATGCCCTTGCTCATGCGCGGCCGGCCCCCCCGCCCGCGATTGCGGGGACGAGCGTCACCGTCTCGCCATCTTTCACGGGCGCGTCGAGCCCGCCGAAGCCCCGGATGTTTTCGTCGCCCACAAATACGTTGACATAGGAGCGCAGCCTGCCCTCCTCATCATACAAATGCCGCGCGATGTCGGGATACGCCGCCGCAAACGCGGCAATCACCTCGCCCACAGTTTTGCCCTCCGCCTCCGCCTCGGATTTTCCGTCCGTAAACGCGCGCAGCGCCGTCGGGATCAATATCTTTGCCATTCATATCCTCCTTTTTCTGTACCACTGTCAGCTCCTGTACCACTGTCATTCCGGGCTTGACCCGGAATCCAGTATTAGATTGGCATCTGGATTCCGGGTCGGAGCCCGGAATGACAATGGGTGTTGCATAAGCGCCTGAGGAGTTGCCCGCAGGGCAATCTCCGGAATCCAGTGTATTCCTTTCAGTTTTCCGCCTCTCGCACAAAACGGCTTCCGTCGTCCGCAAGCTTCCAGTTTGTCAGCTCCGCCGCCCTGCCGTCCGCGACCGAAACGATCGCGTAAAAGTACCAGGGGAGCGCGGTTTTCAGATCGAACTCGGACGGCACGGCCGGATGGTCGGGGTGCGAGTGGTAGATTCCGATGATATCGAGGCCCAAGCTGCGGGCCTCCCGTTCCGCGCGCAAAAAATCCTCCGGCGCAATCTCGTAGCGATGCCACGTTTCGCTGCCATCCCTTGCGTTTGGCACGGGCAGCAAACGGACCGCCACGCAGTCGCCGCGCCCCGATATCTCCCCGAGGACGACGCCGCAGCACTCGTTTGGATAGGCGGCTTCGCCTTCTTTGCGGATCGCCGATTTCAGTTCGTCTGCCAGTTTCATTTATGATATATCCTTTTCATCAGATGTTTTAGTATATGTCCTTTCCGTCAAATATTCCAGTCAAATATGCCTTCCGTTTGCGGCGGATCCCAAAACCGGTCGGACAGGTATCTTGCCCCGCTGTCGCAAAGGATGGTCACGATGACCGACCCTGCGGGCGCTGCCCCCGCGATTTTGAGCGCCGCCGCCACGTTTGCGCCCGATGATATCCCCGCAAAAATCCCCTCTTGCAAAGCGAGGCGGCGCGTGGTTTCATAGGCTTCTTCTGTCGTCACATAGACGACATCGTCTTGCAGGCTCTCGTCGAGGATGCCCGGGCGAATCGTAGACGCCATATGTTTTGTCCCCTCTATGCCGTGGAACGGGGAATCAGGCTGTACCGCGATGGCGCGGACATTGGGATTTTCCTCTTTGAGCCTGCGCGCGGCGCCCGTAAACGTGCCGGACGTCCCCATGCTCGCGGCAAAATGCGTGACACTGCGCCCGGTCTGTTCCCATATCTCCCTGCCGGTCGTTTCGTAATGCGCGCCGGGATTGGCAGGATTGTTGTACTGGTCGGGGTAAAAATACCGCCCCGGCTCCCGCGCAAGCGCTTCGCGGACTGCGCGAAACGCCCCGTCCGAACTCTCAAGCGGGCTGGTCTCCACGATTTCGGCGCCGAGATACCGGATCATGCGCTTTCTTTCCATGCTCGTATTGGCGGGCATATACAGCGAGACGCGGTATCCGAGCGCGGCGCCGATCATCGCGTACGCGATACCGGTGTTGCCGCTCGTCGCGTCGGCCACCGTCTTGCCCTTTGTCAAAAGCCCTTTTTCGATCCCGTCGAGCAGCATCGCCTTTGCGGCCCTGTCCTTGACGGAACCGCTGGGGTTGGCAAACTCAGCCTTCCCGAGCACCGTGACGCCCGGGAAAGCCTTCGCCATATTTGCAAGCTCGATCAGCGGCGTGTTGCCCACCATGTCCAAAATGCGCATTGCCTGTCTCTGTCCCCGTACCCGCTTCCGTTTCCAATATAACATACAATACAACTATGTGATATATGTTATCAATACGATAACAAAGCCGGCAGGCTTTGTCAATCTTTTGCCGGAATAATATTTGCCTAGTATTTGCCTATCGCTGCGGGCGGCGCCTGCCTGCAAAGAAAAGGTAGAGCAAGAGCCCGTCGAGCGACGCAAAGCAGAGCAGGAACCACAGCAGGAGATCCATGCCGTCGCCCGTGTCCGGCGTCACGCTGCCCGGCGCAGCCGGGACGGTGTTTCCGGGAGGCGGCAGTGCCGCATCCGCCTCAAACGCGGCGGCGATGGTGTGGTCTGCTGTGATACCCGTGAACGTATAGTCGCCCACAGGCCCGACGCCCACGCCGTCCACCTGCACATCGGCCACATGATAGCCGCTGTCCGCGCTGATGGCGAACCCCCTGCTTGAGCCGCGCTCTGCGCTGATGGCGCCGGAGGGCGATATGGCCCCATGCGCGCCCGCAGTGGCAGTGATGGTGAACGCGCGGCCAACGTCAAGCGTTGCCGTGCCCGTTCCTTCCCCCGCCGGGTCACTGAATGCCAGCGCGAGCGTATAGCTGCCGTTGGCGAGCGTGTCCACATACGCGGCATCCAGATGCACGATGGCGCTGCCATCGGTAATCGCCCCGACGCGAACGCCGCCCGCATCAAAAACGTCATAGGCCGTGAAGCCGGCGGCGGTGTCCGGATGCGGATATCCGACCCTGCCCACGATGCCGTACGGGACGCCGTCCAGGCTCAGCCCTGCTGCCGTGCCCGCGTGGCCCTTGAACTCGACATCCACCTGGCGGCCAAATGCGTCCAGATCCACCTCGTGGTGGTAGTCGGGGGCGCCGAGCGCGCTGCCGCCATCCCCCACCACCGGGTGGTCCTGCGCGGCAATGGCGGCAAGCGCCAAGGCGAGCGCAGATGCGGCCGCATCCACCTCCGCCTGCGTCGCCGACGCGTCGGCGTAGGCTGCTGCAGCATCGGCGTAGGCATCCATCAGGCCTTCCCACGCGCCTGCCGGGTAGTTGTCCTTGTAGTACGGCGGCGCGGTCTCGGTGTTCAGGTCAAAGCCCGGCGTGGCGCCGTCGTTGACGGACTGCATCTCGTCTTCAAGCGCCGCCTTGTCGGCTTTCACCTCCACGTTCACATTGACGGCAGCTGCCGTGTAGAAATCCGCGAATGCCGCATCCGGCGTGAAGATCGCGCCGTAGACGCCGTCCGCCGTGATGATGCTTGCGGGGCTGGCCCACGCGAGGCTTCCCGTAACCGTTGCCCCGCTGTAAGGGTTTTTCCATGTGTAGCTGCCAAAGCCCCCGGTGGAAAGCGCATTGCCGTACACAACCACAGTGGCGCTGCCTGCCGTATCGACTGCCGGCGTCGCCTTGTCCACCGTGACGGAAACCTCGCCATAGGCGCGCACATAGCCGGAGTCTTGGATTTCGGGCGTTGCCGTCTCATCGTCGGGGATGAAGGTCACCGGCTTGTTTTGCGGCCCCATCGCCGAGACCCGCTCGGAGGGCGCGCTCCACTCGAAGCTGCCGGGCACTGCCACCGGCACGGCAGCGGCCGTCTCCGCGCTGCCGCCGGAAAGCGGCAGGTCGCTGAGGCGCTGGCCGTATTCCAGATGCCCTCCCGGAGAGCCGCCCACCGCAGGCAGCGTGATGATCCGCGTCAATGGCGAATAGACCGTGACGGAAAGCGCATAGCCGCCCACTGCGTTGAAATAAGATGAAGCGGGTGTATGGGAAACGCTGTCCGCAGGCGTGAATGTGGCTTTCACCGCCCGTATGCCGCTTGTGGCATAGCCGTTGGCAAGGCCGGTGGCCGTGTCCGCGTCCGTGCTGTCCCAAGCCCATGTGCCGGAAATCTCCGTCCACGCGCCGCCGTGGTAGTAGCCCACCGTGCCGCCCGTGAAAGCGGAATCGCCCAGCTTCTGCGTGAAAGGCAATACGCCGGTGTATGGCAATATCGCCGAGGCCTGCGGGGCAAAACCGACCGTTGGCGCCGCCTTGTTCACCGTTATGCCCGCCGTGCCTGCCGCCGACACATAATTGGCAGTGTCCGCAGGGGTGAACGTTATGGCATAGCCCGAGTTCGCTACATCAGGAACAACCGCAGGCGCGCTCCAGGCCCAGGCGCCGCCGATCTGGCCGGCCACGCCTGTCGCGCTGCCGGAGGATAGTGTCGAGGACGAGAGTGCCTGGCCATAGGTGATGGCTGACCCTGTAGCCGATATCGCCGTAGGCGTCGCCTTGCCTATGGCGATCTCGCGCGTGGCGGTGGCGGCATTGTAGAAGCTGTCCGCCGCTTTCGTTGCCGTGACGGTCACGCTGCCCGCCCCGGTTATGTGCACCAAGCCTCCGGCAGTGATGGCCAGCACGCCGTTTGCCTCCACCGAGTAGCTGACGCTGCCGCTGCCCGAGCCGCCGGATGTGGCAAGCGAAAAGTCCGCGTCGCCGAAGGCATGCGTGCCGGGGCTGTCTATGCTGAGCGCCGCCTGTACGGCCTTGCCCACCGAGTAGTCGTCCAGCGTCCCTGCCTGGCCGTTGTATTTGCCTGCCATGCCGCTGTAATAGGCCTTGAAGCTGTGGCCGCCGCCGGAGAGCACGCCTGCGCTGATGCTTGCGACGCCCCTGCCTGCGTTGTCGCCCGTGCCCGGCGCAAGTGCGACGGGGCTGCCAATGGCAACATCGCCGGAAGCCGTCGCCTCATAGAACTGCACCGTGCCGGCAGGCACTGCGCCGCCGCCCACCTTGGCGACTGTCGCGGAAAGCGCTACCGCGCTGCCGCCCTCGCCGCCGGAGGCGTTCAGCGTGACGCTCGGCGCAGCTTTCTGCACCGTGACCTGCTTGGTATCGTAGGCGGCGGCGAAGTCGCCGTCCTGCGCCTTGTCCGCCCGCACTGTTATACTGCCCTCGCCGTTTATGGCAAGCTCGCCTGCGGAAGTCAGCGTCGCCACAGCGTCGCTGCCCGACGTGCGGCTCCACGTTACATTGCCAATGCCGGAACCGGCGGCGGAGAGCGCAAGCGCCACCGGGGAGTCCCCGTATGT
>JAITMX010000001.1 GCA_031290775.1 Eubacteriales Family XIII. Incertae Sedis bacterium
AAAGGCGGAGGCGAAAGCGGCGGCGCTGCTGTACATCAAGCAGTGGAAGCTTGATTGCAGACGCGTGGAGGTGGGGGAATGAAAGCATTCACAATTCGCGCAGAATGGATAAAGGAAGTCAGGGACGGGCACAACACACCGTGGGATTACGACTACAAGGAATATGTGTTCAATGATCGATATACAGACGCCTACTGCTTAAGAATCCCGCAAAACGCTTACGGGATCAAGGCGCAGATGATAAGCAATGACAGTGGAATCAAGGAGGAGTATGCCCGGGTATATTTGGACAACGGGGAAGTGGGGAAGCTGTTTGAGATTGACCCGCTGACACCCGGGCAACGCAAGATTTTGGCACTGGAAAAGGAATTGTCGGATATGCGCAATGAGTGCGATGAGCTCCGTGAAGCATTAGCCGCGATTCGGCGCAGGGTATATGACGCAATCGGATAAAGCGGAAACAGCGCCGGGGGACGGGGCGCACAAAATACCGTCCCCCCAATCCAATATTGGATAAAAAGCGGCAGCGAAAGGAGAATCAAAATGAACACAGTAGCAATTATCGGAAGGCTGGTCAAAGACCCGGAAACCAAAAAGGACAGCGAGGGGCATACGGTATGCACTCTTCGGTTTGCGGTTGACGACACATTTAGCAAGGAGGATCGGACTGACTTCATCAACGTTGCGGTTTTTGGCAATCAGGGCGATATGTGCGAAAAATACCTGCGCAAGGGTTTTCTTGCAGGCGTCCAGGGGCGTTTCCGCAGCGACTTCTACACCGACAGCGAGGGCGTCAAACGCTATCCGGTCAAGATTGTGGCCGAACGGGTGCAGTTTCTGCAATGGCCGGAAAGAGGCGCAAGCGAATAGCCGAAACGCGCCATATATCCGAAAAACGCCGGGGCTTAAATGCTCTGGCGTTTTTTATTACGCGAAACTCCCATGCCATCCCTTTGGCTGCTTTCGCCACTGCGCTATTCCCCGTCGTCCGTGCAGTCCGGCACATCTCCCAAATACAAACTCCTTGCAATCCGCAAAAGGAATGCCCGGCGCTCTTGCTTCCAGATGAGCGGCGACCAAGCAAAATATATATCGTCGTAAGCGATGTTTTTGTGTTCCATTGCGAGCCGCATTGACTGCCGTGCCTGTCCAAGGATCTCGGACTTTGAACCATGCGCCGCAATCATGCTTTTGGATATATGCCGCCCTCTGCATACCTTGTCATACGACGCTTCAACGACATCAACCATTTCTTTATTGCGGTCGATGTACTTTTGCAAGTCTTCAATCTTTGCAACCCGCTCCCCTATCCTGTCAGTATACGGACGGTTCGTATGCGGCATACCGTCAATCTTTGGTGACAATACATCTTGCCGTATCTCATTAATGCGCCGCAAGCACTCTTGCAGTTTCTTCTTGCGCTCCCGATGTCCTCTTGCGATTTCCCGTGCCATGCGGATTGCAGAGTTTTCGGGGTGATATGCGTCAGAACCCGCTGACTTTTCCAAATAGACAATTTTCTTTTCCAAAATACGTTACCTCTTTGCGGTTAATCTCTTCTCTTTCCCCGAAAAATCAACATACGGCTTCAATGCCTGGTACAGCCCGCGTGCGATTCGCTGCACGGACCCCTCGTCGGAATTGACGCAATCCTCGCCGACGCCCTCCAAAACGGCGTGGAGCACCTCGTGAAACAGCGTCGCGCCCATAAGGTCGGGCGGCGGCGCCATATCAAGATCGATTGACTGGTTGGCATAGTCGCATTGCCCAATCGTGTATTTTTCGCGCGATATGGCCGGCACAAGGCTGATTGCGTAGGTCACCCCGAGTATGTCTATTTTTTCAATCACGCCACATTCCCTTTCTGCCCCAAAACGGCAGCTCGCGGATCATGTTTTCCTCGCCCATGATTGGGGCGAGCGAATCTTTCATGAAGATGGGTGTTTTGCAATGTTTCGAGCAACCCACAATCTCATCTATCCATTCGCGTTTTGGCACAGCCTTGTCTTTGCTGTTCCCGGTTTCCGCGCCAATCACAATCCATGACCACCGCGCCGCTTCATCCTGTGCATATCTGCCGCAATAGGTGGACGCCCCATCAAATTCGAGATGTCCGCGCATTGGCTCAACGCTTATCCAGTCGGCGGCGCTGCCATAAGCCGTATCAAGCTGCTCTTGATTCGTCACGCTCGCGCCAAGCAAGTACGGAGTGCCACAAAGCGCAAGGTTCGGTTCTCCGGCCTCCCCGTCTTCATTGTTAATCCATTGGTATCTGTCCGGGTTTTTCGTCAGGAACAGATACCTGTGCTGCGGGGCAGATTCACACGCTTTGAACACTTCCTGTATCCACTCGTCCGGCACCCACCCCCCGAACAGGTCAGCCATTGAGCATACAAAGATTGTCCGTGGTTTCTTCATGCGCTGCGGCTTTTCAAGGAGGTAGCGGTGAAAGGTCGGCACAAAATCATAAGGGTATGGCTCCCCGTTTAGCCGACGCGACATTTCTGCAATCACGCCGCGATCTGTAATGATTTCTTTCATGGTTTCATCACAAAACCCACTATTTGCGTCCAACGTCCCGAACCTGCGCGCAATGCCCCGCGCATAGCAATACGGGCAGCTATTCAGGCACCCTGTGACAGGGCTCCATGTCGCATCGCACCATTCGATTTTAGTTTTTGCGCCCATTATTTCACTCGCACCTCTCTGCATTTCTGCGGTCTGACAATTCCCGTACCATCATCAGCCAATCGTCCCGCTTTACGGCAGCAGGCTTTTTAGACAATATCCGCTCTATCGTTTCATCGCCAACCCGGCCCGCTTCGGGCGCGGGTTCTCCATCGCCGCGCCGCTCCTCGTCAAGCGTCGCTATTCCGTCCCGTGTCCACAATTCGTAGCCGACGCACTTCAAGGATGTTCTGCAAAACCGCCCGCCGTCGTAGCAGCACCCAGCGCATGACGTGCCTTCGGCACTGGCTGTTGTTTCCGGCATCGGGCTGTCATCCGGGCATCCGCCGACGTAAACCGCCCCGGCGGGGATGGGCGCCCTCCCTGCCGATGCCCCGCGCAGGCATTTCGAGTAATAATGATCCGCAAGTTTGCGGTAGGTTTCACACGCGGCCAAGGCCACGTCAAAATTCTTTTCGGCGACTTTCGCCCGCCGCCACGCCGAGCAGGCAATCCCGGCGCAGGCCGCCGCGGATGCAACTATGGCTATGATTGATATCGCGATTAGCATAGCGCCGTCCCTTTCCGTCTTGCCCGCCACGCTTGCAGGTTGCATGACGGGCCGCAATAGATTCTCTTCGGGCCCCGATGGATTTTCTGCTCTTCCATCGGCTTGCCGCAGTGGGCGCACCGCCCAAACGGGGCTTCCATCAGCAAATAGCGCTGTTTTCTATTCATCGCTCCCCTCCAAGCCCCAAATCGGCGGCTTCCGCGCTTGTGATGTCATCCATGAAGTGGCTGCTCCCGCGCTCGGCCAAATACTTGGCGGACGCGAGCCTTTCGCTTCGCGGCAGACCCAATGAGCCTGTCCGCGCT
>JAITMX010000018.1 GCA_031290775.1 Eubacteriales Family XIII. Incertae Sedis bacterium
ATGCGATCATCAGCAGCGAGGGGCCGGGGCAGAGGTACGACAACCCGAACCAAGCCGTGATGGAACGGCTGAGTGAAGCCGGCGCGAAAATCTTTGCGACATACAGGTCGGGCGATATCTCGATCACATTCAAAAAAGATGGCATTGTTTTGTCGCCGCCGGACAGCGAAGCGCTTGCGCCTGAGAATTATAGGGAATACAAGGATGCGGCGTGACAAATTTCCCGCTATACATTTTGTGACGAGCGCGGCATGATGATTTTGACGGAAAATGCAACTTGGTTGTGAATGATAAGGATGCGGGATGCGACATAATGGTTGGAATTTCAACATTAATCAGCGTTTCCTTAAGCGTGTGATATCTTTTTCGGTCAACAATTACAAAACCATTTCTCATATGATGTCTGCGGTGGCGACGCGCCCGAGCGACCGCTTGTAGAAGCGCTTGAACTCCAGCGGCGATATCCCCGTGAAGTCTTTGAACTCGCGCTGGAAGTGCGCTTGGTCCGCGTAGTCGAGGTCTGTGATATAGTGCATATTGTTGAGGTCTGGATTGGCGATCATGCGGTGGAGCACGTTTTGGAACCGCACGATGCGGCAAAGGGTTTTGGGGCCGATGCCGATGCCGCCGTCAAGCAAGCGCCGTATCTGGCGCTCCGAATAACAGAGATTTCCCGCAAGATCCGAAACGGAGATGCAGCCCTTGTTTTCATTGATGCCGTTGATGATGGCGCGCACGGGGAGAGGCAGGTAGGTGTCCGTCAGCGAGGCGGAAAATTCATTAAAAAACAAGTCGATCTTTTCTTGCAGCGTCCTGTGGCCGCGCAGCCTGTCAAAGAAAGCGTCTGCTTTCAAGTCGTTGCTCGAATACAAAATCTCGTGGTCCGTCACGTCGGCAAGCGAGATGTCGTCAAGGTCGAAAAACATGCCGGGCTTGAGGCGGACGCCGAAATAATGTGAGCCGGGATAGCAGGCGAGCGATTTGCGCGTGAGCGGCGAGCCGATGAACTCGACCTTGCAGCTGTCATCGTCATATACGAACACGACGTCCGCGCAGCCGTCCGGAATGCAGGTGAAATCGCTTTTGCCGAGATAATTTTCCGGCATATAGAAATGGTAAAAACGCATCTGGGCCGGCGCAAACACCATCTGCTGCTCAAAACCGACCGTGTGGTTCTTGAAAAACGGCTGATAAATCTTGAATATGCCATCACTCAAACTATAGTCTCCCATTGCCCTCGCCTCCATGCAACCGTATGCGCCAACGCCATCATCTATCTCATTATTACACAAAAAACAGAAATGTAAAGAATAATTTCATAATTTTCAGATATTTTTGAATTATCAGCCTGTTTGCTTGGCGTTCCCACGATGTCCGATTTCTTCAAAAACGCGTCCTGTTTCTTCAACGCGCTGTCCGCTTCGTTCAATACCGGGCAGGGCGCTTTGTTTATGATTGCCGTATGAAAGCGGTTTTGCGGGCCGAAGGCATTCCGGGACGGCTCGGCAGGCCCGCTGCGGCAGGAGAGGAGGCAGGGCAACAATGAGGATCGAGAAGCATCCGATCATAGACGATTACGGGAAAGGCCGTCTCGTTTGCTTTTCCTACAATGGGGATGAAGCGATGGGCTATGAGGGCGAGCCGGTCGCGGCGGCGCTGAAGGCGATGGGCGTGGACACGCATCGCTACACGGTGAAACGGCATGAGCCGCGCGGGATTTTTTGCGCGATCGGGCGCTGCACGGACTGCGTCATGATCGTGGACGGCGTGCCAAATGTGCGGACCTGCATGACGCCGCTCGCGGAGGGGATGGCCGTGGAAACGCAGGACGGGCTGCGAAAGGCGGGTGAAGCACATGAAGCGCTATGAAATGATCGTGATCGGCGCGGGGCCGGCGGGCTTGTCGGCGGCGATCGAGGCTGCGCAGTCCGGTTTGGAGGTCGTCGTTTTTGATGAAAACGAGTGGCCGGGCGGGCAGCTTTTCAAGCAGATCCACAAATTTTTCGGAAGCCGCGAGCATCAGGCGCGGACGCGCGGCGTGAAGATCGGGCAAAACCTGCTTGAGGCTGCGCGGGGGATCGGCGTCAAGGTCGTGCTCGGCGCGACAGTCCTCGGCATTTACAAAAATAAAGAAATCGCAGTCCGGCTCGAGGGCGAAGTGCGCAACTGCAAGGCGGACGCCATCGTGATCGCGACGGGCGCGAGCGAGAATATGATGACATTTGACGGCTGGACACTGCCGGGCGTTATGGGGGCGGGGGCGGCCCAGACACTGATGAACCTGCATGGCGTGCGGCCCGGCAAGAAGATTCTCATGGTCGGCTCCGGCAATGTCGGGCTCGTCGTGTCGTTCCAGCTCAAACAGGCGGGCTGCGACGTTGTGGCCGTTGTGGACGCGGCGGCGCGCATCGGCGGTTATGGCGTGCATGCCGCCAAGCTGGCGCGGACCGGCGTCCCGTTCTATACATCCCATACGGTCGTGAAAGCGGTGGGGGCGGAAAAGGTCGAAGGCGCGGTCATCGCGGAGGTGGGCGCGGACTTCACGCCGATCCCGGGGACGGAGATGCCCTTGGACATCGATACGGTTTGCATCGCGGTCGGGCTGTCGCCGATGAGCCAGCTTGCGGACAACGCGGGCGCCGAACTCGTGTACGATCCCGCGAAAGGCGGCTATGTGGCAGCGCTGACCGATGAGGGCGAGACTTCCGTCAAGGGCCTCTTTTGCGCCGGCGACGTGGCGGGCATCGAGGAAGCGAGCTCGGCGATGATACAAGGCAAGATCGCGGCGGCCGCAGCGGCGCGGGATCTGGGCTATATCACGGCGGCGGATTTTGAAACGAAGGCTTTCGGGTACAAGGAATCGCTTGCGAAGATTCGCGCGGGCATGTTCGCGCCGGGAAACAAGGGGCGGACGGACATCGTGCAAACGGACGAGGGATACCCGCTTTCGGAATCCTTGCTGGCGCGGGGCTTTCTGAGCGACGCGGAAGCGGCGGCGTTTCCGGCTGCCGGCATCGGCGGGGGCGGAGGCGGGCCGCGCCCGGTGATTGAATGCACGCAGAATATCCCATGCGACCCCTGCCAGGACGTGTGCCCGAAGGGCTGCATTTTGGTCGGCGACAACATCACGGCGCTGCCGCAGATTGCTGGGGAAAAGGCTTGCTCGGGCTGCGCGCTTTGCGTGGGCGCCTGCTCGGGGCAGGCGATTTTCCTTGTCAACGAAACGTATGAAGACGGCTATGGGACTGTGGGTCTGCCCTATGAGTTTGTGCCGCTGCCGCAAAAGGGCGACAAGGGCAGGGCGCTGGGCCGCGACGGCGGGGAGCTCTGCGGCGCGGAGGTGGTCGAGGTGCGCGCCGGTGCGGCGATGGACAAAACGCCGATGGTCGTGATGAAGGTGCCGGTTTCCGAAATCGCCCGCGCGCGGTTTTTCAGGCCGGAATCGGAAGGAGGCATATAGGGATGGCAGTGATGGTTCGGGTAAAAAACGACGCGCCTTTTGCCGCTCAGCCGGACGACGATATGGTTGTCTGCCGCTGCGAGGAAGTCACGAAGGGCGAGATTCGGAAAGCGCTCCATGACGGCGTCTGTACGTTCGGCGAGGTGAAACGGTTTCTGCGGTGCGGCATGGGGCTTTGCCAAGGGCAGACCTGCCAGCGGCTCGTGCTTGGGATCATTTCGCGCGAGCTGGGCCTGCCGGTCTCCGGGCTTGGGCATATCACCGGGCGCATGCCGGTGCGGCCCGTCATCATGGAGGAGCTTGGCAAGAGCACGGAAGAGTCAAAGGAGGCATAGGGCTATGCTGATTAGCACAGAAACCATCGGGAAAAAGGGCGCCGACGCCATCGTAATCGGCGGGGGCGTCATGGGCTGCGCCGCGGCCTACCGCCTCGCGAAAGAGGGCCTGTCCGTCCTCTTGCTCGAAAAGACAGAAATCTGCGCGGACGCTTCGGGCCGCAACGCGGGCGGCGTGCGGCAGTCGGCGCGCGACGTGCGCGAGCTCCCGCTTGCCATGTACGGGGTCCAAAATATCTGGCCGGCGCTCGGCGAGGAGCTTGGCGTCGATGTCGAGTATGTGCGGGAAGGCAATTTGCGCCTCGGGCGCACGGAGGCCCATTTGGAAAAGCTGAAGGCGCTCGCGGAAAGCTCAAAGAAGGTCGGGCTCGACGTCCGCATGGTCACCGGCGACGAAGCGCGCGAGATTTGCCCCTATATGTCAGACGACGTGCTCGGCGCGAGCTGGTGCCCGACGGATGGCTATGCCAACCCGCTGCATACGACGATCGGCTTTTACAGAAAGGCGCTTGCCTACGGCGCGGTGGCGGTGACGGGCGTCACGGTGCTTGGGCTCGGCAAGGCGAAAGGGCGCATCCGCTATGTCTACACGGACAACGGCGTCTATGAGGCGGGCCGTGTGCTGGTGGCGGCGGGCTACGCGTCGCGCGCCATCGTGAACACGGTCGGGATCGACGTCCCGGTCGAGCGCGAGGATGAAGAGGTGTTTGTAACAGAGCAGTTGCCGCCGATGTTCGACCAAGTGCTCGGGACTGCGGAAGCGGACTTTTACGGCCATCAGACGAAGCACGGCTCATTTTTGCTCGGCGGCGTCAGCGGGCTGCAGCATTTCACGTCCAACCACGACGACCATCCGACGGAGGCGTACACGGCGCCGTCTTTGGTCCGCGGAATCATTCGTTTCTTCCCGTCGTTTGCGAATGTGAAGATCATCCGCTGCTGGTCGGGGCAGTTTGACACCTGCGTGGACGGCGTGCCGGTCATCAGCAATGTGGAGGAGGCGCCGGGGCTGACGCTTGCGTTTGCGTTCACGGGGCACGGGTTTGGAATTTCGCCGGCGGTTTCGATTGCGGTGAAGGAGCTCATGCTCGACGGGGCGTCTACAAGCATCGATATCAGCGGGCTCCGGTACGACCGCTTCAAGGCGAAGCAGTGAGATAGAGGGTATTGCAATCATTGTAAATTAACGAGTGAAACAGGAGGTGCATTATGTACAACAAAGTCGAATTTTTATATCTCTCGCAGGACGATTGCGTGAAGGCGGGCGGGCTTGACATGAAGGGCGCGCTAAAGGCGACGGAGCGGTCGTTTTTCCTGCACGGCAAGGGCGATTTCATCCTGCCTCCGAAGCCGGTCATCCGCTGGGGCGGCGAGGACAGCGAGGAGACGATCGGGCGCATTATGTCCATGCCGGCGTGGCTCGGGGGCTCGGCGTACAAGGATGAGCTTGAGGCGAAAATCGGCATCGGGCCGGTGAACACGTCGGGCATCAAATTCATCCCGAGCAAGCCGTGGAACCCCGCGAAATACAACCTGCCGCGCGCAAACGCGATCGAGATCATCGTCGATCCCGAGACGCTCATGCCGCAGGCGATTATGGACGCGACGCTTGTTTCCGCGATGCGCACGGGCGCCGCGTCGGGCGTGGCCGCGAAATACCTCGCGAAGCCGGGCGCGAAAACCCTCACGGTGTTTGGCTCCAGCGTCATCGGCAAGACGCAGCTGCTCGGCGTGGCAAACGCGCTTGCGGGCATTGAGCGCGCCAAGGTCTACAGCCCGAACGCCGAACACGTAAAGGCGTTTGTTGAGGAAATGAAGGGCAAGGTGGATGTCGAGCTCGTCGCCGCGACGTCATACGAGGATGCGCAGCGCGGCGCGGACGTGATCTGCACGGCGACGATGGCAAAATCGCCCTATATCGTGCCCGAATGGTGGGATGAGGGCGTCACGCACATCGAGACGAGTTTCTGGGACACCCCGCCCGAAGCGCTCAAATACATGGGCAAGATTTTTGCCGACGACTGGGGCCAGGTCAAGCACCACGGCGCGGATGTTTCGTGGCGCGCGGTCCGGGACGGTTTCATCCCGGAGACGGCCATCTGCGGCAACCTCGGCCAAGTCGTGACAGGCGAGCTGCCGGGCCGCGGGGGCAGCAAGGAGAAGATATTCTTCAATCCCATCGGCATGGGCATACATGACCTGTCGGAAGCCTTCCGCGTGTTTGAAAGCGCCAAGGCGCAGGGCATCGGCCGCGTGCTGCCGCTCTGGGACAGCTACGCGCTGTAGCGCCGCGCAGGGTTTGCGGCATCGCGGGCGTGGATGAATAATCTATACATAGAGGACAATGATTTTCGGATTTACCAGCCCTTTTTCAAGAACCACACCCTTGGGTTCGAGCAAAAGATGGTTTATTTCCCGACGCAGATCCGCTTCTATCATTTCTTCATGCCCGAAACATATCTCGACAAGACCGTTTTCAACGGCGTCCCGCACGGCTGCGTAGATACCATCTTTATCTACAACGACACGGATTATTTCGTGGAAGTCCTCGGGACGCCGAAACACCGCAAGGTTTTGGCCTCGCACCCCGGCTACCATTATTTTGGCTTTCGCCTGAAGCCGGGGATGTTTTTTTCGCTCGATGATTTTTCGCTTGCCGAGGTCGCGGACCGGGAGATCAGCTATTCGAGCTTTGACGTGCCGCTTTTCGGCGGTTTTGTCGAGCGGCTTTCAAAGCTGAGGCGCTTGGACGAGATGATCGGGCTTTTCCTGCCGCTGTATGGCGGGATGTTCACGGATTGCTGGCTGACGGACTCGGTCAAGGCGATTATCAGCCGCGTCAACGACACGCGGGGCGTGGCCACGGTCGCGCAATTGGCGCATGAGCTGTGCTATTCGGAGCGGCAGCTCGCGCGCCTCATGAAAAGCGACACCAATATCAGCCTGAAAACTTTCCTGCGCATCACGCGCTTTCAAAACGCCCTGCACAATATGATACGGGCCGGCGGCGGCACAGCCGGCCCCGCCCCGTCCCGCCCCGAAACGCTTGCTTCCTGCATCGCCGGCCTCGGCTACGCGGACCAGGCGCATTTTTCGCGGGAGTTCAAAGAGTTCACGGGGATATCCCCAAGGCAGTTCATGAAATATTATTATCAAAACAGGGGGCGGATGCGCATTTCCGAATAGAACAATAATAATAGAACTGCCGCCCCGTTTGCTGTTTGCGCGGGGGCGGCAGAATGTGCTGCTTGCTGTGTGCGCCTTTACTCCGGCTCGTCCGGGTTGCGCAGCGCGGCGACGTCCGTCTCGCCCGTGCGCACGCGCACGGTTTTCGTGATCCGGGAGACCGAGAGTTTCCCGTCGCCCGGCCGGCCCGTATACAGGGCCTTCTTGGCGGTTTCGATGACGCTGTCCACCGGCACGCGCGAGATCACCGTTTCCACAAGCACTTTGGGAAACATATGGATTTCCGCTTCCACGCCGCGGTAGCGTTCCTTCACGCCGAGCTGCGTCCCGAAGCCTTCCACGTGCGTGACCGTCAGCCCTTTCACGCCGACCTCGCCGAGCGCGTCAACGAGGGCCAGCAATTTCTCGCGCCTGGTGATGATGCTCACCATATACATATCAACGCCCATAGCCGCCCCCTATTCTTCCGCGTCCACGAGCGCCGCGCGGCCCTCGTCGCCGGTCCGTATCTTCACGACGCGCAGTTCCTCGGAAACGAAGATTTTGCCGTCGCCGATCTCGCCGGTCTGCAGCACTTTCAGCGCCGTGTCGATCACGGCCTGCACCGGCACCTCGCAGACGATGAGCTCGACCTTGATCTTGGGCATCAGCCGGACTTCTTCCCGGATGCCGCGGTAATACCGGATGCTCGCCTTCTGCACGCCGCTGCCCTCGACGAGCGTGATCGTCATGCCCGTGATGCCGATGGCCTGCAGCGCGTCCTTGAGCGCCTCAAATTTTTCCCTCCGTGTAATAATGGTAATCTTGCTGATGGTATCCATATCTCGCACCTCGCTTCCTTATTCTCTCTCCTGAGAGACAAAATCCGGGTACGCTTCCGCGCCGTGCTCGTGAATGTCGAGCCCTTCGATTTCTTCTTTTTCGCTCACGCGCAGCCCGATTGTGGACTTGATGATCTTGAACAGCACCCAGGAAGAGCCGCACGTCCACGCGAAAATCGCGACGACCCCGATGGCCTGCAGGCCGAGCTGCCCGGCGCCGCCGCCGTAAAACAGGCCCTGCACGTCTGTGTTGAGGTGGGCAAACAAGCCGACGCAAAGCGTGCCGAGCGCGCCGCAGGTGCCGTGGACGCTGATCGCGCCGACCGGGTCGTCGATTTTGAGTTTTTTGTCGATGAACTCAACCGAGAAGACGACCACGATGCCGCCAAGCACGCCGACGAGCAGCGCCGGCCAGAAGTCGATCCACGGGCAGCCGGACGTGATCGCCACAAGGCCGCCGAGCGTGCCGTTGAGCACCATCGAAAGATCGGGTTTCCCGTAACGCCCCCAAGTCAGGAATGTCGAGGCGAGCATGCCGCCGCCGGCCGCCATCGTCGTGGTGACGACGGTGTGCAGCGTCACTTCGTCAAACCCAAGCTCGCTGCCCGGGTTGAACCCGTACCAGCCGAGCCACAGGATGAACATGCCAAGCGTCGCAATCAGGATATTGCCGGCGGGAATGGCCTTGACCTTCCCGCTTTTCATATAGCGCCCAAGCCTTGGGCCCACCATCGCCGCGCCGACGAGCCCGGCCCACGCGCCGATCGAGTGCACCGCCGTCGAGCCGGCGAAGTCCATGAAGCCGATCTGCGAAAGCCAGCCGCCGCCCCAGATCCAGTGGCCGCCGACCGGGTAAATGATAAGCGAGATGAAAAAACTGTAAAATAAGTACGCCTTGAATTTTGTCCGCTCCGCCATCGCGCCCGATGTGATCGTTGCCGTCGCGCCGGCGAACACAAGCTGGAAAAAGAAAAAGACCTTCGGGTCAAGCCCGCCGCCGGTGTCAAACCCGAGCGGGTTTGCGAACAGCGTGGTGCCGATGATCCCAAACGCCCCGTCGTCCCCATACATCAGCCCGAAGCCGAACAGCGCGTAAGCCACTGTCGCGAAACCGAAGTCGAGCACGTTTTTTGACAGGATGTTGATCGTGTTCTTTGGCCTAGTCAAGCCCGCCTCCAAAAGCGCGAATCCGCCCTGCATAAAAAACACGAGAATCCCGGCGACCAACACCCACATGGTGTTGATCCAATAAGTTGTCGTTTCCAATACAATCACCTCCTCTGCCGATATCGATGGAAAAACTTCTCTTGCATCCATCCTACGGTTATCGGGCCGGTTATTATTGAAAAAACAGGTCACGGACTTGAAGAAATCCGACATGATTCCAAATTGTTTTGCTTCGTTGCGGTCAGCACGATGGTGTTCTTTATTTGCCAAACCTCTTTTATTTCCCGAAATCCGGCGCTTGCAAGCATTTTCTTTTGGTTGCCCACCGTGCATGGCGTGTCGAAGTGGTACTCCGCGCCGCCGTCCAAGCTTTGCTCTGCCCGCAGTTGCCTGCAACGCTCGAAAATCTCGTCCTCGGCTTTCTGCGGGTCGTCATATTCATAATCGGACAGGATATAGTCGCACTCAATGTAAACACCTCCGGGGCGCAGGCAGTCAAAAATTTTGCGGTAAATCGCCGTCTTTGCCTCGTGGCCGTAATGGTGCAGCGTCATCACCGACAGCGCGGCATCGTACGCCCCCCGCCCGAAATCGGCGGAGAGGTAGCTTTCAAGGCGCAAATCAAGCGTTTTGCCCGGGTACTTTTCCGCCAAAAGTTTCAGCATACCCTCCGCGATGTCGTACCCGGTAACGCGAATATCCGGGAAACGCGCGAAAATCGCCTCCAGCTCCAGCCCCGTGCCGATTCCGAGGTCGATCAGCGTCTCGGCGTTTTCCGGAAAGAACGAGGCTAACACGCGCTTGCTTTCCGCGCCGCCGTCGATTGTCGCAACGTGAACGCTGTCATATTGCAAAGCGCGATTGTTGAAAAACGCACTCATTTCTTCTAAATCGACTGACATAATGTTGCACCCTATTTATATGTTTGTTTCGCCCAATTACCGCACTCACCCCAAAATTGAAAGTCCCAAATAACAAAACCCACTACCGCCGCAACTGCGCGGCGGTAGTGG
>JAITMX010000041.1 GCA_031290775.1 Eubacteriales Family XIII. Incertae Sedis bacterium
TTTTTCGGCTGACAAGGCGCAAAACGTAGCCGTACTGGTAGTACGGCGAGGCTTTGCAACGCAGTCAGGCGGAAAAAAGACAAACCAAATGTCCAATTTATTTCTCACCGCTTCCTAAAGGTCAAATATCCAATTTTGTCTGGGCGAGGGAAGCGGCGGCGTTTTCCTGGTTTTCGTCCGGCTCGCCAAAGCTGCGTATCGCGTCTTCAAGCTCCTCGTCGTCGAGATTCGGCAAATCCCCGAGGTCTTTCAAATCGAAATACTCGAGAAATTTTCCGGTTGTCCCGTAGAGCGTGGGGCGCCCGATCGCATTGGAACGCCCGCGGTCCTCGATCAGCTCTTTGAGCACGAGGCCTTCGATGACGCGGTCGCTTTTGATGCCGCGGACCTGGTCGATTTCGCTTTTTGTGACGGGCTGTTTGTACGCGACGATGGCGAGCGCTTCGAGCGCGGCCTGCGAAAGCCGGCGCTCTTTCGCGGGCATCGTGATCGCGCGGATATAGTCAAAGTTTTCCTCATACGTCACATAGCCGAATTTGCCGCCCGTCTCGCGCACGCGGATGCCGCTGTTTCGCGCTTCATAGTCCGCCGCGAGTTCGCGGAAGCAGGCGAGCGCCTCCGCCTTGTCTATGCCGACGGCTGCCGCGGCGATTTTGGCGTCAAGCGGTTCGCCGAATATAAACATCATAGATTCAAATGCGGATTTGGCCCTGTCCCTGTTTTGCATCGCGTTTTGCCCCTCTTGCCCCTCTTGTCCTTTTGCTGTCTTTTTACTATAGTTATTGCAGTTATTGCGGCCCCGCGTCCTCTCCGGGGCTGATTTCGATCTCCCCGAAGCAGACGTCCTGCCGGACTTTCAGCGTGCCTTCCCGCGCCATGTCGAGCAGGGCTACGAGCGTCACGACCTTGTCGGCGCGATTCGGCTCGCCCGAAAGCAGCTCGGCAAATTTCAGGACTTTTTGCTTTGCGCCCCTCGCCGCCGCAAGCAGCTTTTCGATGAGCGAGACTTTCTTTTCGAGGCTCACCCGCTCGTATTCGATGCCGCGCTGCAAACGCATGAGCTCCTCGCCTTTGGCCCTGCGGTGGATGAAATTTTTGAAAGCTCCGATGAAACTTTCCATATCCATGCGCAGATAGACATCCGGCTCGCCCGTATACGGGAGCAGGTCCTCCTGCGGCTTTTCGAGTTTGAGCCGCGCAAATTCGCGCTGCGCCTCGAGGGCCGCCGCCGCTTTTTTGAAGCGCACATACTCGACGAGCCGCTTTGTCAAATCCGTCCTCGGGTCTTCCTCCGGCGCGCCGTCCTCCGTGAAGCGCGGCAGCAGCATCTTGGATTTGATCTCGATCAGCGTGGCGGCGAGCACCATAAATTCCGAGCCGACCGCGACATCGCTCGTTTCCATCCTGCGGATGTGGCCGAGATACTGCCGCGTGATGACGGAGATTTGGATATCGTAGATATTCATCTCCGCGCGTTCGATCAGGTAGACCAACAGGTCAAAAGGCCCCTCAAAAATATTCAGGCGTATCTTGTATGACATAATAATAAGATTATAGCCTATTTCAGCCCCGCGAGCCAATCAAGCGCCCGGGAAAACCAGTCGGGGTCGAAGAACGGCCGCGCGTGGATGCCGTGTTCATACGCGAGGAAGGTGTGCGTGATGCCCTCGCGGGCCAGCTTCGCGTCGAGGCGCGCGCTCACTTCAAAAGGGACGACCGCGTCGTCCTTTGCGTGCCAGAGAAAGACAGGCAGGTTTTTCACGGCCGGGTCTTTTGCGTAGGGCATCCGGCCGACATCGTAGTCCGGCTGCGCCTTGCCCATGCCGCCGCTGTCCTCGCCGCCGCCCATCGGGTAGGAAAGGACCAGCGCCTTTGGCAGCAGCCTTTCCGGGATGGGGGCATCCGCAAAGCAATAGGCGGCGCAAAGATGGCCGCCTGCGGAAAAGCCCACGAGCACGATTTCCCGCGCGTCTATGCCATAGCCCCCCGCGTTTTCGTGGAGCAGGCGCAGCGCCGCCGCCAGATCGGCCGCCGGGGCAAACCCGGCAAACCCTTCCGCGCCGAAAGAGGCGCCGTCCCCTACCGTGTAGTGCAAAATAAAAGCCGCGTAGCCGGCATCCGCGAACTTGTCCGAAACGGGCCCTGCCTCTGTGCTGCCGACGACACGGTAGCCGCCGCCGGGGCAGATCAGGACTGCGGGCAGCGGGCGGCCCGCAGTCCGTGCCAAATCCCCGCCCCTGCCCCCGCCCGCGCCGCACGGCAGGCAGACATCCAAATAGACGTCGTTTCTGCCTTCATAAAGATAAATTTTCAGAGCTTTGCCACCTTTCTTTCCAGCGTGATGCCAAGGGCGGCCGCACATTCAAAATAGTAGTCGATTTGCGCCTCCGTCAGCATATCCGAGGAGATGAGGCCGCGCTGCTCAAACCTGCCTTCGCAAATCATCTTCGTGAAAAGCGAGCCGCCCTGGCCGGTCAGGTACATCTCTGCCGTGATGCCCGAGCGGCCAAACGACTCCCGCAGGCCCGGCGCAAAGACATGGACCTCCGAGCGGATGCTTTCGCCGCCCTTTTCGCCGATGGCCTCGACGACCATGCAGCCCGTGTCTGATACAAGCCCCTCATCCAAAATTTCCGCGATCTCCTCCCGGTATTTGGGCGCGGGCGGGACGTGCGCGAGCACGACGTCAAAAGGCGCGACGCTTTGGCCCCCAAACGTATCGGGCGTGCGCGAAAGCAGCCCCGCACGGTAGAGCGGTTTCGCAAAATCAACGCCCGCGCCGCCGTATTTGAACCAGATATTTTTCGCGTTCTTGAAGTATTTTTCACGGTTGAACCAATAATGGACGGGCTCGTCGTGGCAGTGCTCGACGAGTGTGACCGGGCGGTCCAGCCCCATATAATCATAATCGCGCTCGATCGGCAAATCAAAAGGCGGCGTCCGCACAAGCTCGCCGTCCACGACCGCGTAGGCCTCCTCGCCCATGTCGCTGAGCGCCGTGACCGGGGACCACCAGTAAGGCAGAAAGCGCTTGGCGCAGACGCCTTCGTAAACGATGTTGTAGATCGTGTCGCAGCTGTCGAGCGCGCGCACCGCGACGCGTGTCGCGCAGCAGATCAAGCCGGGCGCGGATCCCGTCCCGACGATAGCAAAAAGGCCCTTTGCCGCAAACGCGGGCCCGTACTCGCCATAAAGCGTCTTGATGCTGTCGATCCAGTTGCCCGCGAGCGCGTCCGTCGCCGCAAAATCCTGATAGCACGCGCCGGCTTCGAGCGCCGCGTCAAGCACGTTGCCGTGCCACCTCAGCGGCAGCCCGTTGACGATCAAATCCGCTCCGTCCGCCGCCGCCACAATGCTGCCCTTGTCGCTTGCGTCCACAAGGCGGCCGCGGCCTTTTTTCAGGAGCTTCACAAGCTCGTCCACCGCCACCGGGTCAAGGTCCGCGCAAATGATTTCCGCCACCGACGGATCCTCATCCATACGCTGCGCGACAGTGGAGCCCTGCGCCCCAACACCGAGTATCAATATCTTTTTGCCCATTTTGTTCACCTTCCTTTCACACCACCCGCTTTCTATTATACACCCGCTCCGAGAACCGGGACAGCGGCAATCACCACTCAAAATGTGCTATACTTCATACCGACCAAAGATATACCGGCCAAAAAAAGAGTGAGTGCGAAAGGGTGGTCAGATGCGCTATCAGAGAGAGGCAATGGAAAACATCATAGCGCCGGACGGCGTGAAAATTACATATATGGATACGGGCGTAGGCGAGTTGGCGGGCGGCGGCGCGCTCCCGGCCATCGTTTTTTTGCATGGCATTTTTGGCAGCTCGCAGGAGTGGCGAAAAATCATCCGCGCGTTGCCGGAGGCGTACCGCTGCATCGCGATCGATATGCGGGGGCACGGCGCGTCCGAGGCAAAGGACGGCTTTGACGTCGAACACTATGCCGGGGATTTGGAAACCGTGCTTGCCGGCCTTGGGCTCGAGGACATCGTGCTTGTCGGGTTTTCGCTCGGCGCCCTCACGATCTTTGAATATATCGCGAGGTACGGCACGCGGCGTTTGAAAAAAGTCGTCATCGGCGACATCACGCCCAAGATGGTTTCGGACGCGGAGTGGCATTTTGGCATGTATCGCGGCGAGTACGGCGAAGAAGATTTTGCCCTCCACTTGCAGGGGGACGTCATAGACTTCAACCGCGAGGCCGCGTACTTTTTTTATCGGGATTTCAGGCGGCCGCCCCGGCGCGGGCGACCGTACCGTACGGCGGCGCCGCTGTGGTGCCGCATCGCGGAGCGTTTGATTTTTGGCAAGTCGCCCGAATTGAAAAATTTGATTTACGAATTGTTCAAAAGCGCGTGTTTGCTCGACCATCGCGAAACGCTTGCGCGGATCGACGTCGATACGGCGTGCTTTTACGCGGATCCTGGTTCGCTGTTTACGCCCGATACGGCGTTTTATATCGCGGAACATATCCCGGGGGACACGGTGCTTGTGCCGTTCCATGGCGCTTCGCACCTTCTCATGACGAAGCCGCCAACGCGCTTTGCGCGCGAGCTGCTGCGCTTTGTCAAACGTCCCGAATCAGATCGACAAAGGATTTTGTCAAGCGGGCGGTCAGGCCCCAGATAACGCGCGTCCCGCCCGGAGCTTTGTCCGCCGCCTCGCCCATCTCCGCGCCCGCCGCCTCGCACGTCACCTGCCCCGGCCATGTGTAGATCATGACGGTCGAAAAGCCTTTGCGCCAATTGTAATCGCCGCGCGGCGAGAGTTTTTCAAACGGCAGGTCTTTTGCGGGCTCGGGCACGACGCGGTTGACATAGACTTCCGGCTCGTTTTCGATCAGCCATTTGAGCGGCACGAGAAAGTATTCCGCGACCTCTGCCGCGCTCGGAACCGCTTTCGCGAGCGCGTCCGCGTCCAAGACGCCGAGAAAACAATAGAGCGTGAAATTGCTGTATGTGATGAGGTAGTCGAGCTCGCCCACGATCTCGACCCCGTCCGCGGATATGCCAAGCTCCTCGACGGTTTCGCGCAGCGCCGCGTCCCGCGGCGTTTCGCCTGCTTCGATCGCGCCGCCCGGAAAGCTCACCTCGCCGGGCTGGACATCGAGGTCTGGTGAGCGGAGCTCGTAGAGGACGTGCAGGGCGCCGCCGTGGAAAACCAAGGGAAGCAGGACGGAATAATAACGGTATTCGCCGATGGGTTTCGGGGTGTTCGCGCGCGCCGCGTTTTTGATCGCGTCCAATGCCGGAATCTTCATAAATATTATTGTACACCGCAAATGGCACAAATGGTATGATAATTATGGAAGGATATCTGTCGCATACCTCTGAATGGCAATTGTTCAGGGCTACGGAAAGGTAAGGCTGTGTCTTTGGAAAATATATGCAAGAACACTGAAATGGATTCACGAATCAAAGCGGCAATCAGTGGGATTATATCAGATTTGATGAATCGCGTGATGAATAAGGTATTGGAACAGGATCCTTTTATCCCCGAGCAGCATCGTGCAGCCAAACCAATTTATGCCGCATTGGTACCGGATGAGATTTTCAAAGGATCTCACTTTGAGCGTAGATTCGTCACGCCTTTTGGCAGTGTCTGGGAGAAGCTTGCCGTGGTGGTGGCGAAAGAGCGACATGGAGACTGTCAGCAAGGTCTGAATATTGAGGGTACTATCAGGCGTGAACGCTTGCGGAGGATACAGGAAACACTCAACAATCTCGAGCATCCAGGGAATGATGGGGAAAGGATAGCGCCGCACTGGGAACGAGAACTCAAATATATCTTGGAGGGCGGCGGTGAAGCCATCCCGGCAACCGTAACTTGCGATTTATTTGTAAACAGCGAAGTTACTAAGAAGAAATACTCGTTTGAACTCAAAGGCCCGTTGCCAAACAGCGATCAGACAAAAGTAAGCAAGGAGAAAATGTTCAAATTGCTTTGCATGGAACCAAAACAGGTTGATGCAGCTTTCTATGCTCTTCCATACAATCCTTATGGTGCAAAACAAGACTACGCTTGGTCATTCCCATTAAGATGGTTTGATATGGCAAATGATTCGTCAGTATTGATTGGCAATGAATTTTGGGAGTTGATTGGAGGGAAAGGAACCTACGAGGCATTTATCTCCACGATAAATTCACTCGGGGAAGAATATCGCGAGCGAATTTATCGCGAGTATCTTGAAATAGAGCCTCCTGAACATTCGACTGTGCAAGTTTTAAGATAGGATGAACAAATAATGAGCTTTACAGCTATAGATTTATTTGCCGGGATAGGCGGTTTTCGTATTGCAATAGAAAAATGCGGGGGGAATTGTATTGCGTTTTCGGAAATAAATGCGGACGCAATAAATACATACAATGACAATTTTCATGACAGCGCCGGTACAAATCTCGGAGACATTACAAAACTGGAACAGTTGCCCGCGCACGATTTTCTGACGGCAGGAGTTCCGTGTCAAAGCTGGTCTATTGCCGGAAGGAATCTTGGATTTGATGACCATCGGGGGCAGCTTTGGAACGATGCGATTTTTCTTCTCCGCCAAGCGCAGCCAAAGGCATTTATTTTTGAGAATGTGAAAGGGCTTGCCGATCCGCGCAACAAAAATGCGCTCCATCATATTCTTGGCCGAATCGAAGATGCGGGATATCACGCAAAGTACTTTGTCCTGAATGCGTATGATTATGGCGTACCTCAAAGCAGGGTTAGGATTTATATCATAGGGTTTCGTGATGTGCGCTTTCTCAGCGCTTTTCAATTGCCAAAAAAAGCGGGGCGAAAGTTGAAACTTGCGGATATCATGGACAATCATGCCATAGAGGTTGATGCATCGCAAAATGCAAATGGCGGTATCGGTTCTGACAATTTGCGCACTTCGTCATCGACAAGCCTTTCGTCAAATAACAATGGCTTTAACGACTATTTTCTTTTTAATGATCTGCGCAACGGGCCAACCACAATTCACTCATGGGACATCGTTGCCACGACGAAGCGGCAGAAAGATATTTGCCTGTATTTGCTTCGCAATAGGCGAAAGAGGCAATTCGGCCCGTTGGATGGCAATCCGTTGTCGTTGCAACACTTTCAATCTCTTGACAAAACAATAACTATGGATGAGCTGGGCGAGTTGGTCTGCGCTGGAATTCTAAAGCGAGAGAAATACAGATTCCGGGTTTATGAAGGCAATCTTGTCTCGTGTGAGCTGTCTGAGCCGGAAAAAATCATCTTGAGCAAACGGAGCGGAGACTGTATCATCCCCGACACACTGGTCTGCGACCGGGAGATCAAAATATCAAAAATCAACATCAGCGAAGTATTGGGCAACTTGGAGCAGAAGGGTGCGATAGGCTGTTCTGAGGAACGATATGATTTTAGATATACAAAAATCAGCACAGGGCTTTTTGGAATCAATCGCGTCTTCTTGCCGAGTTCAAATATCTTTCCGACGTTAGTTGCAAGCGATTCCAACGACTATCTGACACCACTGTCAATCACTGCTTTTTCGGAAGAACAGTACCGCCAAACGTTCCTCGAACAAGTCTTGGCAAAAAAGCAGTATCGCAAAATATCAATGGCGGAAGCATGTCGTATTCAGGGGTTTCCCGATGGATTCATACTGCCGGATTCGCGTCCTCGTTGGATGAGGCTGGTCGGAAACAGTGTAGCTGTTCCGCTTGTCGAACAGCTAATCAAATCAATTGTCGATACAGGTGTATTTCATGAAACACCCATAAATTTGGGTAGGACAACTGCGATCCGAAGTGAAGAAAACAAGCGCGACATGAAAGATGCCCACAATAGTTATTCTCTGCCTCCGACAGGCGAAAACAATACTTATGTGCAGATTTCCATGTTGGAGTGATTAAGGAAACGCTGATTAATTCGAGGCGCATTCCTGAATTAATCAGTGTTTCCTTAAGTCATATCGGATTCCTTTCAGTCAGACAACAGCGGTTTTTGGATTCCGGGATGTGATGTCGCTTTGCTCCGCAGTTCTCGGAATCCAAATGCCTATATTAGCACTGGATTCCGAAGTCGCCTTACAGCCCCAATCGCGCGGTGAGCTTTTGCTGCTGCGCCCGGATTTCGTCCGGCAGGCGGTCAAACTTCGCGAAAAACTCGGTCTGGTTGTCGATTTCCTGCCCCCAGCTGTCCGCGTCGATGGAGAGCAGCGCCTTGATCGTATCCCGCGAAACCTCGCCTTCAAGGCCCGTGATATCGATGTCCTCGGGCTTGGGCATATAGCCGATCGCCGTTTCGTCGGCGTCCGCGAGGCCCTTGCAGCGGTCGAGAATCCACTTGATGACGCGGAAATTTTCGCCGTAGCCGGGCCAGATGAAATGCCCCTCATCGTCCGTGCGGAACCAGTTGACGTTGAAGATCTTTGGCGGGTTGGGGATGGCCTTGCCCATTTTCAGCCAATGCGCAAAATAGTCCCCCATATTGTAGCCGCAGAAAGGCAGCATCGCCATCGGGTCGCGGCGCACGACGCCGACTTGGCCCGTTGCCGCCGCCGTCGTCTCCGAACCCATCGTGGAGCCGACAAAAACGCCATGCTCCCAGTCGAAGCTTTGGTAGACGAGCGGCGCCACCTTGGCGCGCCTGCCGCCGAAAAGGATGGCAGAGATCGGCACGCCCTGCGGGTTTTCCCACTCGGGGGAGATGCAGGGGCATTGCCCGGCGGGCGCCGTGAAGCGGGAGTTTGGATGCGCCGCCTTTTCCGGGCTGTCCGGCGTCCAGGGGTTGCCCTTCCAGTCGGTCGCCTTGTCCGGCGGCGGCGTGCCCATGCCCTCCCACCAGACCGTGCCGTCGTCTGTCAGCGCGACATTTGTAAAAATCGTGTTCTTCTTTGTGGTCAGCA
>JAITMX010000162.1 GCA_031290775.1 Eubacteriales Family XIII. Incertae Sedis bacterium
AACGATTTCTATAACCTTTCCGATTCCGGGCCGCCGCCTTGGGCAGCGGCTGCAGCCGCATCGGGCAGACCCGCAAGGCAAAGCCTTGCGTGCGCCTCGAATTAATCAGCGCTTCCTTAACAGGCAACTGTTCGGGGTATTCGGTTAGAAAACCGTCCACAATGTCATAGCCTGTTAGCATCAATGTATCAGTCGCCGCGTCGTCCACGTTCGCCCACAACGCGCACATAATACACGCGTCGATGTTCGTATGGAAATGGCGGCGGTTGAACGCGTAGCCGCCTAAAAACTGTTTCTTGATAAGGTGCTGCGCTTTCCAATACTTCACGGGCGAGAACACGATATAACTGTCTGTCGGTTGACGCAGATAATAATTGAACCCGCTCCAAATAAAGGCGTTTCCCATATCGTTAGAGGGCGAGCCTTTAACCTTGCCTTTAATATCAGCTTTCATAGCGTCCACAACATAGCTTGCTTTCCACGCCGCCGACGATTTAGCCCCCGCGCCGCGCCGTTGGTGTTCAGCCGAGGTTGTTTCGGCATACGGCGGGTTTTCAAACAAGATAACCGTTATTTTTGGATTATCAATGTATTGCCTGATAATGGGATTGTCTATATATTCACGGCTCAACGCGTCCGCGCCTGTTACCAAGCCCGCGTTGAACGTGTCGGCGGTTTCTATGGGCGGGATAATCTCTTTGACGCGGGAGCCGAGCAATTCCTGTAGAACCTTATATTCGTAATATTCGACCGTGGAAACGATTGTATGCGCCAATTCTTCTTCCGTCATTGCGCTTTCAAGATTTCCCGTCCCGGCGCAGCGGTCAAGGATAATATAATCGTTCCCGGCGGGGACGCGGGCAATCGCGCGGCGAACCAATTCAAGGGCTTTTCCAGCATAAAGAGACGCGGTATAGATCGCGCCGAGGTTTTTCTTCAACAAGAAGTCGTTCAGCTTATCCATAAGATAGTTGAACTTTACGTTTGTCTTGCCCGTGTACGGAATAAGGTAATCGGCGAACACGACGGGGTTTCTAATCTCACCGATTGTTTTGTGCTTTCCCGCGTCGTCGCCCAAAAAATCCTCTTTGCGCGCCGTTGGCATACGGCGGTAAAAATGCTGCGCCCAACCGACTATACAGTTTTCGTCAATGTGGATTTTCGTAAAGTTGTTTTCTTTGAGTAGGGCGACAAGGCGTGTTGTATCCGTGGCGCTGCTCTCATAGTGCAGAGTTTCAACTGCCGCACCGCCTATAAAGCCGCTATTGTCCTTTGACGCGCCGCCGCTGTACGGCTTTTCAATTGCCGTTAAACAGTCCGCGCTATGGTAGACCCAAATCGTGGCGGCATTCAAGTCGATAATCAGAATGTTAGCGGGTACCGGCTTGCCCTTGATACGCATAGCCGAAAGATACTTGACGCATTGAAACAAGGCCGCGTTTAAGTCGCCAACGGACAGCTTAAACTCAAGCAAGTTGCCGTTTAAAACGCCGTCGCTATTGTCCGCTAATATATCTTCTATGTTAAGCGCGGGATTGACGCGCGGCAAGACCCTGTTGTAAAAGTCAAGCTGCCCGTCCCGCTCTAATGCAAACTGGTTATGCCCCATATTTCCGATGCTGCTTGCGGGGTCATGCAGTTGAGTTCCATGACACGCCCCTCCGTTTCCATGCACACATCATACTACGCCCAAACGAAACCCACAAGCGCGCTTTTGAGAAAAGAAATGGATAAACGTGTCATTTCATTTGTCGTAACTGCTCGGACACCATGCTATTGCAAGCCAATTGCCCGTCATTAGCGTAGCGACCGCGGCAATCCATGAACTACTGGATTGCTTCGCTTCGCTCGCAATGACGGTTAGTGTCTGAATTGTTACCATTTGTCGTTTGACGGCGAAACCCGCAAGCGGCACAGCCTTTCGGTTGCACCGCCTACATGCTCCTTATTGGGGAAAGTCTAAAGCCCCCCCCCTTTTTTTCAACGCTTTTTTATTGCGAAATCCGCAACGCTTGATGGCGCGTCCTGCCGCCTACGGCGGCTATTCTTCGCCGAGCGACTCGACCAGCGTGTCCGCAAGCTCTTCGAGCTCGCGTTCCGCGCTCTCGTTCACCGAGGAATTGATCGTGACCCTGCCCGAAAGCACCGTCATCTCCTTCATCTCGTTGTTCAAAAACGCTTCGATCAAGTCCCCGGACTTCGGCGCCCATGAGCCGTTTTCGATGACCGCGACCGTGCGCTTTTGCAGATTGAGCGCCTTCATGTCGTGCAGGTAGTCGAGCATCGGCGGGTAGACGCCGAGGTTGTACGTCACGGACGCGAGGACGATATGGCTGTACTTGAAAGTTTCCGAAATCAGGTAGGACACGTGCGTGGACGAAACGTCGTAAACTTTGTAGTTGTTGTGCCCGCGCTGGGACAATTTTGACGCGAGCGCCATGACCGCCGCCTCCGTGTTGCCGTACATCGACGCGTAGACGATGAGGACGCCCTTTTCCTCCGGCTCGTATTTGCTCCATTTGTCGTACTTGTCAATGAACCAGAGCAGGTTTTCGTCCGCACGCCAGACGGGCCCGTGCAGGGGGCAGACGATTTTGATTTTGTCGAGCACAGACGCCGCGATGCCGAGCAGGCGCTGGATGTGCGGGCCGTACTTGCCCACGATGTTTGTGAGGTAGCGGCGCGCGTCGTCGAGCCACTCTTCTTGGAATGGGACCTCGTCCGCAAAAAGATGGCCGTCGATCGCCCCAAAGGTGCCGAAGGCGTCTGCGGAAAAGAGCACGCCGTTTGTCAGGTCGAGCGTGACCATGGCTTCGGGCCAATGCACCATGGGCGCGGACACAAAGGTCACATTATGCGCGCCAAAGCTGAACGTATCGCCCTCTTTCACCTCGATGTCCCGACCTTCCCCATCGATATGGAAACCGAACTGGTGCATGAGCATGAAAGCTTTCTCGTTGCTGATAATGGATGTCTCGGGATGGCGGATGAGAATCTCGTCGATTGAGCCCGCGTGATCCGGCTCGAGGTGGTTGATGAGCAGATAGTCGAGCGGCCGCCCGTCCAGCACGTACTCGATGTTTTCCAGAAACTGCCGGCAGCCCGCCCAATCGACCGTGTCAAAAAGGACGGTTTTTTCGTCGAGCAGCAAATAGCTGTTGTACGATACCCCGCGCGGGATTGGGTGGATGTTCTCAAACAGGTGAAGCCTGTGTTCGTTTGCGCCGACCCAATAGAGATCGTCTGTGACTTTTCTTACGCAATGCATTTCATACCTCCTTGCTTACTGTTAATGGCGCTACTGCTCGATAAACTGGGCCTTGTCGTCGCCGCAAACGGGGCAGACCCACTCCTCGGGCAATTGTTCATACGTCGTGCCGGGACGGATGCCGCCCTCGTCGTCGCCAATCTCCTTGTCGTACTCGTAGCCGCAGCCGCTGCAAATGTATATTTTGTACGCGGGCGGCAGTTTTTTCGGCGTGCGCTTTTTCATGCGCACCATCGGCGGCGCCGGTTTTTTCTCTTCGGCGCCGAGCGCCTTTGTGAGCAGCGGCGCAATCTCAAAGAGATCGCCCACGATGCCGTAATCGGCGTTTTTGAAAATAGGCGCGTTTGGGTTGTTGTTGATGGCGACGATGGTGCCCGCCTCCTTGATGCCCTTCAGGTGCTGCCCCGCGCCCGAAATGCCTACCGCGATGTAGAGATTGCCCTTGAACTTTTGGCCGGACATGCCGACGTAGCGGCCCAACGGCAGGTATTTGAGCGTTTCCGCGACGGGCCTTGAGGAGCCGATCGCGGCGCCGGCCGCTTTCGCGAGGTCGTACGCAATCTTCATATTTTCCTTTGCGCCGATGCCCTTGCCGATGCTGACGACGCGCTCCGCGTCCATGATTGGGGTATCGGCCGGGATTCCGATCGTGAAATCAAAGCCGTCCTTTGCGAGCGCGTCCACGAGCGCGGCTACTTTTTCCTTTGCCGTGCCGTCCGCAATAATGTGCTTTTTGCGCTCCCCTGTGACCGCGCCGGCCGCTTTCTTTTTCGCGGCAACTTCTTCCTTCGGCGCTTTGCCGATGATGTGCGAAGCGATGACGATGCGCTGTATCTCATTTGTGCCCTCGTAGATCGTCGTAATCTTTGCGTCGCGGTACATACGCTCGACATCCATCCCCTTGAGATAACCCGTGCCGCCAAATATCTGCAAAGCGTCGTTTGTGACCTCAAGCGCGATATCGGAAGCGTACTGTTTTGCCATCGCGGACTCCATCCCATACGGCTCGTGCGCTTCCTTGAGCTCTGCCGCGCTGTAAATCAGCAGGCGCGCCGCCCGCAGCTTTGTCGCCATGTCCGCGAGCTTCCACGAAATCCCCTGCTGATGCGCGATGGATTTGCCAAACTGCTCGCGCTCGCGCGCGTACTCGAGCGCGGCTTCATACGCGCCCTGCGCAATGCCGAGCGCCTGGGACGCAATGCCGATGCGCCCGCCGTCAAGCGTCGCCATCGCAATGCGAAAGCCCTCGCCCTCGCGGCCGAGCAGGTTTTCCTTCGGTACGCGCACATCGCTGAAAATGAGCTCTGCGGTTGATGAGGACCGGATGCCCAACTTGTCGTAATGGTCGCCAAAGGTGAAGCCTTTCCAGCCTTTTTCCACGATGAACGTGCTGATGCCTTTTGTGCCGATGCCGGGCGTCGTCACGGCAAAGACCACGTAGGTCTCCGCCTTGTCGGCGTTTGTGATAAATATCTTGCCGCCGTTCAGGATGTAATCCTTGCCGTCATAAACGGCCGTCGTTTCCGTCCCGCCGGCGTCGCTGCCCGCGTTTTGCTCCGTGAGCCCGAAAGCGCCGAGCTTTTTGCCTTTCGCAAGCGGCACGAGATACTTCTGTTTTTGCCCCTCGGTGCCGTACGCGAAGATCGGCCACGAGCCGAGCGACGTATGCGCCGAAAGAATGACGCCCGTGCCGCCGTCGACGCGCGACAGCTCCTCGACCGCGACCGCGTAGCTGAGCTGGTCCAAACCCGCGCCGCCGTACTCCACCGGGAACGGGATGCCGAGCAACCCCATTTCGCCGAGTTTCTTCACGGCATCCTCCGGAAAACCGTTTTCCTGATCGAGCGTGAACGCAAGCGGCTTGACCTCGCTCTCCGCAAATTTGCGGATCTGCGACCTGAGCGCCTCGTGTTCTTCTCCTGTTTTGAAAGTCATGGATACGCGCCTCCTCTCTTGAATATAAAGCCTCTTCTCATCAGAAATATGAAATACTTTCTTCTGACCCTGCAAGAATAGTATACTGGATTTTTATTGTCAAGTATTATTTTGATTTTTTTTGAATTTTCTATTTTTGGGGTTTTGGCAACGCCGGTTTTTCTGTGTCCGGAAAACTGTTTGGATCCCGGCATATGACGCGGTGGTAGTATTCGGCGGCGGCGATGCCGCGATACGCGTAGACGGGCGCGAACAGGAACGCCCCGCAGATACAGGAAACGAGCTCTTGCACAAACAGCGTGGGCTTTACACCCGCATTTTCGAGCAAAAAAACCGCCCCGCTGTTGATGCCGACCAAAACAAAGCCTGTAAACACGAGCCAGCCAAGGAAAGACAGATCGAGGGCAAAACGGCTGCCCTTGTTTTGCCGCATATAGTACGTGCTGAGCGCGAGCGCTTGAAACGGCGGCATGGCGGGATTGTCCGCAAGCAGGAATATCGCAAGGCTGTAGCGATAGTAGGCAATGATGCCCGGAACAAGCAAAAGGATGGACCACAGCGCGATGAAAACAGCGCGGACAAACCAGAGCAGCACCGCGCGCGCAAAATTGCCAAAGCCCGAAAACACCATGTCGGCCCATGCCTCTTTGCCGCGCAGGACACGCAGCCAAATCACAGAAAGCCCCAGCGTGAGTGGGCCGGGAACGAGCAGCAAAAATAGATAGGTCGCAAAGCTGACATTCAGCTTGTCCGAATAGGCCAGCGCCCATTCGTTGATTGCGGAAATGGTCGGGTTTGAGATCAACGCGGCATAGTCGTCCATGGCGCGCTCCATATTGCCCCAAAACCCCGTGATCTGCTCGACGATGATGACGGGCAGGTTGAGGCAAAGCATATAGATGGCGGCAGAGGCGATGAGCAGGCCCATGCGCTCCCTCATGCTTTGCCGCGCCGCCGCGCGTATCAACGATACAGGTTCATCAATGATTCTCTTTGTCGGTTCCAATCCTGCCTTCCATTTGCCGGCCTCTGCCTGCCGAACCTAATCCTCGATCACAACGCCATCCTCGTCGATGCGCACGATCTTCTCGTCCGCGTCCGCAAGGCTCGGCGCCGGCGCAGGATCTTTGGAATCCGCCGTCGCCGCTTCGCGGTCCTTTCGGAGTTTTTCAAGAACGAGCCCCTCGACTTGCGCGGCGGCGTCCGGGTGTTCCTCGAGGTACGCCTTGGCGTTTTCCCGGCCTTGGCCGATCCTGTCGCCTGCGTAACTGTACCACGAACCCGCCTTGTCCACAATACCGGCGGCGGCGGCGCAATCGAGCAGATCGCCGATCTTGCTGATGCCCAATCCGTACCTGATGTCAAACTCCGCCTGCTTGAAAGGGGGCGCGACCTTGTTTTTCACAATCTTGGCCCTCGTGCGGTTGCCGAGCATCTGGTCTCCGGATTTGATGGTTTCGATCTTGCGCACGTCGATGCGCATGGACGCGTAAAACTTGAGCGCCCTGCCGCCCGTCGTGACTTCGGGGTTGCCATAAACGACGCCGACCTTTTCGCGGAGCTGGTTGATGAAGATGACGCAAGTGTTGGACTTGTGGATGGCGCCCGCGAGCTTGCGCAAAGCCTGGCTCATAAGCCGGGCGTGCAGCCCCATGTGGGAATCGCCCATTTCGCCGGCAATCTCCGCGCGCGGCACGAGCGCCGCCACGGAGTCGATGACGATGACGTCGATCGCGCCGCTGCGCACGAGCATCTCGCAAATCTCAAGCGCCTGCTCGCCCGTGTCGGGCTGCGAAACGAGCAGCTCGTCCGTATCGACGCCGAGCCGCTTTGCGTAGATCGGGTCGAGCGCGTGCTCCGCGTCGATGAAAGCCGCCCTGCCGCCGGTCTGTTGCGCTTCCGCGATGATGTGCAGCGTCAGCGTCGTCTTGCCCGATGACTCGGGGCCGAAGACCTCGACGATCCTGCCGCGCGGCACGCCGCCGATGCCCGTCGCCACGTTGAGGCTCACGGAACCTGTCGAAATCGCTTCGACGCCCAGCGCCGCGCCCTCGCCGCCGAGCTTCATGACGGCGCCCTGCCCAAACTGCTTGTAGATTTGGTTGAGCGCCGCCTCGAGCGCTTTTTCCTTGTCGTCCTTGCTGACGCCTTTTGTTTCCTTGCTCTCTGCCATTTCATCCTCCATTAATCAATAAACATACGTTCTCGCTTATTATCTCGCAGTATGGCGAGCATGTCAAGCGGCTTCTGTATGGTATATATTATATTTATTGTAATATATTGTCAAGAGTGTTTTCTCGCAGGTTTCCCCGGTTGTTCCCCGTATGGTTTTCGCGGACAAATTTTCGGATCATATCGCACATTTCGAGCACACAGACCTGTCGGTTGACACGCCGGCCGCGGTCGCGAAAGTACCGTTCACTCGCGAAGGCAAGGGGCGCCGCAAATCCTGCGCCGGCCGCCGCAGGGGCCTCCGCTTGTCCCGTGGCGTCCGCGCCGCCC
>JAITMX010000179.1 GCA_031290775.1 Eubacteriales Family XIII. Incertae Sedis bacterium
CCTGTTCATGCCGGATACGCTGGCAAAACGGCTGGCAAGCATTATCTTATTGGCTGCCGGGCTCCCGAACGAGCGCATTGCCGACATGACAGGGCTATGCAACAGAAGCGTGCGCGGGCTCCGCGGAAAACTCAAGGGCGGGGAGGTCGCCGAAGAGCTTCTCCGCGTCGGCGGCGGGGGCAGGAAAAGAAAACTGGAGGGGATGGAAGAGTTCATCGTTGGGATGATTGAAGCCAACAACTACCACTCGTTGCAAGAAATCGCCGACATGGTGTACGAGGAGCGGGGCGTAAAAGTGCACAGGACGGCAGTGGCAAGGCTTCTAAAAAAAACGGCATCCGGCGGCTGAAAGCCGGGTCGCTGCCGGCAAAGGCGGATGCCTCCATGCAGCGCGCCTTTTACGAGGGGACGCTGCTCCCGTTGATGAAGAAGGCTGAAGGCAACCTTGTCGCGCTGCTCTTCTTGGATGCGTCGCATTTCGTCATGGGCTGTGATTTCCTTGGTTTCGTTTATGGGAAAACGCGCAGGTTCGTGAAGACATTTTCGGGCAGGAGGCGCTACAACGTGCTTGGGGCGCCGGATTTCGTTTCGAAGACGGTGACGGCCGTGACAAACGACACGTACATCACCGCTTCTGAAATATGCGTCATGTTGCGGAAGCTGTCGCAGGATTATGCGGGGCAGTCCATTTATTATAGCAAATGCATCGTGGGTTTCAAGTGATTTTTTTATACCACAAAAATTAGCACTCTCTATGTTAGAGTGCTAATTTTTGTGGTATATTAATAATTAGGAAATATCATGCAAAGGAGTTGACGATTTATGAACTTTGAAAAATTTACGCAAAACGCGCAGGGCGCGATCGCGGAGAGCCAAAATATAGCGATTCAAATGGGGCACCAGCAGCTCGACGGCGAGCACGTCCACCTTGCGCTGCTGCTTCAGGAGGACGGGCTCATCCCGAGGATTTTGAAACTCGGCGGCGCTGACGCCTCCGGCATCGCGCATGACGTCGAGGCGGAGCTCGACAAGCGGCCCAAGGTCGCGGGCGGGGACGAACAGCTCTATCCGACCCGGCGCGTGGGCAAGCTGCTCGCGGACGCGGAAAAAATCGCAAAGCAGTGGGGCGACGATTTCCTCAGCGTCGAGCATCTCTACCTTGCTTTGCTCGACGAGCGAGGCACGCCTTCGGCAAAGATATTCGCCGCGCGCGGCGTCACAAAGGAAATTTTTCTCGCGGAGCTTGAAAAGGTGCGCGGCAATCAGCGCGTCACGGGCCAAAACCCCGAGGAGGGTTACGAGGCGCTTGCCAAATACGGGCGCGACCTTGTGCAGCTTGCGCGCGAGGGCAAGCTCGACCCTGTCATCGGCCGTGACGGGGAAATCCGGCATACGATACAGATCCTGTCCCGGCGCACAAAAAACAACCCCGTGCTCATCGGCGAGCCCGGCGTGGGCAAGACGGCAGTTGTCGAGGGGCTCGCGCAGCGTATCCTCGCGGGCGACGTCCCGGAGGGCATCAAGGACAAGACGATTTTTGCCCTCGATATGGGCGCCCTCATCGCGGGCGCGAAATACCGCGGCGAATTTGAAGAGCGGCTCAAGGCCGTCCTGAACGAGATCGAAAAGGCGGACGGGCGTATCCTCTTGTTCATCGACGAGATACACAACATCGTCGGCGCGGGCAAGGCCGAAGGCGCGATGGACGCCGGCAATCTGCTCAAGCCCAAACTCGCGCGCGGGGAGCTGCACTGCATCGGCGCCACGACGCTCGACGAGTACCGCAAGTATATCGAAAAGGACGCGGCGCTCGAACGGCGCTTTCAAAAGATTCTCGTCGATCAGCCGAGCGTGGAAGACACGATCTCGATCCTGCGCGGGCTGAAAGAACGTTTTGAAATCCATCACGGCGTGCGCATCACGGACGCGGCGCTCATCGCCTGCGCCGTGCTGTCGGGCCGCTATATCTCAGACCGCTATCTGCCCGACAAGGCCATCGACCTCATGGACGAGGCGGCGAGCAAGATTCGCATCGAGATCGACAGCCGCCCCGCCGAGCTCGACACGATCGGCCGCGAGATTCTCCGGCTCGAGATTGAAAAACAGGCGCTGCTCAAAGAGGAGGACGCGGCGTCGAAAGAGCGCGCGGCCCATATCGAAAAGGAGCTCGCCGAGCTCAAGGCCAAAAATGACGCGATGAGCGCGCAATGGGAGTCCGAGAAAAAGGCGATTGAGGCAGTCAAGGACACGAAGCAGCAAATCGAGGACATCAAGCTCGATATCGAGGGGGCCGAACGCGCCTACGATCTTGAAAAGCTCGCGGAGCTGAAATACGGCAGCTTGCCGGCGCTCGAAAAGGCGTTGGAAGAGGCCAAGGAAAAAGCGGACGCGGCTGAGGGTAAACGCCTGCTCAAAGAAGAAGTCACGGAGGAGGAGATTGCCGAAGTCGTCGCGGGGTGGACAGGCATCCCCGTCAGCCGCCTCGTCGAGGGGGAGCGCGAAAAGCTGCTGCGCCTGCCGGAGATTCTGCACCGGCGCGTCATCGGGCAGGACGAGGCTGTCACGGCGGTATCGGAGGCGGTGCTGCGTTCGCGCGCCGGCATGAGGGACGAGGGCCGGCCAATCGGCTCCTTCATCTTTCTCGGCCCTACGGGCGTCGGGAAGACCGAGCTTGCGAAAGCGCTTTCGGAGGCCCTCTTTGACAGCGAAAAGAATATGGTGCGCATCGACATGAGCGAATATATGGAAAAGTTTTCTGTGTCGCGGCTCATCGGCGCGCCTCCCGGCTACGTCGGCTATGAAGAGGGTGGGCAGCTCACGGAGGCCGTGCGCCGCAGGCCGTACAGCGTCATCTTGTTCGACGAGATCGAAAAAGCGCATCCCGATGTCTTCAACACGCTGCTTCAGCTGCTCGACGATGGCCGCTTGACGGACAATCAGGGCCGCACGGTGGATTTCAAAAACACGATTGTCATTATGACGAGCAATATCGGCAGCCCGCTCCTGATCGAGAGCATCAAGAAGGACGGGACGATTGACGAAAACACCCGCGACCATGTGCTTGGCGAGATGAAGCTGCATTTCCGGCCGGAGTTTCTCAACAGGATCGACGACGTGGTCGTGTTCTCGCCGCTCACAGAGGATGATATCGTGCAGATCATCGACATCCAGCTTGAGGATATCAAAGAGCGGCTCGCGCGGCGCGATATCAAGGTGGCGTTCACCGATGGGACAAAACGCTTTATCGCGCGCGAGACCTATTCGCCGCAGTACGGGGCGCGTCCGGTCGCGCGTTATCTCAAGAAAAACATCGAGACGGAAATCGCGGCCAAGCTCATTTCCGGCGAGGTGAAGGACGGGGACAGCTTCACGATCGATATCACGGCGTAGCGCGATGGGACATCAGGCAAGGCAATAAGGAAGCGGTGAGAAATAAATTGGACATTTGGTTTGTCTTTTTTCCGC
>JAITMX010000174.1 GCA_031290775.1 Eubacteriales Family XIII. Incertae Sedis bacterium
GTTGCTGCATCAGGCTTGCGCCCATTGTGCAATATTCCCCACTGCTGCCTCCCGTAGGAGTTTGGACCGTGTCTCAGTTCCAATGTGACCGATTACCCTCTCAGGTCGGTTACTGATCGTAGACTTGGTGAGCCGTTACCCCACCAACTATCTAATCAGACGCAGGCCCATCCTTAGCCGATAAATCTTTGGCGAAAAAGCCATGTGGCTCCTTCGCGTTATGAGGTATTAATCACAGTTTCCCGTGGCTATCCCTCGGCTATGGGCAGGTTGCCTACGCGTTACTCACCCGTCCGCCGCTTTCCACCGAAAAGTTCCGCCATCAGTTCGAAAACATCTGGTTTCGCACATCGATATCTCGCTCGACTTGCATGTGTTAGGCACGCCGCCAGCGTTCATCCTGAGCCAGGATCAAACTCTTAATAAATGGTATCAAAACGGATTTCTCCGCAATAACCGATTTGAGCTAAGCTCAGTTCATGTTTCCATGAAATTATTTTGCTGGAATTGTTCGTATTTGACCCTACACAAAAGCTTACATTACATAAACCTTGCATAGTATCTTGTACATTACATTGATCCAGTCTTTTTGCTCCGGGCAAGCCCTTCGCGTTTACATGACCGAATCTCTGTGTTATTGAATTTTCAAGGTACTGCGCGGTTTCTCCCCTTACGGTTTGTCCCCGCGTGCCACGGCCTTTCAGGCCGCAAGCGTCCCTCCCGCTTTTCGGGCGGAACGTTTGTTATTATACGGCGGCGATACCCCCGTGTCAACAACTTTTTTTCAAAAACTTGATATTTTTTGGGAAAAAGGTCCCCGAAAGCCCATCAGCCGCCAATTATCAACAGCCCGACCCGATAAACAATAAGCAATTGCATTTTGCGCCAATCGCCTTTTTACTTGCGTTTTATCAACATTTTGATAAAATATGCATATAACAATATGGAGGGGCATGAAATGGCAACCATAAAACCGAGTTCCGATTTGCGGAACAACTACAACGAAATATCCGAGTTTTGCCACCGTTACAACGAGCCGGTTTTTTTGACCAAAAACGGCGCCGGGGACTTGGTCGTGCTTTCCAACGCCGAATATGAGCGGCTGTGCGGCAAAAGCGAGCTTCGCAGGCTGCTTGACGAAGGGCTTGCTTCCATGAAAGCAGGCGGTGGGCAGTCAGCGGACGCCGCTTTCGCCGAGTTGGAATCGGAGTTTGAAATTGAAGGAATTTAAGGTCAGCATAGCGCCCTTGGCACAGCAGGACATGAGAAGCATCCGCCGCTACATATCGGAAACGCTGAAAGAGCCTGCCGCCGCAAAACGCGTTTATGAGTCCATCAAAACGGCGGTTTTGTCCCTTGGCAAGACGCCTCTCCGCAACCCCATCGTCCGCGACGAACCCTATGCCACCCTCGGCATCCGCACTTTGCATGCAGAAAACTACGCGGCATTTTATCTGGTAGACGAACCAAAGGCGCAAGTCCATATCATCCGCGTTCTCTATAGCAGGCGGGAATGGCAAGATCTGCTGTGACCCGAATGTTCCAATCAGCGTTTCCGAAAGCCCCTCAGCCGCCAATTATCAACAGCCCGACCCGATAAACAATAAACGCGCAGGCCCACGCGACGAGCGCTTGGCGCACGACCATGCTCACAGAAGCGAGGCTTGAGTGCATCTCCTTCCCGACGACGCTGACCGCCGCCACGCACGGCGTATAGAGCAAACAGAACACAAGGAAGCTGTACGCCTGAAGCGGCGTGAGCAGGCCCGGCAGCGCGGCTTCGAGCGAAATGACGGACGCGGCCCCCGTCAGCACGGCGAGGCAGCTCACGACCGTCTCCTTCGCGATGAAGCCCGCGATGATGGCCGTGGCAAAAATCCATGTGCCGAAACCGAGCGGCGCGAAAACCGGCGCGGCCAGCCCGCCGATCATCGCGAGCATGCTGCCCGCCTGGTCCGCGGCCACATTGAGCCGGCCGTCAAAAGTCTGCAAAAACCAGATGACGACTGTCGCGACAAAGATGACCGTGAACGCGCGCTGCAAAAAATCCTTCGTGCGGTGCCAGAGCAGGATGCCGACGCTCTTGATATTCGGAAAGCGGTACGTCGGCAGCTCCATGATGAAAGGCACCGGCTTGCCGCGGTATACCAGCTTGTTCAAAACGACGCCGGCGCAGATCGCGACGGCGATGCCGAGCGCGTAGAGCGACAAGACGACGAGCCCGGCGCTGTGGCCGAAAAAGGCGGCGGCAAAAGCGCCGTAAATCGGCAGCTTGGCCGTACAGCTCATGAACGGCGTCAGCATGATGGTGATCTTGCGGTCGCGCTCGGAGGAAAGCGTGCGCACGCTCATGATGGCCGGCACCGAACAGCCAAAGCCGAGAATCATCGGGATGATGCTGCGCCCGGACAGGCCGAGCTTGCGCAGCGCCTTGTCCATGATGAAAGCGACGCGCGCCATGTACCCGCTGTCTTCGAGAATAGACATAAAGAAAAACATTACGATAATCATCGGGATGAAGCTGATGACGGATCCGACGCCGGCAAAGACCGCGTCGCCCACAAAAGACTGTATCACGGGATTGACGCCGCCCTCCGCAAGCGCCCCTGCCACGGCCGCGCCCGTCACCTCGAAAAACAAACCGAGCACGTCCGAAAGCGCCGCGCCTATGACGCCGAAAGTCAGCCAAAAGATCAGCGCCATGACGCACGCAAAAATCGGGATGCCGAAATACTTGCTCGTGAGCAAAGAGTCGATGCGCGCGCTCCTGTCCTGGTGCAGCGTCGTGTGGGGCTTTTCGACGGCGGCCCCGACCGCGTTCCCGATAAATTCGTAGCGCATATCGGCGATGGCGGACTTGCGGTCCGTGCCCGCCTCGTCCTGCATATACGAGGCGGCCTCCTCGATCGTATGCCGCTCATGTTCGGTCAGGCCGAGCGCGTCCAAAAGCGGCGGGTCGTTTTCGATGACCTTTGTCGCGGCAAAGCGCGGCGTGATGCCGATCCGGCGCGCGTGGTCCTCGATGAGGTGCGCGACCGCGTGGATGGCGCGGTGCACGGCGCCCGTGCAAAAATCCTGGATGAGCGGCCTTCTGTCCCCATACGCCACATGGATCGCGGTTTCGAGCAGCTCGCCTACGCCCTCTTTCCGGGACGCGGAAATCGGCACGACAGGCACGCCGACTCTTTCCGAGAGCAGTTTTATGTCAACCGACCCATGGTTTTCGCGCAGCTCGTCCATCATATTCAGCGCGATCACCATCGGCGTGTCGAGCTGCATGAGCTGCAAGGAAAGGTAAAGCCCGCGCTCGATATTCATGACGTCCACGATGTTGACGATCGCGTCCGGCTTTTCCCGAATAATAAAATCCCTTGCGACGATTTCCTCTTGCGTGTACGGCGAGAGCGAATAGATGCCCGGCAGGTCGACAATTGTGATGCGCCCTGCTTCGCGCCTCGGCAGGTACTCGCCGCCTCCCCGGATGTCGGCCTCTTTCTTTTCGACGGTGACGCCAGGAAAATTGCCGACGTGCTGGTTTGCGCCCGTCAGCTGGTTGAAAAGCGTTGTCTTGCCCGAATTGGGGTTGCCCGCGAGCGCGATGAAAATACGCCCGTGATCAGGCATCTCCCCCTCCCTCTCCCGCGCCTCCGGCCCCGCCCGGCTCTTTCGCCGGACGCTCGGCCCTCACAGCTTCGCTTTCGATGCAGTTTTTGCAGTCACCGTAACAGGGCTTGAAAGGGTTCAGCGAAACATCCCTGGGCCGCGAGACGCCGAGACGCGCCGCGTCAGCCTTGCGGATCGTGAGCTCGTAGCCGCGCAGCGAGAGCTGGATCGGGTCCCCCATCGGCGCGGTCTTGCGCAAAAATACATACGTGCCCGGCGTCAAGCCCATATCAAGCAGCCTGTCGCGCAGCTCGCCCTGCCCTCCAACATATTCAATAATGCCGCCCTCCCCCGGGGCCAATTGGTCGATTGTCATAATGTTAGCATATACTTACCCGCCGGAATCCTCAAGAGGAAAATTCCGGTTCCGATTCGAGTTTCGCGATGCTGTCGCGGCAGTAATCGCGTAACGGATCAATTTCGGTCTCCATCGTCGCCCATAATCTTGCCGCGCTGAACTCACCGTAATGGTGCGCAGCGATATTTCGCATATCCTTGATTTGTTGCCAAGGCATTGCGTTGTATTGTTTCCGAAATTCAACTGACAAATGTGTGGTCAATTCGCCAATCTGCAGGATACACATAGCGGTGGCGTTCATGTATATCTCATCGTTTGAAAGCGCTTCGAGAGATGCTCCGAAACGCTCCTTTGCCGCATTAATCCGATCGCAGTATTTGGCGATTTTTTTCAGGATTGTTATATTTCGATCATTCGCGCTAACCTTCATACAAGATCACTTCTTCATCCCTGATGTTCGCCAGAAATTCTTTGTCAAGGCAATCTTCGGCGAGGACATCTACACGCATCCCAAGTTTTTTTTCGAGCGCGAGGTGCAGTCCGGCAAGTTTGAAAAGGCTCATGACAGGATCTTTTTCGGTAATGAGCAAATCAATATCGCTGTCAGATGTTGCATCCCCCCTTGCGTATGAGCCAAACAAAGAAAGCCTCCCCAAACTATATTCCGTTGCGATAGGGGCAACGATGCGTTTTATATCACTGATACCGTACTTTGCTGTTTTCTGATTCATAATAATCACTCACCCGTTCGTTCATTGAAATATGGCATGGAAACTGCTCGCAATCAACCTGCTGTCAATTATTATAAAGCATATACCTGTAAAAATCACGAAAAACGATTTTCACCGGCAAAGAAAAACGGCCCCGAAAGGCCGCCATTCATGGTGCCCAGACTCGGAATCGAACCAAGGACACGCAGATTTTCAGTCTGCTGCTCTACCAACTGAGCTATCTGGGCTCGCGCAAGCATTTCGCGGGCACATACCGACACGCGCAAAATCGATTATACGGCATCCGCTTCGTTTTGTAAATATGTAATTTTTGCCAATTCTAACGACGGCCCGTACGCCAATCATTACGCCAATCATTTACCCTTTCCGCCTTGCTCCCCCCAGCTTGTGGACAAACAGCCCGCTTCTGAGTTTCGGCTCAAACCATGTCGATTTCGGCGGCATGATGAGCCCGGCGTCTGCGATGCCCATGAGGTCGTCCATCGTCGTCGGGTACAGCGCGAAAGCGGCTGCCATATCTGTATTCACGCGGCGCTCGAGCTCTGAAAGCCCGCGGATGCCGCCGATGAAGTCGATCCGCTTGTCCGTCCGGGGGTCTTCGATGCCGAGGATGGGCGCGAGCACATTGTCCTGAAGCAGCGAGACGTCGAGCCGCGCCACAGGGTCGCTTTCGTCCGCGAGGCCCGGCCGCGCCCGCAAAACATACCACTCGCCATCCACGTACAGGCCGAACGTGTGCTTTTCTTTCGGCTGTGCCGGGCCTCCGCCTTTTTCGCAAGGCGCGACCTCAAATTTTTCGCGCAGTTTTTCAAGAAACGCCGCAACAGGCAGCCCGTTCAAATCCTTTACGGCGCGGTTGTAGCCCAATATCTCGAGCTGGTCTTTCGGGAACACGACGGCGAGGAAAAAATTGAACTCCTCCTCTCCCGTATAGCCGGGGTTTTGCGCCCGGCGCAGTTTGCCGACGCGCGCCGCCGACGCGCAGCGGTGATGCCCGTCCGCGATATACAGCGCGTCCATATCCGCGAAAATGTCTTTTATTTCGTCGTTTGCCGCCGCGCCGCAGAGCCAGGCCTCGTGGCGCACGCCGTCCTCAGCCGTAAAATCATAGACGGGCGCCGCCTGTGCGGTTTCGTCCATGAGCGCGGAAAGCCTTGCGTTTTCGCCGCTGGCGAGAAAAATCGGCCCCGTATTCGCGTCAAGCGCGTCGACGTGCCGGACGCGGTCCTCCTCCTTGTCCGCGCGCGTCAATTCGTGTTTTTTGATGATGCCCGCTTCGTAGTCGTCGATTGAGGCGCAGCCCACAAGCCCCGTCTGGGGCCGCCCGTCCATCGTGAGGCGGTAGACATAGAAGCGCGGCGCCGCGTCCTGCGCGAACACGCCCTCTGCGGCCATCCGCTCAAAGTTTGCCCTTGCGCGCGCGTAGGCCTCGGGGCTGTAGGGGTCTGCGCCCGGCGGCAGGTCGATTTCCGCCCTGTCGATGTGCAGGAAAGAATAGGGGTTGCCCCCTGCCATCTCCCGCGCCTCTTCGCTCGTCATAACGTCATACGGCAGCGCCGCCACCTTGCCCGCGTATCCCTCCGCCGGCCTGACAGCCCGAAACGGCCTGATTTTTACCATGTTACCAATTTCCTTCCTGTTAAATTCATTATTGCATGCCCATTATTGTCCATCCATATATCGCAACATCGCCAATCATTTGCTTACAAGCTGCAGCAGGCGCTCGTTGACCTCGCGGCTTTCCGTGATGACGCGCGTGAAGGCCGAGAGCGGCGAAGTGCGGTACATAAACTCCTTGTCCTGCTTGGACGTGTCGACGAGCAGGTATTTGTTTTTGCTGTTTAAAATGTAAGCGCGTTTGATGTAATACTCCTCCTCCGTCGCGTCCGAGGAGCCATTTGCGAACGAAAAGCCCATCGCCGAAATGAAAGCGGCGTCCGCGTTGAGGCGGCTGATGAACTGCACCGTGCTCTGCCCAAAGAAAGACATCGAGCGCTCCTTGAGCCAGCCGCCGGCGCAGAGCAGCGTGACGCCCTTGCGCTCAGAAAGCAGCCACGCGATTTTCAGATTGTTTGTAATCACTTTGAGATTGCCGATCTGCTCGATGTTTCGCGCAAGCGTGAACGCGGTCGACGAGCTGTCCATAAAGACCGTCATGCCGTCCTTGATATATTCACGCGCGATTGTCGCAATAATCTGTTTTTGCATCTCGTTGCGGTTTTCGCGCAGCACCATCGGCGCTTCGGTCGAAATGCTCTCCAGCAGGATCGCGCCGCCGCGCGTGCGTTGGATCAGCTTGCTGTTTTCAAGCTCGGCAAGATCGCGCCGGATCGTCGCGCCGCTGACAAACAGCTTTTCCGAAAGCTGCTCGACGGTCACGAAACGGCTGTGGTTGCGGAGTATCTCGAGGATCAGGTCCTTCCTGTCATGCATCGCCATGATATTACAGCGTTCCGCCCTCATCCCCCGCATAGAGGCTGTCCTTGACCTGCGCCGCCGCCGGAAACTCATCGAGCGACCCGATCTCGCTTTCGAGCTCGACCAAGCGAAGCAAAAGCTGTTCCTTGCGCGCGTCGATCCACCGAAGCTTTTTCAGCTTGAGCCGCGCCGCCGCAAGGCCCGCTTCCCCCTTTTCCTTGAGCGTGTACGCGTCCTTCGCGTCATAAAACGCAAACATCGCTTCCGTATAATTGAGGTCGGGAAAGAGGCCGATCAGCGTCTCCTTGAGCTTGCCTCGCTGCTCCTCGAGGCCAAACGGGACAACGCGCTTTTCAAATTCGCGCCTCCGCCGTTCCCGCTCTTCCCTGCTTACAAACGGAAAGCCTTCAAACCAACCCATCCCGCGCTCCTTCCCTGCCGCATAGGCAACGCCCTGCCATTCCGGGCGCAGGCCCGGAATCCGGAGGCATATGCCAACTTTTGTCACGCAATCCCGCCAAGCGCCTTGAAATCGTCTTTCAAACTCAAATACAGCTTTTTGTAAAGCTCAAAATACGGCGCATACGCTTTCCCGCGCCCCGCATCCGGCGCCAGCGTGCCGCCCTTGCCCACGAGCTGCCCGCAAGCCTCTTCAATGCCCCCAAACACGCCCGCCCCGGCGCCCGCGAGGATGGCCGCGCCGAGCGCCGCGCCCCCGTCCGAGGCCGGCACGCTGACGGGGCAGCCGTACAGGTCCGCGAGCATCTGCCGCCAAAGCCTGCTTTTTGCGCCGCCGCCCGTGATTACCATATCGTTTGCGGGCACGCCCATCTCGCGAAAAACCTCCACACACTCAAGCTGGGAAAAGGCCACTCCCTCCATGACGGCGCGGACGAGATTGGCGCGCTTGTGCACGCCGGACAGCCCAAAGAACACGCCGCGGCAGTCCGGGTCCGGGTGCGGCGAGCGCTCGCCCATCAGATAGGGCAGGAAAAGCAAGCGGCCGGCGCCGATCGGCGCCGCTTCCGCGAGCCGGTCCATGAGGATGTAGGGGTCGAGCCCCACCGCCTCGCCTTCCCGCGTTTCCTCGGTGCATACATTGTTTCTGAGCCATTGCAATGAAAGGCCCGCGCCCTGTGTGCAGCTCATCACGGTCCACTTGCCGGGCACGCTTGCGCAGAGCGCGTGCACACGGCCTTTCAGGTCGATCCGCACCTCGTCCGATACAGCGTAAACGACGGCGGACGATCCGATTGTCGTGAATGCCCTGCCTTGCGCGACGACGCCCGTCCCGACTGCCGCAGCGGGATTGTCGCCCGCGCCGCCCACGACCGGGATGCCGGCCGCAAGCCCTGTCAGCCGCGCGCACAAGCTGCTCGTGACGCCCGTGACATCCTGCGACTCGTGCATCTTTGCGAGCAAGGCCCTGTCGATGCCGAGTTTGCCCGTCATCTCCGCCGACCAGCCGCGTTTTGGCACGTCCATGAGCTGCATGCCCGACGCGTCGGAGACCTCCGTCGCAAACTCGCCCGTGAGCTTGTAGCGGATATAGTCTTTTGGCAACAGGATGTGGGCGCATTTTTCATAAATTTCGGGCTCGTGTTTTTTGACCCAGAGAATTTTCGCGGCCGTAAAACCCGTCATGGGCGCGTTTGCCGTGATTTCGATGATGCGCTGGCGCCCGACGAGGCGATCCATGTCTTCCGTTTCGGCTTCCGTGCGCTGGTCGCACCAGATGATGGAGGGCCGGAGCACGCCCCCGTCTTTGCCGAGCATCACAAGCCCGTGCATCTGCCCCGACAGCCCGATTCCGGCCACCTCCGCCCCGTCCGCCTCTGCAAGCACGGCGCGGATGCCGTTTGCGGCCGCGCGCCACCAGTCTGCGGGATCCTGCTCCGCCCAGCCGTTTTGCGGCTGTGCCATCGGGTACTCGTCCGTATGCGACGCGATCAGCGCTCCATCCAAACCGAACAGCGCCGTCTTTGTCCCCGATGTGCCGACGTCTATTCCAAGCAATGTTTTCATTTCTTCATCTCTTCATCTCTTCGTCTCTATTATCTCTATCCAATCTTTTGTCTCTATCCGAAAAGGATCTGGTTCACGATGCTTTCAAGCTCTTCCTGCCGGCCCGATCCCGGCAGCGCGGGCGCGCCGAGCCCGCCCGCAACCTCCGCAAGCCCTGCCAGCGTCGCCGTGCCGCTGCGGATCGCCCGCCCGTACTCCGTCGTTTCGTAGCTCGCGTAGCGCTCTTTCACGAACGCGTCGATGCGCCCGTCCTCGATGATTGCCGCCGCTTTCACAAGTCCGAGCGCAAAACTGTCCATGCCGAGGATGAAGCTCTTGAACATATCCTCATAGGTATAGCTCGGCCGGCGGCTCTTTGAGTCAAAATTGAGGCCGCCGTTTGTGAAGCCGCCCGCCTTGAGGATCTCGTACATCGCAAAGGTCGTCTCGTAGGCATTGAACGGGAATTCGTCCGTGTCCCAGCCGAGCAGCATATCGCCCTGATTGGCGTCCACGCTCCCAAACAGGCCCTCGACGGCTGCGACGCGCAGGTCGTGCTGGAACGTATGGCCCGCGAGCGTCGCGTGGTTCGCCTCGATATTGAGTTTGAAATCCTTGTCGAGGCCGTATTTTTTCAGGAATCCCGCAGACGTCGCCGCGTCGAAATCGTATTGGTGCTTCATCGGCTCCTTCGGCTTGGGCTCGATGTAAAAATCGCCGTCAAACCCGATGCCGCGCCCGTAGCTGACAGCCATCTTCATGAGGGCCGCGATATTGCCCTGCTCAAACGCCACGTCCGTGTTCAGCAGCGTCTCGTAGCCCTCGCGCCCGCCCCAGAACACATAGCCCCTGCCGCCGAGTTTCACAGTGACATCAAGCGCCTTTTTGACCTGCGCGGCCGCAAAGCAAAAGACCTCCGCCGAGTTGCTCGAGCCCGCGCCGTTCATGAAGCGCGGGTTTGAGAACATATTCGCCGTGCCCCAGAGCAGTTTCCTGCCGCTTTCCGCCTGCTTCTCCGCGAGATGGTCCGCGATTTCGTCTATGCGCCTGTTCGTTTCGTTGATATCCGCCGCCTCGGGCACAAGGTCGACATCGTGGAAACAATAATAATCGATGCCGAGCTTGCCCATAAACTCAAAGCCCGCCTCGACTTTTGCGTGCGCATGCTCCATCGTCCCCGCTTCCGCCGCGCCAAAGCGCTTGTCCGCCGTGCCCGGCCCAAACATATCCGTGCCCGCAGCGCCCAGATTGTGCCACCACGCCATCGCAAATTTCAAATGTTCCTTCATGGGCTTTCCCAGCACAGCCTTGCCCGCGTCATAATATTTGAACGCGAGCGGGTCGCGGCTCTGCGGCCCCTTGTATTCCACCTTTGGCAGCCCCTTGAAAATTTCAGACATGACTTCGCTCCTCCGTTCCTAAAATCCCCATAATCCCTATGGTTTCAAAGTTTGCACGATTGCCATCCCGTCACTTTTGTTTCCGATGTTAAATGTAATACAAGTCCCGGCAAAAAACAAGGCGTGCCGTGAAAAAACCGTCACTGTTCACACCCCCGGTTACAGTTCACACCCCCGCCGTCATTGCGAGCGAAGCGAAGCAATGACGGCGGGGGCGTGAACTGTAACTCTTGAACCGCACGAAAAATACAACTGGCCCGAAGCCCGCCGCGCAGCAATCGAAAACCACCTGCAAACACGCGTACGGCAGTTGCTGGGCATCAATCCGGACTAAAGGAGGAAAGCCATTTGATGCACAAAGGGGCTCTACTTCGGCTCCGCAAGCACTTCATCGAGCCTTGCGTTCAGGCCCAGGTATATGATATTGTCCATAATGTTTTTATTGTAAACCAACGGCAACGCAGACGATATCTCCCCGAGGCGTGCCAAATCCAAAGAAATCCCGGTTTTCAACGTTTCCGCAGGGATAGGCTTGATCAGGAGCGCGTTGTACGCGCCAGACTTTTGATCTTTTTCGAGATCGTCCGCCGCGTCGACCATATAGATATAGCGCCCGAGGTGGTAGCCGAGCGCGCGCAGTTTTTCGGACAGCTCGGGCAGGGGCAGCGGCGCCGGGAGGGTTTCCGCTTCGTGGGCGCAGCCCATGTCGCGCGCCGCGAGGCCTTCCCGCAGCGCCGGCACATCCGTAAAATCCATCAATTCCGCCATGAAGCGCCCTGTCGGGTCTGCGGCGCGGTCGAGCTCCGGCGTCTTTGCCGCTTCGAGCGCCGTCTGCTCCGCGATGCATTCTCGGCAGGCCCGCGCCTTGCCCCCAAGCCTTTCCCCCGCCCGGCGTCCCGCCCCGCGCAGCGCCGCCTCGCCCAAAAACGCCGCAGCGCCGGCCGCGGCGTTTCGCGCGTCCCTGTCAGCATTCCTGTCCTTCAGGCTAAGCCAGCCCAAAAACGCCAAAATATCGGCCGCGTAGTCGATCGCCGCCGAGGGCGCCGCCTCATTCCGCTTTTTCGCCGGGTTGTTGAAGCAGCGAAAGCTATGAAAGGAAAGCGCCTCCGCGCCGCCCGCAAGCGATGCCGCCAGCATCGCGAAAAACACCGCGTCATACGAAAGCAAAAGCCGGGGCAACTGCCCGTAACGCCGCTTCACGGCGCGGCAGATCGCGCAGTAGTAAGCGTTGTAGACCTCAAATTCGCGCACCTTCAGCTCGCTCTTCAGCGGCGCGACATACCCAAACATAGCCTTTTCCCCTTCTATTGTATGTGGTTAAACCCAAATCATCCTTGGTTGAATCCAATCGGCAAAAGATAAGCTCCGGCGCTGTGTATCCGGTAACAGCATACAACATTTTGTTTTGAACCGTTTGGAAAAATTCTCTAGCCGCTTCACTTTTTCCATCATAATCAATGCTTGTCGCAAAAATATCAAGCACCTGTTGATAAAATAGTAACTGCTCAGACACCATGCTATTGCAAGCCAATTGCCCGTCATTGCGAGGGAGCGCAGCGACCGCGGCAATCCATTATCCGCTGGATTGCTTCGCTTCGCTCGCAATGACGA
>JAITMX010000023.1 GCA_031290775.1 Eubacteriales Family XIII. Incertae Sedis bacterium
GGGCGCACCATGACCACGCTGTCCGTACTCGCGTTGAGCGGCACAGTGAAGCTCGTCTTGCTGATGAACAGGTTGTCCGCTGTCGCGCCGAGCAGGGTTTTCAGGTCTTCGCCCGAGTCGAGTTTGATGCTGTTGCCGTTTAGCTCGGACTGCAGGGCGGTGAAACTCTGGTTGCTAAAGCTCCTCGAAACCCCTTCAGGCGCGACAGTTTGCAAATTTCCCAAATCGGAAAGCGAACCCATGCCGATGTAGACAGGATATTCTCCTGCCGCGATGCCGCTGCCGAGCCTGTAGATATTTCTAACCGTGATGAGTTCCCATGTGCGACCCGAGAGTTCCTGCCCTTTCAACGTCCGATTCGGCGCCTTGTAGTAGACGAGCTTGTAGCCGTCTCCGATGGAGATGCTGCCTTGCGTGACGCTTGGGTCGGGGTAGAGGGGATATGTGTTATTGGCTGTCCATTGATTACTCAGCGCACCTCCGATCATGGATAGCAGATAGGGGGAGGTTACAGTGCTCATCGGTGTTATCTGCACCTGCTCAGGCAAAATATAGAAGACATAGGGATCGTCCAACTCTCCTGTCCGCACGCCAAGGTTTGTCCAGGTCGCCCAAGTACTGTCCGCTTCTTTGGTGCCGCTAAAATATGCAGCGGTTCCGATCTGGGCGCCCTCGTAGACATCCAGCGCTAAGGAGCCCGGCGTCCGCGGCGTACCGACGGTATAGGCCACCTCGCGATTCTCATACCATTCAAACGGCAAGTCCGGGTTTGCCTGCGGATCCATCGCCCCTCCTTTTGCGCGATAAGTGAATGACTCGAAATTAAAGGAGAGTTTGCCGCTTGCGCCGGCCAGTACCTTGCCGCCAATAACGATGGGGCAGCTGTAGTTAGAGACCCCCGATCCATAGTCAGGAAGACCGAAATAGAGCTTCTCAATCTGCTCTTGGTGCGCGTCCGGGATAAGGAAACCGCGCACGCCATACTGGACTCCCGCCGTGAGCCGGCTTGCGGTATAGAGGCTTGCATCGCCGCGCAATTTATATTGAAAGGACGAAATATTAAAGGCAGCGGCTGGAGCGACATATTCGATCGAAACACCCTGTGGGATATTCATCTCTGCATTTAGGCCGTACAGTGGCATGCTCCTGACATTAAAACCGAACTGGACGACATAGTCGTCTCCGATGCCGACGCTCTCTCCTGCGGATGAAGCAGTTTTTTCCGTTGCGCCCTGTTGAATCCCTTTGAAGGTACGGGTTATGAAATCCAACTGCGGTTCGACGATGGTGAGCGTGCAGGTCTTTGTGAGATAGTCTATCGGGGAGCCGTTTTGATTGTCCTGCACTGTGACCTTTACAGAATATGTGTCATCGAGATTGTCGGCACCCAGATTTAGCCCGGTCGCCATCGTATTCCCTCCGGAAGAATAGAGATATAAATATCTCCAATCGTTTGCGTCAATCGGCCCGATGTTATAGGTAACGGTGTTGCCTGAGGATGTGACAGGTACCGTGGAGGTGGTCGGCGGCGGATTCGGCGAACCGTCTACAGTAGCGCTGAGTGGCAGAGTCGCGCTCGTTGCCATGCCGGTTGACGTCGTGCAGCCGAAACCCAAAAGCCGTAGGACTTTCCAAGGCTCCAATGCCGCGGCGGCATCGTTCGGCGTCCCACTGCCTGCATAAACCGCAGGCAGGACTTCAAGCTTGATGCTCATATCCTCGAAGCTGCGCCGGGCAGCAGGCGTATTTGGATTGGACTGATTGAGTACGGTCTGATAACTGGATCTGAGGTCGATTCCCAACGCTACGTTCGCAGATCCGTTGCCGGCAAGCGACCATGCGCTGTCGCCCACCGCAACCAACGAAGAGGCGCCCGGCGGCGTGAGACCCAATGCAAAGTTTTGACCAACAGTCTGCGTGGGTGTCGTAGAGCTGCCCGCGAAAACGATATTATAGCTGCCGCTGCTTGATGTCGGTGTCACCGCGAGGCTGCGTTTTACCTTTATGTTGAGCTGATAGGAAGCGTTTCCGTTCATTGGGCTGGGCAGCGTGTAGGCAAAGCTGTTGCTGCCGTAGACATAGTTGACCGAGCCATAAGCAGGCACGGGCGGAGCCGCAAAGGAGTACACGCCCTCGGTGGGCAAGGTCACGGCCACACTTGCCCCAATGATGGCTTGTGAGGGCGAAGTGTTCTTTACTGTTAAGGATAAGGTAGCTGTGGGATCCGCGTCGCTGATCGAAGCGATGTCGCTCACGACAACAATGCCGAGAGTCTCATCCGACAAAATGCCGATGCCGCCGGATAAAGTTCCAATGGGGTTGGCCTGTGCGGTATTTGCGGCGCTGCCGCTGTCGGCGTCTGCGGTTTCGCCTGCGTCAGTTTCGCCTGCGGCGACATCATCTGCGGCCGCATTCAGGCCGGAAGCGTCAGCCCCCCCCCTTGGAAGAATCTGCCATAGACATCGTCGGGGTGGCTACGGAAAAAACCAGCGCGGCCGCCAGCAAAATGGCGGCCATACGCTTCTTCAAATTCAAAACCATAGTTTTTGCATTTTCAAACTTCTTTGTACTCATTTTCTCTCCCTTTGTGAACAAACTCCGGCTATTATTTACAGATACATTGCGGCACGGTTTTACTGCTTCCCGCAAACAAAAATATCGGTTTTCCCGCAAATTCTTTTCTTTTTCTTTTCAACAGCAATTAATATACCCTGTTTTGCGGCAAACAAACATTTCCGCAAAATGTTTTTGCTTGGCATAATATATGTTAAAATTCAAATCAGCGGACGGCGGGAGGAGGACACGATGCACGATCTATCGCACGAACACAGCAACGGCCACGAGCATGGCCACGAACACGGGCATAGCCACGATTCCGTTTCCGCGGCGGCCGGCCCGACGGACAAAACGCGGCTCATCATGGATTTCACGCTCGAGCACAACCGCCAGCACGCGGCGGAAATGCGCGCGCTTGCCGAAAAACTGCGCGCCGAGGGCAAGGCGGCTGCCGCCGGCCTGCTCGCGGAGGGCGTAAACGACTATGAGCGCGGCAACGAAAAAATCGCGCGCGCCATCGAACATCTTATATAAAAAAACAGAAAGAAGAGGAGGCCTGCCATGTGCCTGTCAACCGTATATAAAGGAAACGCGGTCTCGGACGACAACAAACTTGCCGAGTACGTCACAAACATTGAGCTTGACGAGGAGTCCGGATCCATCCGGCTCTATGACATCACAGGCGACACCTACGATTTCAAAGGCCGCCTGCGCGCGGTCGATCTCGTAAAGAATGTCGCCTTTTTGCAATTGGACTGAACCGGACCGGGCCAGACCGTGTTGAAGCCGGCCCAAGTTTTATACGGAGCTGGTCGCTTTCATGCGCTCCTCGTAGCCCAGCCCCGAAATCTTGACGACTTCGTCGATGCCGAGCCCAAGCAGCGCCGAGAGCCGTTTGCCGTAATCTGGATCCGCGAGATAGCAGTGCGACGCGTGGCGGAGCCGGATGTTTTTCGGCACCCCGTCCATCTGCCTTGCCGTGTTTTCGCAGAGCGCCTGCTTTTGCGCGTCGCTCATGAGCCGGTACAGCGCGCCCGGCTGATAGAAGGTGTCGTCCGTCGGGTCGTCCTTGGGCTCGTAGGCAGCCAGCGCGCCCTGCAGGTCTAGCGCGGGGTCCGCGGCGCCCGGCGATTCGGCCCATTCGCCGAAACTGTTGGGCGTATAGTTGAGCGTCCCGCCGAGATTGCCGTCTACGCGCATCTGGCCGTCGCGATGGTAGGAATGCACTTCCGCGTTCTTTGCCGAATTGACCGGGATCATGCTGTGGTTGACGCCGAGGCGGTGGCGGTGCGCGTCCCCGTATGAAAACAGCCGCGCCTGCAGCATCTTGTCGGGCGAAAACCCGAGGCCCTGCACAATGCTCGCCGGATTGAACGCCGCCTGCTCGACTTCCGCAAAATAGTTTTCGGGATTGCGGTTGAGCTCAAGCACGCCGACTTCCGTGAGCGGAAAATCTTTGTGGCTCCACACTTTCGTGATATCGAAAGGGTTTTCTTTGTAATTGTTGGCCTGCTCCTGCGTCATCACTTGGATTGCCATCGTCCACTTTGGGAAATCGCCGTTTTCGATCGAATAATAGAGGTCGCGCTGATGGCTTTCTCGGTCCTTGCCGATGATTGCGGCCGCCTCTTCATCCGTCAGATTTTTGATGCCTTGATGCGTCGTGAAATGATACTTGACCCAGGTGCGCTCGCCTGCGGCGTTGACCATGCTGAACGTATGGCTGCCAAAAGCGTGCATATGGCGGTAGGACGCGGGGATGCCGCGGTCGGACATCGTGATCGTCACTTGGTGCAGCGCCTCGGGGAGCAGGGACCAAAAATCCCAGTTGTTTTGCGCCGAGTGCATATTGGTCTTCGGGTGGCGTTTGACCACGTGGTTGAGGTCGGGGAAGCGCAAGCCGTCGCGCAGGAAAAAGACCGGCGTGTTGTTGCCGACGAGGTCCCAGTTGCCCTCTTCGGTGTAAAACTTGAACGCAACGCCGCGGATGTCGCGCTCGGCGTCCGCCGCGCCGCGCTCGCCCGCGACCGTCGAGAAGCGGACAAACACATCTGTCTTTTTGCCGACCCCGGCGAAAACCTTTGCCTTGGTGTATTTGGTGATGTCCTTCGTGACCGTGAATGTCCCGTAGGCGCCCGAACCCTTTGCGTGCATACGCCGCTCCGGGATGACCTCGCGGTCAAAATGCGCGAGCTTTTCGATAAACCACGGGTTTTGCAGCGTCATCGGGCCGCGCCCGCCCGCCGTCAGCGAATTGGTATTGTCCGCCACAGGGGCCCCAAATTCAGTCGTGAGCCTCTTGCTCTTGCCGTCATCTTTTGCCATAATAGTCCTCCTTGTTTTTCATCTGCCTTATTGCTGGTAAATCTGCTGCATCAGCGCCTTGGTCCCGGCCGCGTCCGCAAAAAAGTAGGATGCCCCATTCTGCATGCCGGTCGTGCCCGGGATCGTGTATGCGTTGAACGAGCCGCCGCCCATCCCGATGGCATTTCCCGCAAGCCCCATCGCGGCCGTAAACTTCATATTGGTCTTTACCTCGCCTTGCGCGGTCAGGGCCACTTTCGGAAAATCAAGCCCCGCGCTCCCTGAAATGGCCGCCTTGAGAAATTCCTGCTGTGCGCTCACGCGGCCGAGATCCGCGTTGGCATACCCGCTGCGAAACCGCAGGTACTGCACGGCTTGGTCGCCGCCCAGCGTCTGCGGCCCGGCCTTCAAGTGAATATACAGATTTTGGTCCGCGTCCTCGTAATCCATATCGATCGGCACATTCATCGTCACGCCGCCCATCGAGTCGACGATCTTTTTCACGCCCTCGCTGTCAATCTCCGCATAATAATGGATGGGCACGCCGCCGAGCACGGCGCTCACGGCGCGCGCGCAGCCCTCATAGCCTTCCGTTTCAAGCACGGAATTGATCTTTTGGTACGCGGCGCCGGGATAGGCCGATCTCGCATAATACGTGTCGCGCGGCACGGAGATTTCATCGAGGATCTTTTTTTCGACATCGAAGCTGAAGACCATCATCGTGTCCGACAGCCCCTGGTTGGTGCCGAGGAAGAGGATGTTCACGCGGCCTTCGGCCACAAACTCATCCGCCCCCGCGATCACGATCGGCTCCGCGCTGCCGGGACGGGCCTCAAGCCATATCCGCAAGCCCGTAAAGGCAAGCACGAGCACGACGATAATCGCGATATAGGCGCCGGCGCGCGATTTGCGCTTTTTTCGCTGGTTTCGCTTTCGGCGCTGCTGCTGCCGCTCGCGCTCGTATTCCTCCTCGCGTTCCCGCTCCCTGCGCTCTTGCCTTGTCTCTCTCAATATTGGTAAAACCCTTCACCCGACTTGCGGCCGAGCTTGCCGCCGCGCACCATTTTGCGGAGCAGCGGGTGCGGCCGGTATTTTGAGTCGCCAAATTCCGTATATAAAGTTTCCATGATGGCGAGGCACACATCGAGCCCCACGAGGTCGCCAAGCGCGAGCGGGCCCATCGGATGGTTGGCGCCGAGCTTCATGGCCTCGTCGATGTCCGCGGCCGTTGCCACGCCCTCCGCGTAGATGCCGATGCCCTCGTTGATCATCGGGATGAGGATGCGGTTTACGACAAAACCGGGCGCTTCGATGGCCTGCACGGGCGTCTTGCCGAGGGCTTTCGCTGTTTCAATAACGGCGGACTCGGTCACCTCCGACGTGCGCAGACCCTTGATGACTTCGACAAGCTTCATGACGGGCGCAGGGTTGAAGAAGTGCATGCCGATGACTTTGTCCGGGCGCTGCGTGGCGCTCGCGATCTCCGAGATCGAAAACGCGGACGTGTTGGATGCGAGGATCGTGTCCGGGCCTATGAGTTTGTCCAAATCCGCGAAAAGAGTCTTTTTGACTTCAAGGTTTTCGTAGATTGCCTCGACAATCAGGCCGGCGCCTTTCACGGCCGACAGCTCCGGGCCGTGGCTGATCCGCCCGAGCGCTGCCTCTTTTTCCTCAACCGTGATCTTCTCTTTGTCTGCCAGCCGCGTCAGGTTTTTTTCGATGAGCGCGTAGCCTTTTTCGATGGCTGCCGGGAACAAATCCGTATAAACGACCTCATAGCCGCCCTGCGCAAAGACCTGTATGATGCCGGCCCCCATCGTGCCGGCGCCGATCACTCCGATTTTCTTCATAAGTATAGCTCCTCCTTTTTTGAAACAGTTTCCCTCTGTTGCGAAACAACTTTCCTATGTCAGATTCTATCATATTCGGCACTGGGGTGCGCGGCGGAAATAAATCGGAAATAAATCGACAGGGGGTTTCACGCAAGTTTCGCGCGTCGGGCGGTTTTGTGTTAAAATTCCTTCATGAACGTTTTCAAAACGCTGTCATTCATTTCGTTTATCTTGTCTACGCTGCCGCCCATCGCAAAGCATCGGCGGGAGATTGACCGTGCGCGCGCCGATGGCCGCGACGCCGACGAGCAGGAATGGATCCGCCTCGCGGAAAATTTTTGGGGGCCGCGTGTGCTGTCGCATTGGGGCGTACATCTTGACCGCACGGATGGGGCGCGGCTGCCGGAAGGCGGCGTGCTCTTTGTGTCCAACCATGAAGGCTACGGGGACATCCCCGCTTTCATGGACGCGGTCAGGGAAAAACAATTTGGCTTTGTCGCAAAGGACGAGCTCGCCAAAGTCCCGATTTTTGCGGGCTGGATCGTGCGTATCCGCAGCCTCATGCTCGAACGCGAAGACCCGCGCCTCGCGCTGAAGGTCTTTGCGGAAGGCGAGGACATGCTGAAGCGCGGTTTTTCGCTTGTGATTTTCCCGGAAGGCACACGTGCCAAGGGGCAGGGCATGAAGCCGTTCCCCAGGGGCAGCCTGCGCATGGCGATACGCTCCGGCGCGCCCATCGTGCCTGTGGCGACGCAGGGCAGCTGGGATTGCTTTGAGGCAAGCGGATATCCGCACCCGGGCGTCATCCGCTTTCACGCGTTCCCCCCCATCGAAACGCGTGGCCTCTCAAAATCGGAGGAGGGCGCGCTGTCAGACCAAGTGGAAGCGCTCATCCGATCCAAACTCGGGGAGTGGGCAGATGAATAGCGAAAGGCTACGGTATGGTTTATGGTTGAGCGTTATATAAAGGATCGCGGCACTCCCGCCGCGAAGTGGGTTTTTTTCATTATTTTCGCGGCGCTGTTTGCGCTCGACACTTGGCTCGTCTGCACGGGCCGCACGCTGAAGCTCGACGAGGGCATCCTCGGCGCTTTCTTTGATATGCGCGAAGGCGCGCTCACAACGGCCGCGCGCGCAATCACTTTCTGCGGCAACACCAAGACCGTCGGCGCGCTTTGCATCCTTCTCCTCATCCTGCCCGGCCGCATGAAAATCGGCCTGCCCATCGGACTCATGACGGGCGCGGGGTACCTTGCCAACAAAATCCTCAAAGAGCTTGCCGCCCGCCCCCGGCCCGATGCGGCGAACTGGCTTGTCGAGGAAGACGGTTTCAGTTTTCCGTCCGGCCACGCAAACGCAAGCATGATCTTTTTCGTCGCGCTTCTGATTCTCGTCGGCCGCGCCCTCATATTGCAGGACAACCGCTTTGCCGCCGGGCTGCTGCGCATCCTCCTCGCAATCCTCGCTGTGCTCATCGGTCTGTCCCGGCTCTATCTCGGCGTCCATTATCCGTCGGATGTCTTCGGCGGCTGGATGCTCGCGGGGCTGCTGCTCATCGTGTTCTTTGCAATCTATGAAAATCTATGGCCCTCAAAGTGGCGCGTGACCTACGACGTGCCCGAGTGGGACGCAATCCCCCGGGGGGCGGAAAAGAAACGCGGCTGGAAAAGGCCGTCCAAAAAACGCGCTACCGGGGAGCTCATCGAGTTTCCAAAAAAACGGGGCGCCTGGAAGATTCGCAAACCGGAAGCGGCGGACGGGCAAAAGGAACGCCCGCCCTACCCGGCGTTTTCCGCGCCGCCGCCAGCGCCGCCGCGCGTGACAGAGCCGGCGCCGAAGCGAACGGGAGGCGCGGGGCAAGCGCCGGACGCCACGGATGCGCCGGAGCGCAAGGCCCCGGACGGGGACGGGCCGCGTACGCCGCTAATCTGACGGGGGGCGTGGGAATGAAAATGGGGGCAACCAGCGAAACCCGACCCGAAGCCGGCCAGAATCGCGCTTGTGCTTGGAATCGCCGCGCCGGAAGTGACCGCAGCATTACTGTTCACGCCCCGCCAGGCAACTTGTCAGCCGTAGAGCCGTTTTTCCATTGCGGCTGAAGCTGCGGAAAAAAGGCAACACAGCATATCGGCGAAAAGACCGGCGCGCTTGGCTCTGCCACAACCTGCAAAATTGACCATGCGATGGTCAAAATTTCAACTTGTGGCATTTTCGAGGTGTTTTTCAGGGTATTGGCTGCCGTTTATGCCGCTTTCTTGGGAGTGTTGCGAAATAAGGCGGGCAAATTGGCATATGATTTTTTCGGATGGCAAGGCGCGCCTGTCACCTGATCTTGATATGCACTTCGCGCAGCTGTTGCTCCGTGACTTCGCCGGGTGCGCCGATCATGAGGTTTTGCGCGTTTGAGTTGAGCGGGAAAGCGATGATCTCCCGGATGTTTTCCTCTTCGGCGAGCAGCATGATGATGCGGTCGACGCCGGGCGCCATGCCCGCGTGCGGCGGGGCGCCGTAGCCGAAAGCGCTGTACAGCGCGCCAAATTTCTGCTCCACGTCTTTTTCCGTGTAGCCCGCGATCTCAAACGCCTTGACCATGATGTCGGGGCGGTGGTTTCTGACCGCGCCCGACGAAAGCTCGACGCCGTTGCAGACGATGTCGTACTGCCACGCGAGGATGTCGAGCGGGTCTTTGGTTTGCAATGCTTCCATTTCGCCTTGCGGCATCGAGAAAGGATTGTGCGTGAAATCGATCTTGCCGGCCTCTTCATTGTATTCATACATTGGATAGTCCGTGATGAAACAAAGCTCGAAGCGCGTCCCGTCTATCAGGCCAAGCCTTGCCGCGACCTCGGTCCGGATGCGGCCCGCATAGGACGCCACTTTGTCCGCCTCGTCGCTGATGAAGTAGAGCACGTCACCGGGCACAAGCGCGGCGAGCGCCTTGATCTCCCGCTTCTGCGCGTCCGTCAGAAATTTGTCGATCGGGCCTTTGTACGTCCCGTCGCCCTGCACTCCGATGTAGCCGAGGCCCTTCATCCCGATGCCGAAGGCGTATTTTTCCATATCCTTAAACCACGATTTGGACTGCCCCGTCGCGTTCGGCACGTTCACGGCGCGGACGATCCTGCCTTTGAACGGCGCAAAATCGGCGGCGGCAAAGAAGCCCGTCAGATCGATGATCTCGAGCGGGTTGCGCAAATCCGGTTTGTCGTTGCCGTATTTGAGCATGGACTCCGCGTAGGTCAGCCGGCGGTAGGGCGGCTGCGAAACTTTTTTGTCCGAGAAGCGCCCAAAAGCCGAGGTGAGCACGCGCTCGGCGACGGCAAAGACATCTTCCTGCGTCGCGTACGCCATCTCAAAATCGAGCTGGTAAAACTCGCCGGGCGATCGGTCGAGCCGTGCGTCCTCGTCGCGGAAGCAGGGCGCGATCTGGAAGTAGCGGTCAAAGCCCGAAGCCATGAGCAGTTGCTTGAATTGCTGCGGCGCCTGCGGCAACGCGTAAAACTGGCCTTTGTGCTTGCGGCTCGGCACGAGATAGTCGCGCGCGCCTTCGGGCGATGAATTGGCGAGGATGGGCGTTTGTATCTCTGTGAAGCCCATATCCTCCATTTCGCGGCGCAAGTGCTTGATGACCTCCGCGCGCAGCAGGAGGTTGTCTTTGAGCTTGGGGTTGCGCAAATCCAAGTACCGGTACTTGAGGCGCAGCTCCTCGCGCGTCTCGCGGGACGCGTCGATCTCAAAGGGCAGGGCGGCGCGGCAAGGGCCGAGTATCTCAATCTCCTCCGCTTTGAGCTCGACCTCCCCCGTCGCGATGTTCGGATTGTAGGTATCCGCATCGCGGGCAAGGGCTTTTCCCCGTACGGAAACCGAATACTCTTTGCCGAGCGCGGCAATCTGCTCGTCCGTACAGGCGATCTGCGTGATGCCGTATTGGTCGCGCAAGTCGATGAAGGCGATGCCGCCGTGGTCGCGGATTGTCATGACCCAACCGGCGAGCCGCACGGTCTTTCCGATATGGGCGGGGCGCAGGTCGCCGCAGGTCATATCGCGGTAGCGCACGGAAACCCCGGCGGGGTCGCAAGGGGCAACCCAAGGGGACGGTCCTTTTGGGTCGGCAACCCTAACCCAAGGGGACGGTCCTTTTGGGTTTTCGTCCATGGCGAAACCAGCCGTCGCCGACCCAAAAGGACCGTCCCCTTGGGTTAAAGGACCGTCCCCTTGGGTTGCTTGGGTTGTGCGCTCCTCCGCAAGCAGCGCCTTCAGCACGCGGTTGACGGTCGCAGGGTCGGCCTTGCCGCCAAAGGCGCGCATCGTCTGCCCGACGAGAAAACCAAAAGCCTTTTCTTTGCCATCCCTGAAGTCCTTGACGGACTGCGGGCTGTCCGCAATCGCTTTGGCCGCAGCCTCACGGATACTTGCTTCATCGTCTATCAGCGATAGGCCTTTTTCCGCGATGAAGCGCACAGGGTCGGCATCCTCCCGGAACACGGCCTCTGTCGCTTCGCGCCCTGCCGCGCGGTTGATTTTCTTCCCGTCGATCAGGCGCAGAATCGCCGCGAGCTTTTCCGCATCAACCCTCACCTTTCCCGCGTCGGCGCCGCTTTCGCGGACGAGCCGCAGGATATCGCCCGTCACGATATTGGCCGCTTCCGCCGCCGCTTGACGCGCGCGCCCTGCCCCGGCCTCGGCAGGAGCACAAAAAGGACCGTCCCCTTTGTGTTCGTCCCCTTTGTGCTCTCCAAAGCCGGATGGCGACGCGGCGAGCGAAGCCGCCACCGCCTCAAAAAGCCTCGCGATGTTTTTCTCCGCTGTCAGCACCGCCGCCGTCTTCGCGGGCAAGCCATATTCCGAAATATAGCGCGCCCTTTTTTCGGCCGCAAGCTCGGGAAAGCCTTCGCGTACGCGCCGGACCCATGCCTCGTCCACATGGATCGGCACAAGGTCGGGATCGGGGAAATAGCGATAGTCCTGCGCGTTTTCCTTGCTGCGCATGGAGCTGCCCTCGCCCGTATTGTCATCCCAGCGGCGCGTTTCCTGTATGACGTTCCCGCCCGCCTCGAGCAGGGCAATCTGCCGTTCCGCCTCATACGCAATCGACCGCTTGATGGCCTTGACCGAGTTCATATTTTTCGTTTCCGTCCGCGTCCCGAGCGCCTCGCTGCCGGCCTCGCGCACAGAGACGTTGACATCGGCGCGCATGGAGCCTTCCTGCATCTTGCAGTCGGAAACATCGAGATATACGAGAATCTCGCGCAGCGCTTCCAGAAAGCTCTCCGCCTCGTCCGCGCTCCGCATATCCGGCTCCGAAACGATCTCGATGAGCGGCACGCCGCAGCGATTGTAATCGACAAGGCTGGCGCCTGCTTCGTGGACGAGCTTGCCCGCATCTTCTTCCATATGGATTTCGTGGATGCGGATGTCCTTCACGCCGTCTTTTGTTTCGATCGTGACGCGCCCGTTTTTGCAAATGGGTTTGTAAAGCTGCGAGATTTGATAATCTTTTGGCAGGTCGGGATAAAAATAATTTTTTCGGTCAAACACATTGTCCGCCTGTATTTCGCAGCCGAGCGCGAGGCCCGCCGCAATCGCCTTGTCACAGGCGCTGACGTTGAGCACAGGCAGGCTGCCGGGCATCCCGAGGCAGACGGGGCAGGTGTGGCTGTTGGGCTCGCCGCCGAAAGACGTGCTGCACCCGCAAAAAATCTTTGTCTTTGTGGAAAGCTCGACGTGGACCTCGAGCCCGATCACAGTTTCCCAAGCCATCAGCGCGCGCCCCCGTCCTCGCCCGGAGCGCAAAAGGAACCGCCGGACTGTGTGGAAAGCCCGTCATTGCGAGGAGCGCAGCGACGTGGCAATCCAAGAAGGCCCGGTTTGCAAGATGTCTTTATGGATTGCTTCGCTTCGCTCGCAAAGACGGCGGCGTTTTCGCACAGTCTGCCGGCCCCTTGCGTCTCCGGCCTGCCGCCCCCTTGCGTCTCCAGTCTGCCGCCCCCTTGCGTCTCCGGCCTGCCGCCCTCTTGCGTCTCCGGCCTGCCGGCCCTTTTGCGCTCCGCCTTGTGCTCTTTCGGCGCCTGCTTGTGGTAGTCCGTCGCGAGCTGGAAGCGCGCGATTGTGTCGAGCAGCAGACCCTCGCTGTACGCTTTCCCGATGAGCTGCATACCGACCGGCATGCCGCCCTCGCCAAAGCCGCAAGGCGCCGCCGCGCCGGGCAGGCCCGTCAGGTTCACCGACGTCGTATAGATGTCGCCGAGATACATCGCGAGCGGGTCGTCTATCTGCCCGCCGATCCCGTAAGCCACGGTCGGGCAGACGGGCGCGAGGATGATGTCGTACTTTTCAAGCGCTTCGTCAAAGACGCTTTTGATGAGCCCGCGCACACGCAGGGCTTTTTTGTAATAAGCGTCAAAGTAGCCCGACGAAAGCACAAAGGAGCCGAGGATGATGCGGCGTTTGACTTCCGTCCCAAAGCCTTCGCTGCGGGAGCGGTAAAACGAGTCGTGTATCGTCTTCGCCCCGGGCGAGCGGTAGCCGTACTTCACGCCGTCGTAGCGCGACAGATTGGAGCTCGCTTCCGCGCAGGCGATGATGAGGTAGGTCGGCACCGCGTAGTCGATCATAGGAAGGTCAAATTCCTCGACATCCGCGCCGAGCCCGCGCAGCACGGACGCCGCTCCAAGCACCGCGCCCCGCACATCGTCTTTCATGCCCGGCATTGAAAAATAGTTTGCGGGGACGCCGATTTTGAGGCCCCCCATCCGCCCGTCCCCAAACTCGCCGTGGATGATATCGCAAAAACGAAACGGTTCTTCCATGACAGACGTGCTGTCGCGCCCATCCCTGCCCGAAATGATCGAAAGGCTGACCGCGCAATCCCGCGCGTCTTTTGCGAGCGGGCCGATCTGGTCGAGCGAGGAGCCGTAGGCCATGAGCCCGTAGCGCGAAACGCTGCCGTAGGTGGGCTTTATGCCCGTGAGGTTGCAAAAACTGCAAGGCTGCCGGATCGAGCCGCCCGTGTCGGAGCCGAGCGCGTAGGGCGCAAAGCCCGCCGCGACCGCCGCCGCCGAGCCGCCCGAAGAGCCGCCGGGCACACGCGACGTGTCCCATGGGTTGCGCGTGATGCCGTAGTGCGACGTCTCGGTCGAGCCGCCCATCGCAAACTCGTCCATATTGACCTTGCCGAGGATGACGGCGCCGGCGCCTTTCAGCCGCTCGGCCGCGCCCGCGTCGTATGGGGCCCGAAAGCCGCCGAGGATTTTGGAAGCCGCTGTCGTCGTCCCTTCCTTTGTGCAGATGAGGTCTTTGAGCGCGACCGGCACGCCCGAAAGCGGGGAAAGGTACTCGCCCGCGTCGATGCGTTCTTGCACGGCCTCCGCCTGCGCCATCGCTTCCGCCTCGAACAAATCCGTATACGCGTTGATCTTTGTTTCGTCGTCCGCGCTTTTGTCAAAATCCCGCCGCGCCGCGTCCAAAAAGACGCGCGTCGCCTCGGGGCTGCTGACCTTCTTTTTCTTTATAAGCGCCCCAAGCTCCAGGGCTGTCAGCGTTCGCAAATCCATCTCCACCGCCACCTATTCCTCCACCGTGCGCGGCACACGGAAATACGGCCCCTTGCGGTCGGGCGCGTTCGCGAGCAGCTCCTCCGTCCGGTCCCCGTTTGTCACCACGTCCTCACGAAAACGATTCACCGCCCCAAAGGGATGCGTCATTTCCGGCAGGCCCGCCGTATCGATCTCGTTCAGCTTTTCCATATAGTCCAAAATGTCCGCAAGGTCTTTTTTGCGGGCCGCCTTCTCCTCCGTGTCAAGCTCGAGCCTTGACAGATCCGCCAAATACTCTATGAGTTTGTCGTCTATGTTCATCTGCCCCAAGCCTCTCCCGCCTGCGTTCCCAAGCCTATATCTGCCCCGCCTTGGCCCCCCAGCCCAAACTTGCCGCGTACGCGCTTCATCGTCGTTTCGGAAATCGCGTTTGCCCGCTCCGCTCCGTCTTTCAGGATAGACAGCAGCTCCTCCGACTCCCGGATCTCCGCAAAGCGCTGCCGGATCGGCGCCAGCGCGCCTGCCGCCACATCCACAAGGTCTTTTTTCAGCGTCCCGTATCCGGCCCCCGCGTAGTCCGCCTCGAGCGAAGCCACGCTGCGCCCCGAAAACGCGCTGAAAATGCAAAGCAAATTGCTGACGCCGGGTTTGTTTTCGGCATCATAGCGGATTTCGCCGTCCGAATCGGTCGTCGACCGCATGATGGCCTTTTTGATCTTTGCGTCGTCGTCCAAAAGCGAGATGCGGCTCATCTCGCTTTCCGCGCTCTTACTCATCTTGGACGCCGGGTCGTCAAGCGCCATGACGCGCGCGCCCTCTTTCAGAAAGCGCCCGTCCGGCACGACAAACGTGTCGTCCCCAAAGCGGTTGTTGGCGCGGATCGCGAGGTCGCGCGTCAGCTCGATATGCTGTTTTTGGTCCTGCCCCACAGGCACCACGTCCGAATCGTAGAGCAGGATATCCGCCGCCATCAGGAGCGGATACACAAAAAGCCCCGTCGGCGCCGAATCGCCCCCGCGGCTTTTGTCTTTGAATTGCGTCATGCGCGAAAGCTCGCCCGTATAGGACAGGCAGGTCAGGA
>JAITMX010000071.1 GCA_031290775.1 Eubacteriales Family XIII. Incertae Sedis bacterium
CGCAGTCGCTGCGCTCCCTCAGTCACTTTCACAAAATCAAAGATTTTGGAAAGTGTTGCATAAGGTCTTCTTGCAAATCTCTGCGAGATTTGAGAAGCACCATTATCGCAATGACGGGCGGGGGCGTGAACTGTAACGCGAATGCCGCTGCCAGCCTTGGAAGCGTCTCGAAATAAATTTCCCAAATATGTTGCAGGGGCTACTATCGCGCCGCCCGCAAAAAAACTATTCTGGCATTGTTGAGTTTTCGCCACAGTGGCAAGGGAGTGTCACGGAACGCTTCCGGCAGGAGGACAGACATGAAAAAGCTACGCGCTCAATTTGGCCTTGGTTCAAAACGCAATTTCCATAATATGGAATAATAATTCGCTTTGCTTTTTGGCGTTGGTTTTGGTAGTATAGGTTGTTGTTCTGTTAATATGTGTCATTGCAACTGCTATGTTTCATAGTAGCGGGAGGCATATAATGGCATACGGTTGAACAATATTCGGGAGACGGAAAGGACGAAGGTGGTTTATGAATCCGGTAGTAATCAGTGTTGTCGCCATCGCGATATTCTTGGCACTGCTGGCGCTTGGCGCGCATATCGCCGTCGCGCTCACAGTGGCGGGGTTTGTCGGTATGACCATATACCGCGGCATCGGCCCGGCCCTGTCGGAGATGCAGACCATACCGTGGAGTACGGCGGCCTCGTTTAGCTTTGCCGTCATACCGCTGTTTATGCTGATGGGCAATTTCGCGTTTTTCTCCGGGATCAGCTCGGAGCTGTTCGATACCTGTTACAAATGGATCGGCAGGTACAAAGGCGGCCTCGGTTTTGCGGCCATCGGCGCGACCTCGCTGTTCCACTGCCTGTGCGGCAGCGCCACGGCCACAACCGCCACCATGGGCAAAGTCTGCCTGCCTGAAATGACAAAATACAAATACAAGCCCGCGTTCTCGACCGGCGCCATCGCGTCGTCGGGCGCGTTTGGGCTGCTCATACCGCCTTCCGTCGGCTTCATCGTGTACGGCACGACGGCAAGCGTATCGATCGGCAGCCAGTTTGCGGCCGGCATCATCCCCGCGATCATGGTAATCGCGATGTCCTTTATCACCATCGCGATCATCACAAAGCGCGATGCATCCGCCGCGCCTGCGGGGCACAAGTTCACGTTCAAAGAGAGATTGTATTCCCTGAAAGGGATCATCGGCTTTGGCGTCCTCTTTGTCCTGGTGCTCGGCGGGATACTGACGGGCTTCATCAGCCCCTCGGAGGGCGGCGCGGTCGGGGCTTTCGGCTCTTTCGTCATCATGATCCTGCGCAAGCAGGCGAATGTTAAAAATATCATCAGCTCATTGCGCGATTCCATCAAGACGACCGCTATGATTTTCTGCATCATGATCGGCGCCAATATTTTTGGCACTTTCCTCGCGATGGCGGGCCTGCCGAAAGCTTTGGCGAAGTCCCTTACAAGCGGCAACCTCAACGAGTACGTCGTCCTCTGGATTGTCATCGTGCTCTTCATCATCTTGGGCTGCTTTGTCGACTCGCTGCCGCTCATCATCATACTGACGCCCATCTTCCTGCCTTTGGTCAACGCCATGGGCTGGAATCTGTATTGGTTTGGCGTCATCATGGTCATGTGCATGCTGATTGGGCTCATCACGCCCCCCGTGGGCATGAGCGTCTATGTCATGGCGGGCGTCGCGAAAGCGGACCTGATGACAGTCTTCAAGGGCTGCACCCCCTATCTCTTCATGTTGGTCATTGCGACGATCATACTCGTGTATGTGCCGCAGCTGTCAACATGGATGCCCAGCTTTATGCGAATATAGCGGGCTTGAACGCAAACTACAACCAAGGGCTTTTCGCCTGCGGTTTGTTTGTTTGGATATCACTTAGCACAAGGAGGAAATGAAATGAAGAAAAAGTTATTGGTAGTATTGGCGGTGCTCATGGCATCAGTCATGGTCTTGGCGGCTTGCAGCAGCAATACGCCTGCACCTGAGCCGGCGCCGGAGCCCGACCAGGGTTCGGCCGCAGTCCCCGAGGAACCCGCGCCCGCCGAAGAAGCGGTAGTCTATGACTACTACGCCGGCGATGCGCAGAGCGGCGCGGAAGCCGTCCTCACGCTGACGCAGCACGACCCAGACGAAAGCCTTCCGGGCAAGTATTGCTACGCGTGGGCCGAGGCGGTCTATTCGCAGAGCGAAGGCCGTATCTATGTTGACGTCAACAACGGCGGCGCGCTCGCAAAGCCGACCGAATCGCTTGACAAGGTAAAGAATGGCGCTGTTGACCTCGCGTGGGGCCTCCAGTCTTTTTACCCCGGGCAGTTCCCTTTGACGGACACCCTGTCCATGCCGCTTGTGCCGTACACGGATTCCGTGCAGGCGAGCCAGATCATGGAGAGCGTCTATGAAGCAGGCCTGCTTGCCGGCGATACGGGCTATGAAGGCACGAAGGTCATACTGATCCGTTCGGGCAACGACGCGCCTATCATCACGACATCCAAGAAGCTCGAAACGGCAGCGGACCTCAAGGGCATGACGCTCCGCGGATCCGCCGCGCCCATCCAGTCCTTCCTCGGCGAGTTTGGCGCTACCGGCGCCGGCTGCCCCATCAATGAACTATACCAAAATCTCCAGAACGGGCAGTTTAACGGCGCCATCACGGACTGGCACGGCGTGGATTCTTTCTCGCTCTTTGAGGTAGCCAAGTACTACGCGGACGAGGCGATTACCTACAACACATACTACTTCCTCATCAACGAAGCGAAGTACAATGGCCTTTCCGACGAGAACAAGGCAGTCATTGACAGCCTCAGCGGTACCGCTGCGCTCGATATCATGCTCACTTCATGGGAAGACATGGAAACCAGCACAAAGGAAAAGATTGCGGCGGCCGGCGGCGAAGTGTACACGCTTTCTGCCGAAGAGCACCAGAAGCTTGACGACGCGGCGACCAAGGTCAAAGACGCGTATGTCGCGGACGGCGGCGATGCCGTGAAAGCGCTCTATGACGCAATCTTGGCGGCTCTGTAAAAATAGTTGATGCAGTAAAGATATCGTTACAAACGGACATAGTTTCCTGCGGCGGGCGCATGCTGCCCGCTGCGGGAATCCAAGGGAGGTATGCGCTTTGGTAAAATTTTTGGGAGTCATAGACAAAATCAATTTCAAGATTTGTCTTGTGGCCATGTGGGCTTGCTTCTTCCTGATGTGCATGACAACCATCCATGCTGTCCTGAGAAAGTTCACGTCGTTCGGCGGATTCACCGATAATGTTGACATCACAAATCTGACGATGATACTGATTGTTTTCTGCGGGCTCGCGTTCATGGAGTCCGAGCGCGGGCATGTCAGGGTCAATGTGTTTGTGGACAAGTTCCCGATAGGGTCAAGGCGTGTGGTGCAGGCAATCATGTATTTCATCACGACCATCATACTCTTTATCATGTTTTATGCCGTCGTGAAGAATATCGGGCCGATGATGCACAGCGGTGCGGCTACGACCGCGCTCCATATCCCAAATTGGCCGTTTGCCATCATCCTGTCCGTGGGCGTTTTCTTTTACGCGCTTACGGCATTGCTTCACGCCATTGGGTTTTGCGGGAAGCCGCCCGAAGAAAAGAAAGAAGGCATTGGCGAGATTGATGTCACAAACCAGTTGTGAGCTTTGCCTTTGCCATGATTGTTTGGCTTGAATTGGAATGTTGCGGCCGCCGGGAATGCCCGTTGCGGTCGTTTGTGCTATAATCGCTATAATTTATGGTAATAAAGCTATAAGAGGAGGATGGGAGATATGCCAGCAAAAATCATTGATTTGCGCACTGCGCTTGATTACTTGAAAACAATCCCCGGCCAGTTTGTCGAGACGGATGTTGAGGTCGATCCTTGGGGTGAGGTTTCAAGCGTCTACAAGTATATCGGCGCCGGCGGCACGGTCGTGCGCCCGACGAAAGAGGGCCCGACCCTTCAGTACAACAACGTCAAGGGGTTTCCGGGCAGGCCGATTGTCATCGGTTTGCTTGCATCGAGGAAACGCGTCGGCTACTTGCTTGACGCCGACCCGGACCATCTGAGCGATCTTCTCTCAGGCGCGGTCCAGAATCCGATTGCCCCTGCCTTGACGGACGAAACCCCGCTTTGCCAGGAGGTCGTTTACAAGGCGACCGACCCGGGGTTTGACATCCGCAAGATCATCCCCGCTTCGACAAACACGCCGATCGACGGCGGGTCCTACATCACGATGGGCATGGTCTATGCCGAAGACGTAGAAACGGGCGACAAGGACATCACGATCCACCGTATGTGCATCCATAACGAAGACGAGATTTCGATGTTCTTCACGCCGGGCGCGCGCCACATCGGCGCGATGCGCGAAAAGGCCGAGCGCCTCGGCAAGCCGCTCCCGATTTCCGTCAGCATCGGCGTCGACCCCGCGATTGAAATCGCGGCGGGTTTTGAGCCCCCGACGACGCCCATCGGCTATGATGAGCTTGGCATTGCGGGCGCGATTCGCGGGGAGGCCGTCAAAATGGCGAAGTGCCTGACGGTTAACGCGGAATGCATCGCGAACGCGGAGTATGTCATCGAAGGCGAGCTCGTGCCAAATTATTATGTCAGGGAAGACCGCGTAACAGAGAACGGCAACGCGATGCCGGAATTTCCGGGCTATGTCGGCCCGGCTTACCCGAATACGCCGGTCTTTAAGGTTTCGGCGGTGACGACGCGCAAAAACCCCATCATGCAGACTTGCATCGGCCCCTCGGAGGAGCACAGGAGCATGGCAGGCATCCCGACTGAGGCTTCAATCAAGATGATGGTCGACAAAGCGATGCCGGGGCGGCTTCTCAATGTTTACGCGCATCCATCGGGCGGCGGCAAATACCTCGCGGTTTTGCAGTTCAAGAAGACTGTTGCCAGCGACGAGGGGCGGCAGCGCCAGGCGGCCCTGCTCGCGTTTTCGGCGTTTGCGGAGCTCAAGACTGTCATCCTTGTCGACGAGGACGTGGATATTTTTGACACGGACGACATCCTTTGGGCGATGCAGACGCGCTATCAGGGCGATATCGACACGATCTTCATCCCCGGCGTGCGCTGCCACCCGCTTGACCCTTCGGAGCGGACAGAGTACAACCCGATGATCCGCGACACGGGCATCACGTGCAAGACCATTTACGACGCGACTGTCCCGTTCAACCTGAAAGAAAGATATGTCCGCGCGCCGTTCCTCGACCTCGACCCGAAGAAGTGGGTGCCGGACGCGTAGGCGCGCTTACGCAGGAAAAAAGATGATGGCAAAACAGATTGTGATAGGAATAAGCGGCGCCTCCGGCGCCGCTTACGGCATACGGCTGCTTGAGGAGCTCGGCAGGGCCGGCGCCGAGACGCATCTGGTGGCCAGCCGCTGGGGGGAGTATACGATTGGGCAGGAGACGGAGCTGTCGCCCGAAGCGGTCAAAGCGCTTGCGGCGCACGTATACAGGCCGGACGATATGGCCGCGCCGATTTCATCGGGTTCTTTCCCGCTCGACGCGATGGCGGTCGTGCCGTGCAGCATGAAGACGCTCGCGGGGATCGCCAGCGGCTTTTCGGAGGATCTCATCATGCGCGCCGCAGACGTCTGCCTGAAAGAGCGGCGCCCCCTGATTCTTGCCGTCCGCGAAACGCCGCTCTCCAAAATCCATATCGAAAATATGCTGAGGGCGACGGAGGCGGGCGCGATCTGCATGCCGCCCGTCCCCGCGCTGTATACGAGGCCGGAATCGATAGGCGAGATCGTCACGCAGTCGGTCTTTCGGATTATGGAAAAACTCGGCGTGGCGCCCGCGCCCGGAAGCGGCATCAAGCGCTGGGGCAGCGGGTGAGCCAGAGGCAAAAGGGGACAGATGAACCGTCCCCTTTTGTCCCACTTCGTGTTTTGAGAAGCGCCATTATCGCAATGATGGGCTTTTCACACAGTCTGACGCCCTCTTTTGCCATAGGGGTTTTCTTTCTATTGAAGTCCTCGCAACGATAAATAGAAAGTAACTGCTCAGACACCATGCTATTGCAAGCCAATTGCCCGTCATTGCGATAATGGTGCTTCTCAAATCTCGCAGAGATTTGCAAGAAGACCTTATGCAACACTTTCCAAAATCTTTG
>JAITMX010000073.1 GCA_031290775.1 Eubacteriales Family XIII. Incertae Sedis bacterium
CAAAGATTTTGGAAAGTGTTGCATAAGGTCTTCTTGCAAATCTCTGCGAGATTTGAGAAGCACCATTATCGCAATGACGGGCAATTGGCTTGCAATAGCATGGTGTCTGAGCAGTTACTCCATGTGAAGCGTCCATGCGAATAATGAATAAATTATTGAGATATGCAAATATTATTTCAATAATGTATTGACCTGATGCCCGGAACTGTATATATTGAGTGTAAGTATGAATAATATGCGTTTTAAGAATGTTTCATGGCGGAATTTGCGCGGTTGCATCCATGCCGCAGGTTGGTAAAGAATGTGGCAATGCAAACGAGGAGGCGGGGCAATGAAAAATGTCGGTGGACAACTGAGGGCATTACGGGAAGGCGCAAAGCTGTCCCAAGCGAAAGTCGCGCAATACGCCGGGACAAACCAGCCGAGCGTCAACCGTTATGAAAACGGGCATACGGCCCCGCCGTTGGATATATTGATGTGGTACGCGGAGTTTTTTGACGTTTCGCTCGATTATATATTCGGGCGGACGGGCAAACCGCAAGGCGCATTATACGGTGCGGAGCCGCGCGCGGAAGCAAAAGGGGGAAAGCCGGCCATCGTGCGCGACATCATCATGGAGAGCGTCCGCGCCCATCCGGATTTGACGGCATATATGTACAAGCGGGCGCGGACGGAGCCTTATCAGCATCTCACATACCGCGAGACGGCGGATGAGATATACGCGCTCGGCGCCCAGCTCGTCGAAATGGGGCTGAAAGGCAAGCGCGTCGCCGTCATCGGTGACAACTGCTATCACTGGGCGGCCGCGTATTTTGCGGTGCTTTTCGGCGTCGGCGTCGTCGTGCCGCTCGACAAGGAATTGCGCCCGGAGGAAATAAAAAATTTGTTAAAGGTTGCGGAATGTTCCGCGATCTTCCATACGGAGCGTTACGACGACGTGCTTGCGGACGTCGATTTTGTACCTTTCAAAATTCGCATGAACATCTACACGGACACGCCCAATCCGGAGGGCGCCCTCACCTGCAAGGGGCTCATTGAGTCCGGAAAGCGGCTGTCAAAAGAGAAGGTTGACGCCTTCAAAGCGACGAAAATAGACGAAAACGCGCTCGCCGCGCTGCTCTTTACCTCCGGCACGACGGGCAACGCGAAAGGCGTCATGCTCGCAAACCGGGGCATGGGCGCAAACATCCACGACATGGCGGCCGCGCACAACGCGAAACCCGGCGGCGCGACCGTCTCCATCCTGCCGATGCACCATTGCTTTGAAGCCGTCATGGGGCAGCAGTTCATGCTCGCAAACGGCGTCGCGGTCGCTTTTGGCGACGGGCTCAAATATATACAAAAGAATATGGAAGAAGTGCAGCCGACCATCATGCTTTTTGTGCCATTGCTTCTCGAAAATCTGTATAACAAAATCATGGCGGCCGTGATCGAACAGGGCGGGGAATTTGATCTCAGGCGGCGGGTCAACGATTATTTGAAACTGCGCGCAGAACTTGGGCCGGCTGACGACAGCAAGGCCCGGCTGATCGCGCGCGAGATGTTCAAAGGGGAGCAGGCGATCTTCGGGGGACGGCTCGATTCGATATTCACGGGCGCGGCCGCCATCAATCCGAGGGTCATTCAGGGGCTTCAAGAGATTGGGATCAAGATCACGTACGGTTACGGGATGACGGAATGCGGGCCGCTCATGACGACGACGCCGTATTTTAGCGATACGATGGGCAAGTCCGGATCCGTCGGGCCGGCCACGCCGAGCGGCGCGATGCGCATCGCGGAGCCGGACGAAAAAGGCATCGGCGAGATCTGCTACAAGGGGCCGACCGTCATGCTCGGGCTTTATAGCAGGCCTGATGAGACAGCTGAAGTCATGCGCGGCGAGTGGTTTCGCTCCGGGGATTTCGGCATGATGGACGACGATGGCTGGCTGTATATCACCGGGCGCGAAGCCAATATCATCGTGACAAAGACGGGCAAAAATGTTTTTCCCGAGGAGCTTGAGGCGGAGCTCGGCCTACATCCATATATTGAGGAGTTGATGGTATACGAGTCGGAAGACAAGAAACGCGGCGGCGCCCTCATCAGCGCCCAGATCAGGCCGGACTACGCGGCGATCGCGAAGGCCGCAGGCGAAGAGACGGCAGCAGATGAGGAAAAAGCGCTCGAGCTCCTGCGCACCGCCGTCGCCGAGTTCAACGCGGGCATCGCCAATTACAAGCGCATCCGCCACATCATGATCCGCAGCGAGGAGTTTGTGAAAACCCCGACGAAAAAAATCATGCGCAGCCGGAACGTGTGAGGCCATGTTTCCGAGGCCGTGTTTCATAGAAATATATTGACGGTGCGCCAAATTGAGATATAATTAATAACATATATTAAGCATAAATTATATATGTTATTAAAAGAATAATGTTTGAATGGCGAAAGAGTGTATACTCAAAAGTATTATGGATAGAAAAATAAACCCAAAAGTAAAACTTCTCACGACGACTGCCCTGATGGCGGCGGTGATTTTCGTCGTCACCTATATCATTCGCATCCCGCTGCCCTTCGCTTCGGGCGGCTATCTGAATATCGGCGACGCGCCCATCTATGTGGCGGCAGCGCTGCTCGGCGGGCCGGCGGGCGCGGTGGCGGCGGCCATAGGTTCCGCCTTGTCCGATCTTTCAGCCGGCTATGTCGTCTACGTTTTGCCAACCGCTGTGGTGAAGGGGCTTATGGGCCTTGTCTGCGGCAGTTTGATGAGGCGGGCCGGGTTCAGGCGCTTCGTCATCGCCTCCGCGATCGGGGGGGCTATCATGGTTGGTGGCTATGCAGCATTCGAGTCAGTGCTTTTCAATACCAACCAGGCAATAGCCTCGATACCTTTCAACGCGATCCAATGGGTAGCCGGCGTAGCCGTGGCGGCGGCGCTCTATCCGGCGGTCGCGCGCATCAAGAAAACGCTTGGGATGAAACCGGCGGAACCAAACGAAAGCGATCCAAATAAAAAGTAACTGCTCAGACACCGTGCTATTGCAAGCCAATTGCCCGTCATTGCGAGGGAGCGTAGCGACCGCGGCAATCCATTATCCACTGGATTGCTTCGCTTCGCTCGCAATGACGAGG
>JAITMX010000085.1 GCA_031290775.1 Eubacteriales Family XIII. Incertae Sedis bacterium
GATCATCACGCTGAAAGAACCGCATCTGAAAACCTACGCGAACGGGACGCATTGGTTCACCGCGGAGTTCGAGGGCGGCACAAGCGAAAACATCCGCTTGACAGTCAATACGGCAAGCAGCGCAGCGCCAAACACCGCCGCCGCCGCCCAAGCAAGCCCAAAAACCGGCGACAAAAACAACCCAGCCCTCTGGTGGATAGCCTTGGCAGCAGCCCTGCTAAGCCTCCTCCTCATCCCGGCAAGGAGAAAGCAAAAGCAAAAAGCCAAAAACTGATTATTGTTTTCCTACGTCGGTACAGCGCGGCTCTTGATGGCAGGCGGCGGGACGCTGTGTGTCCGCAGCGAGGCAAAGCCCGCTGCCCCGCTTTCGTTTTGCGTATCCTGCTCAGAGTTGGCGCAAAACACGAAACGATTATTGTGGTATAATCGTGTTTGAGCAAAGGAGATTCGCACTATGGTTTCAGCGGGAGATTTTCGCAAAGGCATTACATTTGAAATCAATGGGGAGCCCTACGTTATCCTCGATTTCCAGCACGTCAAGCCCGGCAAGGGCGCGGCTTTCGTCAGGACAAAGTACAAAAACATCCTGACCGGCGCCATCCGCGAGGAGGCGTTCAACCCCAACGACAAATTTGAAAACGCGCTCATCGAAACGAAACAGATGCAGTATCTGTACGAAGACGGCGGCCTGTATTATTTCATGGATCAGGAAAACTATGAACAGGTGCCGCTCACATCGGACACGGTCGAGGACGCGATGCAGTGGCTCCGCGAAAACGATATCGCGACGATCAAATTTTTCAAGGACAAGGCGTTCCTCGTCGAAGCGCCAAACTTTGTCGAGCTCAAAATCATCGAGACTGAGCCGGGCGTCAAAGGCGACACGGCGACAAATGTGACGAAGGCGGCGACCGTCGAGACCGGCGCGGTCGTGCAGGTGCCGATTTTCATCGAAGAAGGCGAGACCGTCAAGATCGATACCCGCAGCGGGGAGTATCTCGGCCGGGCATAGCGGCGGGCTTGCATATCGCTTGAGGCATTGAGGGTATATTTGTGACACATAAAAACAGGGAAAAAAGGGCGGCGAAAAAAGAGCGGGAAACGCTCAAGGCCGGGGCTGATTACGAAGAAGGTTTCGAAGATGAAGATTATGATGACGATGAGGGCGAGCCTGTGCGCAGGCGGGGGCTGCACCCTGGTTTGATCGCGCTCGTCATCGTGGTCGTGATTGCTGCCGGCGCTCTGTTCACGCTGAACATGGCTTACGACAACGCAGTCCAGCCGACCGATCCGGGAAACACGGACGCGATCACGGCCTCGATCCCGGCGGGCGCGTCGACGGCGGCCATTGCGGCAATCCTGAAAGAAAACGGCCTCATCGGAAACGAATTGTTTTTCAAGGTGCATTGCAGGCGCATGGGCTACGACGGGCAGTTCAAGCATGGCGATTATGCGCTGAACAAGTCCATGACGGCCGATGAGATTGCGGATGCGCTCATCAAGGGCACGCTTGCGCAAACAAAGAGCTTTACGATTCCCGAGGGCTACAACATCATCCAGATCGCGCGCTCGCTCGCCGAGCAGGGCATCGTTTCCGAGGCGGATTTTTACGATGAAGCGCAAAACGGCAGCTTTGGCTACGCTTTCCTCGCGGACTGCCCGCCGGGCAGCGAGCGGCTTGAAGGCTTTCTCTATCCGGAGACCTACGAAGTCTACGCGGACGCGACGGCGCACGATGTGGTGGGCAAAATGCTCGCGCAGTTTGACGCGCTTTTCAAGCCCGAATATTACGCGCGCGCGCAGGAGATGGGGATGGGCGTGCGCGACATCGTGACGATGGGCTCGATCATCGAGCGCGAGTCGGTCGCCGCCGAGGAACGGCCGCTCATGGCCGGCGTTTTCTACAACCGCCTCGGCCAAGGCATGCGGCTTGAGAGCTGCGCGACGATCCAGTATATCCTCGGAGAGCCAAAAGAGTTTTTGACGATCGCGGACACGCAGATCGAGTCGCCTTACAATACCTATCTGCACGAGGGCTTGCCGCCCGGCCCGATCTGCAGCCCGCGCATGGCGTCCATTGAGGCGGCGCTCTATCCGGACGACAACGACTTTGTTTTCTTTGTGCTTTCGGACGGTCTGGACGGGACGCACAAGTTTTCGGCTGATTATGATGAATTTCTCAGGAACAAAGACGCCTACTACGCCGCGGTTGAAAATGTTTCGTAACGCTTCCCAAGGCTGGTTTTGGTGACACGTGATGGGAACGGAAGCGGGGCGCGGGGCCGGCAAAAGGACAGGGCGCGCCATAGCGCCCATCGTGATTCTTGCCGTGCTTGCCGCGTTGCTTTGGTTTGCCGGCAAGCCGATTATTGAACAATACACCCCAAATCAGGAGCCTGTGGATTTGCGCGCGTATCTGGGCCTCTCCGGCGCGGAAGACGCCGCCGTGTTTCTCGGCGACGACCATGCCGCCGCAAACGCCATCGTAAGGGGCGGCGCCGTCTACTGGGACGCGGACAGCGTCAAGCGCAACTTCGCGGGCAATTTTTGGTGGGACAAGGGCGAAGGGCTGCTGCTTTTGACGACGGCTGACGAGGTGGTGCGCGCGGAGGCGGGCGTGCCTTCCTACACGCGGCACGCGGAGGCCGCGCCCGGAGAAGGCGTTTCGCCCGAAATTGTCACTGCGGACGCCCCTGTGTTTCTGCTTGAAAAGGGCAGAGCCTATATCTCGCTCGGCTACGCCTTGCAATTTTCAAATTTTGCATATGAGCTTTTCCCGGACCCCTACCGTGTGCAGATTTATGCCGGGGACGGGTCGCATGACGCCGCCGCGGCGCTGAAAAAGACCGCGCTGCACCGGGCGGGCGATATCAAAAGCGGCGTCGTGCGCGAACTGCAAAAGGGCGAAACTGTCTACATTCTGAGCCAAATGAAGGAATGGAGCAAGGTGAAGACGCGGGACGCGCTCGTGGGCTTCGTTGAAAACCGCCGCCTGTCGGAGAGCGCGCCGGAGGAAATACGGGTTCCGCAAAACTATGCGCCGCCGCCCTATACGGCGCTGACCTCGGACAAAAGGCTTTGTATCGCATGGCATCAAGTCTCGGTTTACGATGCCAACGCCTATCTCTACGATATGATCGAAGGGGCGTGGCCGCTTGATGTGATCTCGCCGACATGGTATTCGGTCTCGGACGCATCGGGCGCGGTGACGAGCATCGCCTCGCGGGACTATGTCGCGCAGGCGCACGCGCGCGGGCTTTCGGTATGGGCGCTCGTCAGCGATTTTGCGGACGGGCTCGACCGCGAGGCGCTGCTCGCTTCGACAGAGAGCAGAAATACGTTTGTTTCTTATATGGTTGAGCAGGCGGGGGCGCTGGGTTTTGACGGAATCAATCTCGATTTTGAGCTCGTTCCGGCCTCGTCGGCGCAAGGCTTTGAGCAGTTGCTGCGCGAGCTCTCGGTTGCCTGCCGCGCGCACGGCCTTGTTTTTTCGGTCGACAACTACCCGCCGCGCGCGCATACCGAGCATTACAACCGCAGCCTTCAGGGAGAAGTCGCCGACTATGTGGTCGTCATGGGCTACGACGAGCATTGGGGTTCGTCGAGCGGGGCGGGTTCCGTCGCGTCGCTGCCTTTTGCCCGCGAGGCGATTGAGCTCACGCTTGATGCCGCGCCCGCAAACAAGACGATCAACGCAGTCCCGTTTTATACGCGGATCTGGAACACGGCGCGGGACGGCACGGTGTCGGCGAGCGCGGTCGGGCAGAAGACGCAGGCCGAGTGGATCGAAAAACGCGGTCTGGAGCCAATCTGGGACGAGACGCTCGGGCAGCATTATACGCAGATCGACGAGCAGAACAAACTCTATCAGGTTTGGCTCGAGGACGAATCCTCTATGCAGGCGCGCATCGACATGATGAAGGAGTACGGCCTCGGCGGCGTGGCGGGCTGGCGGCTCGGGCTTGAGAGCGAAGCGTTTTGGGATATTTTGGGCGCTTATACGCGAGAGGGTGCGGGCTGAATGAACAAATTGAACGTAGCGGTCATCGGCATGAATTTCGGGAAAGAATTTGTCAAGCTCTATCAGCGCCATCCTGATGTGGGCAGCGTCGCGATCTGCCAGCGGGACGCGGCTTCGCTTGCCGCAAACGGCGAGGAGCTCGGGGTGCCGCCGGAGTTGCGGTTTTCGGGCTTTGACGATGTGCTTGCAAGCCGTGAAATCGACGCGGTCCATATTGTTACACCGATCTCGACGCACGCGGATTATACAATCCGGGCGCTGCAATCCGGAAAGCATACGGCATGCACGGTGCCGATGGGTCTGTCCATCGCGGAGCTTTCCGAGATTTGCGCGCTTCAAAAGCGGAGCGGCCTCGTCTATATGATGATGGAAACGGCAGTTTACACGCGGGAATTCCTCTATGTGAAGTCGCTCGTGGACAGCGGGCGGCTCGGCAAGATACAGTTTGCGCGCGGCAGCCATATGCAGGACATGGGGCTTGAGGGCTGGCCGGATTATTGGCTCGGTTTCCCGCCGTTTTGGTACGGGACGCACGCGATTTCGCCGCTTTTGGTCATCAACGGGCGGCCGGCGGAATATGTGGCCGGGCACGGCTCGGGAACGCTGAGCGAGGGGCTGGCGCGGCGGTATGGGTCGCCGTACCCTGTTGAGACGGTCACGATCAAGCTCAAGGATTCGGATGTCGTGGCGGAGGCGACGCGCTCGCTGTATGAGACGGTGCGGCAGTACCGCGAGAGTTTTGACGTCTATGGCTCAAAGATGGCGTATGAGTGGGAGCAGATCGAAGGGGAGGGCGCGGCGCTGTTTGAGGGCGGGGAGTCCGCGCGGCGGGCGGCGGCCCCCGATACGGACGCGCTTTTGATCGAGCCGCTGAAGCCGTTCACAAAGCGGGACGTGATTCTCAACAAGGACAACGTAAGTTTCATCCAGGGCGCGGGGCACGGCGGCTCGCACCCGCATTTGGCGCAGGAGTTTGTAGCCGCGGCCGTGGAGGGCAGGGCGCCGCTGCTCAGCGCGCCCGTCAGCGCGAACATCACGGCGGCTGGCATCCTCGGCCACGAGTCGGCGCTGCGCGGCGGCGAGCGGATTTACCTGCCGGAGTTTTAGGTATGCCGATTGGGGTGGAACTGCGGCGGGGCGTGATTGGCTGTGAGCGAACCTGGGAACCTTGGAACACAGGAAGTAACTGTTCAGACTTGCCTCGTCATTGCGAGCGAAGCGAAGCAATCCAGTGGATAATGGATTGCCGCGGTCGCTACGCTCCCTCGCAATGACGGGCAATTGGCTTGCAATAGCACG
>JAITMX010000106.1 GCA_031290775.1 Eubacteriales Family XIII. Incertae Sedis bacterium
TTTTCGGCTGACAAGGCGCAAAACGTAGCCGTACTGGTAGTACGGCGAGGCTTTGCAACGCAGTCAGGCGGAAAAAAGACAAACCAAATGTCCAATTTATTTCTCACCGCTTCCTTAGCTCCGTCGTACCACGTCTGCCAAGCTTGCGCGGTTTTAGCCGCAATGCAAGCTACGGCTGACGGTATTCCGGCAAGTGTCTGAATTGTTGCAAACGCAAGAAAGCTGCTTCGATAAGTTCAAAGCAGCCCCTTGTTTTTACCTGTAGTAAATGGTTGAGAGAGGAGGTTGTGGCATTTAGCCGTTAAAAGCTTGGTCGAGGTCCGCGATCAGGTCATCCGCATTTTCGATGCCGATCGAGAGGCGAACCGTGTTCGGGTAGATATATTGCTCGATGAGCTCCGACGCGGAGAGCTGGGAGTGCGTCGTGCTGGCCGGGTGGATAACCAATGATTTCGCGTCCGCCACGTTTGCGAGCAGCGAGTAGATTTCGAGGCGGTCGATGAAAGCCTTGGCTTCTTCCTCGGTGCCGTCGTACTCAAACGAGAAGACCGATCCGGCGCCTTTCGGGAAGTACTTTTTGTACAGCGCGTGGGAAGGCTCGTTTTCGAGCGCGGGGTGGTGAATCGCCTTGGCCTTGGGCTGCGTTTTCAAATAATCGATGATCTTCAGCGTGTTTTCGACGTGCCGCTCCACGCGGAGCGAAAGGGTCTCAAGGCCTTGAAGCAGCAAGAATGCGTTGAGAGGCGCGATGGCAGAGCCCGTATCCCGAAGCAGGATGGCGCGAATGCTCGTCACAAAGGCCGCAGGGCCGACGGCATCGTAGAAAACTACCCCATGATAGCTTTCGTTCGGCTCGGTGAGCTGTGGATATTTGCCGCTCGCCTTCCAATCAAACTTGCCGCTTTCGACGATGAGGCCCCCCAGCCCCGTCCCGTGGCCGTTGATAAACTTGGTCCCGGAATGGACCACGATGTCGGCGCCGTAATCGATGGTGTTGATGAGGTTTGGGGGCGAGAAAGTAGCGTCCACCACAAGGGGTACGCCGTGCCTGTGCGCGAGCGCCGCCAATGCCTCGAAATCGACGACGTTGGAATTTGGGTTTCCGAGCGTCTCGACGAACAATGCTTTTGTATTGGGTTTGAACGCCGCTTCAAACGCCGCGAGGGCGTCCGGCTTCTCGGGATCGACAAAGGTCGTCTCGACGCCGAAAGTGGACAGCGTGTGCTTGAGCAGATTGTATGTGCCGCCGTAAATCGTCGACTCGGACACGATATGGTCGCCGGCTTTCGCAAGCGTCTGGAATGTGTAGGTGAGCGCCGCCGCGCCGGACGCGACCGCCAGCGCCGCCGCGCCGCCCTCAAGCGCCGCGATGCGCTCCTCGAGCACGCCCTGCGTCGGATTGGTCAGGCGGCTGTAGATATTGCCGGCGTTTGTCAGCGCAAAGCGCCCCGCCGCTTCTGCGGTGTCTTTGAACACATACGCCGTGTTTTGGTAGATCGGTACGGCACGGGCGCCAAACGCCGCGTCCGGGTTTTCCTGCCCGCTATGGACCTGCTTGGTTTCAAACTTCCACTTTGATGTGTCTTTTACAGTTGCCATTTCGTGATCTCCTTTTCTGTTCGTGATGCCCGCAATCATTTACATAGTTCATATATATGTTTTATATGTTATTAACAGTATAGCGAGCCGCGCATACCTTGTCAATACCTTTTTTTAATTTTTTTTAACTTTTTTTTATAGATTCCGGATGGGTTTCTGAAAAATGTTTTTGTCCGCGCTTTGCGGCCGCTCGATCGGGTAGTCGCCTGTGAAGCAGGCTTTGCAGATCGGGCAGCCCGCCCCCTCGAGGATGCGCGACAGCGACACGTCGGACAGAAAGCCGACCGAGTCCGCGCCGAGCATTTCGGCAAGCTCCTTCTCCGTATGCCCTACCGCGATCAACGCGTCCTGGTCGGGCACATCCGTGCCGAAATAGCAGGGGAAGCGAAACGGCGGCGCGCTGGACCGGAGGTGCACCTCGGCCGCGCCCGCCTCGCGAAGCGCCGACACAATGCGCGCGGACGTCGTGCCGCGCACGATGCTGTCGTCAATGAGCACAACGCGCTTGCCCTTCACGTTTGCGGAGAGCGGATTGAGCTTGAGGCGCACCTCGCGCTCGCGCGCCCCTTGAGTCGGCTGGATGAAGGTCCGCCCGATATAACGGTTTTTCACGAGGCCCATCACATTGGGCAGGCCGGACTCCTCGGAATAGCCGCGCGCCGCGGAAAGCCCCGAGTCGGGCACGGCCACGACGATATCGGCCGGCACGCTGTTTTCGCGCGCGAGGGCCCTGCCCATCTCGCGCCGCGCCCAGTCGACGCCGATGCCGCCGATGATGCTGTCGGGCCGTGAAAAGTAGATAAACTCAAAACTGCAAAACGATTTCTTCACCGGCAGGCCGGAGTCGATCGAGATGAGCTTGCCGTCTTCTATGACGACGACCTCGCCCGGCTCGACATCGCGCAAGTAAGCCCCGCCTACGGCGTCGATCGCGCAGGTTTCGGAGGCAAAGATGTATTTGCCGCCCGCCATGCCGATCGAAAGCGGCCGAAAGCCGTTGGGGTCGCGCGCCGCGATAAGCTTGCGCGGGCTCATGGCAAGGAGCGAATACGCGCCCTTGATGCGCCGCATCGCTTTCAGCACCGCCTCCTCGATCGAGGCGCTGTGTATGCGCTCGCGCACGATGGTGTACGCGATGATCTCGCTGTCGCCCGTGCCGTGAAAGATGCCGCCGCCCAGCTCGATCTCCTCGCGCAGCGCATCGGCGTTCACAAGATTGCCGTTGTGCGCGATGGCGAGATTGCCCTTCATATGGCTGACCGCAATGGGCTGCGCATTTTCGGCGAGCGAATCGCCCGTCGTGCTGTAGCGCACATGGCCGATGGCGGACGCGCCCTTGAGTTTCTGAAGGTTTTTTTCGTTGAAGATATCCGTGAGCAGCCCCTGCCCCTTGCGGCAGGAGATGACGCCGGCATCGTTGACCGCAATGCCGCAAGCTTCCTGCCCCCGGTGCTGAAGCGCGAACAGCCCCATGTAAGCGCAGACAGCCGCGTCTGCGTCCGGCCCCGCGCCGGGGTTTTCGGGCATTCCGGCGATGCCGAAAACACCGCACTCCTCATGCAAGCCCGTATCCAGCCCTGCGCCACCGAAATCAAAATTATCGTTATTGTTATTGAAACCGTTGCCGCCCATTTTCTTCATTTGGCGCCGCCGTATTTCCGGCCCATCGCCGCCCGCGTAAATTCGCGGAACAGCGGGTGCGCGCGATTGGGCCGGCTCTTGAACTCGGGATGGTACTGGACGCCGACAAAGAAATCGTTTTCCGGGATCTCCACGGCCTCGACAAGCCTGCCGTCGGGCGACTGCCCCACGATATGCATACCCATTTTTTCAATGGAATCGCGATACTCGTTGTTGAATTCGTAGCGATGCCGGTGCCGCTCGGCGATCTCGTCCTTGCCGTAGGCCGCCCGCATGCGCGAGCCCGGCTTGATGGCGCAGGGGTACGCGCCGAGGCGCATCGTGCCGCCCTTGGGGATATTGCCGTGCTGGTCGGGCATCAGGTGGATGAGCGGGTGCGACGAGGCCGGATCAAACTCCGTCGAGTTGGCCGCCGCGAGGCCGAGCCGGTTGCGCGCAAACTCGATGACGCCCACCTGCATGCCGAGGCAGATGCCGAGATAAGGCACGTTGTTTTCACGCGCGTGCCGGCAAGCCTCGACCATGCCCGTGATTCCGCGCTCGCCGAAACCGCCCGGCACAAGCACCCCGTCGACGCCCGCGAGCATATCCGCCGCGTTTTGCCGCGTCACGGCCTCGGACTCGATCCACTTGATTTCAACCTCGGCGCCGATCTCATAGCCCGCGTGATGCAAGGCCTGCGCCACCGAATAATAGGCATCGTGCAGCTTCGTGTACTTGCCGACGAGCCCGATGGCGATCTGCTTGTCGCGCTTTGCGACGCGGTCGAGCATGGCCTCCCAGTCCGACATCTCCGGCGGGCCCGCTTCTATGCAGAGCTGGTCCAGCACGATTTCGCAAAATTTCTGGCGCTCAAACATGAGCGGCGCCTCGTAGAGCAGCGGGATGTTGACGCTCTCGATGACGCTGTCTTGGCGAACGTTGCAAAACAGCGAGATCTTGCGCTTGATGTCGTCGCCCACATGGCCTTCCGAGCGCGTCACGATGATGTCCGGAAAGATGCCGAGCGACTGCAGCTCCTTGACCGAGTGCTGCGTCGGCTTGCTCTTGTATTCGTGCGACGCGTAGAGGTAGGGCACGAGCGTCACGTGGATAAAGATACAGTTTGAGATGCCGACTTCGGAGTGGATCTGCCGGGCAGCTTCAAGGAAGGGCAGGCTCTCAATATCGCCCGTCGTGCCGCCGATCTCCGTGATGACGATATCCGCCCCGCCCGTTTTCGCCGCCGTATAGATGAAATTTTTGATTTCGTCCGTGATGTGCGGGATGACCTGGACCGTCTGGCCGAGGTACTCGCCCTTTCGCTCTTTTTGCAGCACGTTCCAATAGACCTTGCCGCTCGTGAGGTTTGAATATTTGTTGAGGTCCTCGTCGATGAAGCGCTCGTAGTGCCCGAGGTCCAGATCCGTTTCCGCGCCGTCCTCCGTCACAAAGACCTCGCCGTGCTCAATCGGGTTCATCGTGCCGGGATCGACGTTGATGTACGGGTCGAGCTTTTGCGCCGTCACCTTCAGGCCGCAGTCCTTGAGCAGGCGCCCGAGCGCCGACGCCGTGATCCCCTTGCCGAGCCCCGATATAACGCCTCCCGTCACAAATACATACTTGGCCATGTCTTACCTCTGTCGCCCTTTCTCCCTTGCAAAAAGGAAAAAAACCGAGCCTTTTGCAAGGCCGGTTTCTGAAATGTTCACTTAAAATAAAATTACGGTTTGCATCCTCTTCAATCTTTTTCTCAACAACTGGCTACCTTTCTATTATATAGGACGCCGGCCCCTCTTTCAAGGACGGCCGGCGTCTTTTTGCGTTTTTTTTAATAATAATGTAACAGCTCAGACACCATGCTATTGCAAGCCAATTGCCCGTCATTGCGATGGAGCGTAGCGACTGCGGCAATCCATTATCCGCTGGATTGCTTCGCTTCGCTCGCAATGACGACGCAAGTCTGAGCTGTTACATAATAAGTGTTTGAGCCGCTTGAGAGCGCGTGTTTTGGCGCGAGAGCCGAATCGGCTACATCATGCCGCCCATGCCGCCCATGCCGCCCATGCCGCCGCCCGGCATCGCGGGCGTGTCGTCCTTGGCTTCCACGACGCAAGACTCGGTCGTCAGCAGCATCGACGCGACGCTCGCCGCGTTTTGCAGCGCAAACCTCGTGACCTTCAGCGGATCGACGATGCCGGCTTTGATCATGTCCTCGTACTGCTCGTTTGCGGCGTTGAAACCGACGCCCTTCTTGGCTTTTTTCACCTCCGCGACGACGACGCTGCCTTCGCAGCCGGCGTTTTCCGCAATCTGGCGGACTGGCTCCTCGAGCGCGCGCTCGATGATGGCCGCACCGGTCTTTTCGTCGCCCGAAAGCGCTTGGACATACTTCGTGACCGCCGGGATGATGTTGACGAACGCGACGCCGCCGCCGGCGACGATGCCTTCCTCGACAGCCGCCTTCGTGGAGTTGAGCGCGTCTTCCATGCGCAGTTTTTTCTCTTTCAGCTCGGTCTCGGTCGCCGCGCCGACTTTGATGACGGCGACGCCGCCCGACAGCTTGGCGAGGCGCTCCTGAAGCTTTTCGCGGTCGAAGTCCGAAGTCGTGACGTCAATCTGGTTTTTGATGGCGCCGATGCGCGCGTTGATATCTTTCTTTGTACCCGCGCCGCCGATGATCGTCGTGTTTTCCTTGTCGATCTTGACGGTGGCAGCCTTGCCGAGCATGTCGATCGTGGCTTCCTTGAGGTCGTAGCCGACTTCTTCGGAGATCACGGTGCCGCCCGTCAGTATGGCGATGTCTTCCATCATGGCCTTGCGGCGGTCGCCGAAGCCCGGCGACTTGACCGCGACGCAGTCAAACGTGCCTTTGAGTTTGTTCACGATGATGGTCGTGAGCGCTTCGCCCTCGATATCCTCGGCGATGATGAGCAGTTTGCGGCCCTGCTGCACGACCTGCTCAAGCAGCGGCAGGATCTCCTGGATGTTGGCGAGCTTTTTGTCCGTAAGCAGGATGAGCGGATTGTCAAGCACGGCTTCCATCTTTTCGGTATCGGTGACCATGTAAGCGGAAATATAGCCGCGGTCAAACTGCATGCCTTCCACGACCTCAAGCGCCGTGTCCGTGGACTTGCTCTCCTCGACCGTGATGACGCCGTCCTTGCCGACTTTGTCCATCGCTTCCGCGATCATGCGCCCAATCTCTTCGTCGCCGGACGAAACCGCGCCGACCTGCGCGATCTTTTCGGGCGTGTCAACCTTGCTCGCGCTCTTCATGAGCTCTTTCACGGCGATTTCCGACGCGCCGTGTATCCCACGCTTGAGAATCATCGGGTTGGCGCCCGCCGCGACATTTTTGAAGCCTTCGCTTACGATGATCTGCGTGAGCAGCGTGGCTGTCGTTGTGCCGTCGCCCGCGATGTCGTTGGTCTTGGTCGCGACTTCCTTGACAAGCTGCGCGCCCATATTCTCGTACGGGTCTTCAAGCTCGATTTCTTTCGCGATCGTCACGCCGTCGTTTGTGATGAGCGGCGAACCGTATTTTTTGTCGAGAAGCACGTTGCGGCCTTTGGGGCCGAGCGTGATCTTGACGGTATTCGCAAGTTGGTCAACGCCCGACTGCAGTTTCCTTCTGGCGTCCTCGCCGAAATTAATTTCCTTTGCCATTTTCTACTTCACTCCTTTTCGATGAACTACGTTTGCGGTCAGTCTACGGTTGCGTAGATGTCGCTTTGCTTGACGAGTTTGTATTCCTCGTTTTTGAATTTGATCTCCATGCCGCCGTACTGGCCGAAAATGACCTTGTCGCCTTTTTTGACGACCATCTTGACCTCTTCGGTCCCCGGGCCCACGGCAAGCACTTCCGCAATCTGCGGCTGCTCCTTGGCCTGGCTCGGCAGCACAATGCCGCTCTTGGTCTTTTCCTCGGCCTCGATGCGCTTGATCAGCACGTAATCGTTGATCGGTTTGATTCCCACACTCATCTTTGAAAACTCCTTTCGATAAGAATTGATTGTTGTTAGCACTCCCGTTTGGTGAGTGCTAATTACGATTTTACCGAATTCATATTTTTTGTCAATAGCAAAACCATATTTTTCGCATTTTTTTTCAATCTTTTGTTATACTACTCCATGTTACGTCCTCGCGAGGCAAGAAGGAGCGCACTATGTTTTTTGACGTCCTCATCCTAATCATCATCATCGCCTGCGCCGTCTTTGGGTTTCGAAACGGCTTTCTCATTTCCCTTTCGCGCATCGGCGGCTGGATCGGCGCCCTGGCCGTCGCTTTTTTCTTCCGCCAGCAGGCCAGCGACTGGCTGCTCGCGCACACCTCGTTTTACGAGCGCACGCAGGAACGCGTCCTGCGCGTCTGCAGCTCTTTCGTGGACGGCTACACGGGCAGCGCCTTTGGGGGGGCCGACGCCACGGGTTTTGATGTCACCTTGGGGCGGATCGGCGACGCGCTGGCGTCCGCCGCAGCCGGGCAAATCACCGAACATATCTGGACTGTCATCGTTTTCGTCGGCATCGTCTTTGGAATCAAGATTGTCCTCTTTGTCCTGACGCTGCTCCTCTCAAAGAAATTTCACGAAGGCGTCATCGGCGGGATCGACGGCGTCGCGGGTTTGCTGTTCGGGCTCTTCCAGGCCGTAGTCGCGATCCTCGTCGTCTTTGCGCTGCTCCTGCCCATTTCCTACATGGTCAGCGCCAAGACGCACAACTTCATCGAGGACTCGCTGGGCGAGTCGATTGTCGCCGAGTTCATCTACGAAAACAATCCTCTGCTTGACATCATCGACGGCTTCCTGCCGACGGGCCTCACGCCGGGCAAATGGCTCGACCCGGACAATTATCAAAATGTCATGCGCGACCGCAACGGGTAAGGGAGCGTTCCGAAACAGGGGGGGGTAGCAAGGCGCCGGTCAGGCTTCGCCAAAAGCCTCCCGGACGATTTCGACGATGGCGCCGCCGACGCGTTTCTGCGCCTCCCATGTTGAAGCGCCGATGTGCGGTGTCATTGATATCCTTGGGTGTTCGAGGATCCGCTTGTCCGCAGTAGGCTCTTCTTCATAGACATCGAGCGCGGCGGCGGCCACTTTTCCGCTATCGAGGCCGGCGAGAAGCGCGTCCATGTCGATCAACGCGGCCCGGGCGGTGTTGATGATGAACACGCCATCTTTCATTTTCTCCAGTTCTGCGGCGCCGATCAGCGGTTTTTCAAGTTTCGGCGTATGAAGCGAGATAAAATCGGCAGTAGAGGCCAATTCGTCAAACGCCGCGTATTCAGCAGGGCTATTGCCCGCATCCGGGCCGCTTGTGTTCGTGTAAATCACACGCATGCCGAGTCCGGACGCGAGCTTTGCCGTGTGCCGCGCGATTCGGCCCATGCCAATCAGCCCCAAGGCCTTGCCGCCCAGCTCAATGCCGGCATACTGTTTCTTTTCCCACGCGCCGGCGCGCATTGTCACATTTGCCGCGTAGATGTGGCGGGCAAGGCTGAACATATGCCCGATGGCGAGTTCCGCAACGGACGCGGCGGACGCCAAGGGCGTATTGCGCACCTCAATGTGGTTTTTTTCCGCGTACGCCACATCGATGTTGTCAACGCCGATCCCGCCCCTTATGATCAATTTCAGCTTTCCTTTGGCAGCGCTTCGGCTTCGTAATGCCGCTCCGCTACTTCATGCCCGAGCGCAGCCAACGCACGGGCCGCCGACGCTTCGATTCCGTCTGTCGCCAGAATTCTTGCCATGTTTCCTCCCTTCAGGCGGCGGCTGCCAAAAGCCCGCAATGGCAATGGGGCCGCAAACGTCCGGATAGGCACATCATAATGGCAAGATGCCTGCCTGTAAACCGAAGATTGACGAATCGGTTATTTTGTTCAATAATATTATGGATATGTTCAAGGCCATTTTGTTCAATGATGGTACGGATATGTTCAATGAAAGTGTCTGGCTATTCAAATAGAATAGTCACAAGGTTCGGAAGCCTATTGCCCGGGCCGGTTGAGAGAATAGTAAGGACATAATACAGAATCAAGGAGATTAATGCTTCAGTTCATCTTGAAAAGGATACTGGTGTCCGTGCTGTTGTTCTTGCTTTTAACCTTTGTTTTATACTTGATTGTGCAATTTCTCCCATCTTACGCCGAAAACGACATCAACAAAATGGTGATGCAAAACGGCTCGATCACGGAGCAGCAAAAACTCGACATCAACACCAAATACAACCTTGACAAGCCTGTCATACCGCGCTACGCGGCATGGATCGGTTCGCTGTTTGACGGAACATGGAGCCATTCTTTCGCAAATCTGAACACGACGGTGCTGAGCGTCATCAAGACAAAGATCAAGGCGACGCTGATCCTCATGTCGCTTGGCCTTGCCTTTGCAGTCCTGCTGTCCATCCCGCTTGGCATGCGCGCGGCCATACGGCCGGGAGGCGCCGCAGATGGCGTGACGAACGCGCTGACGTTCACAGGCATTTCAATCCCAAACTTCATCCTCGCGCTGCTTTTGATCTTTCTTTTTTCCGCCAAACTCGGCATCCTGCCGTCGATGGTGGTGCAGACGAGCCGTTATCCGTATTTGGCCCAGATGCTCCTGCCCATCGTCTGCGTCATGATCTCCGTCATCGGCCCGATTGTCAAGCAGGTGCGGGGCTCCATGCTGGATGTGATGAACATGGAATATGTCAAGACCGCGCGCGCAAAGGGCATCCCGGAAAATCAGGTAGTCCGGCGGCACGTCTTCCGCAACGCGGCAATCCCTGTCGTGACGGCAATCGGCCTCGCTGTGCCGATGCTGGTCGGCGGCTCCGTGGTCATTGAGCAGATTTTCACAATCAACGGCATCGGACGCACCCTTGTCAACGCCGTATACGCCCCGGCTGACGTCCCTTTGATCATGGGCATCGTGGCAATCCAGGTGGTCGTCGTCCTCGTCGTCAATCTGGCGCTGGACATCATCTATACCTTGCTGGACCCGAGGATCGCGTACCAATGAAAAAACGCGGCTTCCTTTATCATTTCGCCCGCAACCCGAAGGGCATGGTTGGCCTGATCCTGCTGGCTGCCATCGTGTTGGCTGTCGTGCTCATACCGCTCTTCATGGATCTCGACCCTGAAAAAGTTTATTTCGTAAAGGACAAGGCGCCGTCCGCCGACCATATCATGGGCTTGGACACCTCCTTCCAAGACTGTTTCTCCAAATTGGTGATCGGCGGGCGCGTGTCCCTCCTGATTGGGGGCGGCACGAGCCTGATCACGCTGATCATCGGCGTCCCCCTCGGCCTGATTGCCGGCTTTTACCGAAAACGCGTCGGCGCGGCGATCAACAGGACAGCGGAAATCTTCCTTTCTTTTCCCGTGATGGTCCTCCTGCTCCTGATGGTGGCGGTTTTCTCGCATGTGACGCCCCTCATCATCATCGTCGTGATGGGCTGCGTGAGTTGGCCGGGCACGGCAAAGATGCTTTACAGCATGGCCATCAGCGTCATGAACAATGAATATATCTTGGCGGTGCGCGCGATGGGAAAGAGCAACGCGCGCATCATGTTCACGGATGTGCTCCCAAATTCGATCACGCCCGTGCTTGTGAGCCTGCCGTTTCGCGTGTCGATTTCGATCATGCTGGAGACGACGCTCGCTTTCCTCGGACTCGGCGTCGCAACGAGCTGGGGGCGCCAGATTTATCTCGCGACGACGATGAACGTGATGGTAAACCAAATGTGGATGTGGCTGCCCCCCACGATCTGTTTGGTGGCCGTCATCGTTTCCGTCAACATGCTCGGAGAGGGAATCCGCGATTCGTATGACCCAAAATCGGCGCGCGAATCGCAGAAATAGCAATCGGGACGGCATTGTCGAACCTTGTGTTCGTATATCGCATTCGCTAAAGCCAGTAACGTTGAAGGAGGTATCGAAAATTGAAAAGAAGAAGATTGGCTGTATTGCTCTTCGTGGCCGCGCTCATGGCCGCGACCGTGCTGTCTGGGTGCGGAGGCGGGGGAGGCGGGTCCTCTGGGGAGGCCCCGGATGCGCCCGCGCCCATCGCCAACGAGCCCGTTGTGAGCGACGAGCGCGTGGCAGACCCAAACGGCACCATCGTTTACGGCATGGACGGATCGCCGAACACCACCTACAATTTCTACACGGGCACTTCGACGCGCGTGCATGAGACTGTGGACACGATGTTCGACAAACTCGTATTCGTGGACGGCTATGGCAATGTCGGCCCCCGCGCGGCGGAATCTTGGGAATGGTCCGATGACGGCAAGGAGATCACCTTCCACCTCAGGGAAAACTATTTCCATGACGGCGAGCCCGTGACGGCGGAAGACTGGGTCTGGACAATCAAAATGGTCTGCAGCCCCGAAATCCATGCCGCGACGGTCACGACGAAAATCTGCCAATTCCTCGAAGGCGTCGACCCGCTGACGGGCAACGAGCTCTCCGAAGACTCTGCGGGCGTTGAGGCGATCGACGACCTTACATTCAAAATGAAGCTGAACGATGTTTACAACCGGTGGAGCTTCGAGCTCTCAACGCTCTCCTACATCGTCGTCCTCCCAAAGCACTGCTTCGAGAATGAAGACGGCGCCATGAAGAGCGACATCGACGTCTTCAACGGTTCCCCCGAATACTGGGCAGCCCCGATCGGTTCCGGCTCCTGCAAGTTTGTCGAGGACAGCCTGGACGATTACACAAAGGTCGAGGCATGGGACAAATACTATGGCTATGGGCCGGACGGGCCGGGCTTCAAGTACATCGTCCTCCAGTATGTGAGCGACGCCAACCAGATCGGCTCAAAAATCGTCGCGGGCGATCTTGACATTGCCTATCCCGGCGTGTCCGAGGAAGATGCCCAATTCTACACGGGCAACGAATCGATTTACATGGTCGAGTCGGCGACCGAAGTCGTGCAGATCGACATCAACTTTGACTGTGCGCTTGTGCCGAAAAGCATCCGGCTTGCCGTCAACTACGCGATGGACAAGCAGTTCATCCTCGAAAGCATCTACGGCGGCCGCGGCGTGGTCGGCGGTGGCTCCATCGTCATGTCGAGCTATCCCTACTTCATCAAGGAGGGCGAAAACCGCGACATCGAGAAGGCCACGGCCTATGTACAGGCCGCCATCGACAACGGAAGCTGGACGGAAGGCCGGGCGCTGCAGCTGAACGTCCCCAACGACACCTATGAAGCCTGCGCCAACATCGTGAAAGCGGGCTGCGAGGAAGCGGGGCTGAAGGTGGACGTCGTCCGCCGCGACAGCATCCCGACCATCCAGCAGAATATGTTTTTCCAGTCCACGGAAGGCTATGACGCGGTACTCTGGAGCTACGCGCCGACGATCGACCCCGCCAAGGTCGGCATCTACCTCGACTATGACCACGGCGTGACGCAGAAGTTCTTCTCCCGCTGGGGCGTCTTGCAGGAAGACCTTGATGACGCGAAGGCGTACGATGAATCGTTCAACGCGTGGAAGAAGGCCGGCACGGACGCCGAGCAGAAAACGCTGTCCGAAGAGTTTCAGAAGATCGAAAACCTCGGCTGCCCCTGCATCTCCATCGCCAACACGCGCGCGGTCTACGCCAGCGGCGTCAATGTCGGCGATACATCAAACGAAAATGGGTGGATCGATGTGACATCGGTCAATTATTACAACAATGACATCTGGAACTGGGTCTGCTACGAAAAGGCATAGCCGGAAAATGATGTGTGAAGGTATGGGCGCAATGGCCGGCCCGGTTTTGGAAATCAAAGATCTCAGTGTCGAATTCCGGATCGGCAAGCGCTTCGTGCCGGCCGTCAGCGGCGTTTCGCTGGCGGTCTCCCGCGGCAAGACGCTCGGCATCGTCGGCGAAAGCGGCTGCGGCAAGTCTGTGACCGCGAACGCGGTCATGCAGCTGCTGCCGAGACGGGTGAGCCGGATCAGCGAGGGCTCTGTCCGTCTTTGCGGGCGGGAGCTGATCGGCTTGGCCAACGAGGAGCTGAACCAGATCCGGGGGCGCGACGTCAGCATGGTCTTTCAGGAGCCGATGACGTCGCTGAACCCTGTCCACACCGTCGGCGGCCAATTGCGCGAGATGCTTTTCGCGCACGAGGACGACAAAAATCGGCAAAGGGCGGATGAGCGCTGCATTCGGATGCTCGCTTCGGTCGGCATCCCGGCGCCCGCCCAGCGCATGAAAGAGTACCCGCACCAGCTTTCGGGCGGCATGCGCCAACGCGTGATGATCGCGATGGCTTTGCTGTGCCGCCCCGCCCTCTTGATTGCCGACGAGCCGACGACAGCGCTCGATGTCACCATCCAGGCGCAGATTCTCGAACTGATCGAAAAGATGCGCGAGGAAACGGGGGCGGCCGTCATCCTGATCACGCACGATATGGGCGTGATCGCCAACAATTGCGACGACGTGGCCGTCATGTACGCCGGGCAGGTCGTCGAGAAAAACACGGCCTACGGCATCTTTGTGGCGCCGCGCCATCCCTACACCTACGGCCTCCTGCGGTCTGTGCCGCGCGTCGATGAGGACGCAGAGACGCTCTACAACATCCAAGGCGTCGTGCCGACGCTTGAAGAGATGCCCGCAGGCTGCCGATTTGCCAATCGTTGCGAGTTTGCGGCAGCTGTCTGCAAGGAGCGGGATCCCGGCCTCATCGAAACGGACGGGGGATTGGCGCGCTGCCGGCTCTACCAAAAGGACGCGCCCGCAGAAATCGCAAGGAACAAGCAGCGGTTTGAGTCGGCTGTGAAAGCGTGGTTTTCATGAAGCGGGAAACATTGATCAGGGCGGCAGGCCTGAAAACCTATTACATCAACAAACGCGATTGTCTTGGGCGCCCCGTGAAAGTCGTGAAAGCCGTAGACAATGTGAATTTCGACATTCGCCAGGGCGAGACGCTTGGCGTCGTCGGGGAGAGCGGCTGCGGGAAATCAACGCTCGGGCGCACCCTCATCAAGCTGATCGAACCGACAGGGGGGGAGATTCTTTTTCGGGGAAAAGACCTCGCGGGGCTCTCCGCGCGGGAGATGCTGCCCCTGCGGCCCGAGATGCAGATCGTCTTCCAAGACCCGTACGCGTCCCTGAACCCGATGCGCACGGTCTACGACGCGGTCAGGGAGCCGCTTGGCGTCATGAAATACGGGGCGCGGGAAGACCGCCCGGCGATGGTTGCCGAAGCGCTTGCGACGGTCGGTCTGTCGGAGTACCACTACCATCGTTTCCCGCACGAGCTCAGCGGCGGGCAGCGCCAACGCGTAGCGATTGCGCGCGCCATAATCACACGCCCTGGCTTCATCGTCTGCGACGAGCCGGTGAGCGCCCTTGACGCCTCCGTGCGCGCCCAAGTGCTCAATTTGATCCGGGAGCTTCAAGCGGCGAAAAACCTGACCTATCTGTTCATCAGCCACGATATGTCGGTCATCCGCTATGTATCCGACCGCGTTGTGGTCATGTATCTCGGCAAGATCGTCGAGCTGGCGGAGAAAGAGGAGCTTTTCAAGCATCCCGTCTTCCCGTACACAAAGGTTTTGCTGTCGGCAATCCCGATTCCGGACGTCCGCGTCAAGGCGAAGCGGCTGTCCCTTGAGGGCGAGATCGCCTCGCCGCTCAATCCGCCTCCCGGCTGCCGCCTGAAAGAGCGCTGCCCCTATGCCGGTGAAATCTGCGGCGAGGAAGACCCGGGGCTCCGGGACATCGGCGGCGGCCATCTCGTGGCCTGCCATCGCCTTGACGCCATCCAATAGAAAATAAAGCAAATGAAAAGGAGAACGAAATGGACAAGAGGGCAAGGGTAAAAAACGCGATGGACAAAAAGCCGGTCGATCATGTGCCGGTCGGTTTTTGGATTCATTTTTTTGACAAGGGAACCGTCGGCGAGCCCAACATCCAGGCGCACCGCGAATATTACAGCGCGGTAGACTTCGACTTCGTAAAGGTGATGAACGACGGCTACTTCGGCTTTCCCTTTGCGAAAAAGATCGAACGCGCATCCCAGCTTTACGAAATAGAGCCTATAGGCAAAGATCACGCGTGGGTGCGAGCCTTGGTTGAGCGCGTCAAAGCCCTTGTGGACGCCTACGCAAAGGATATGTGCGTGATCGCCACCGTTTTCAACCCCTTTTCCACGATGAAGTGCGGGTTTGCGGACAATCTGCCGGATTGCGACAAATACATCATGCGTTTTGTCGAGGAAGATGCCATGGCCGTCAAGCACGGCCTCGATGTGGTTGCGCAGGCATGCTGCCTGCTCACCGAGCTTTTCGTCAAAGAGGCGGGTTGCGACGGTATTTTTTATTCCGTGCAAAACGGCGAGGTCACGCGCTTCTCGGAAGCGGAGTACCGTGAGCTCGTGATGCCGAACGAGGCCTATGTGCTCGAACGCATCAACCGCTTTTCCGACTATAATATTCTGCATTGCTGCGGCTTTGACGGCGTCCAAAATCACATCGGCCTTTGGGCGGAGTATCCCTCCAAGTGCGTCAACTGGGCAACGGCGGCCGAAAACCTTTCCTTGGCGAATGGGCGCGTCCGTTTTGGGGGCCGTTCCGTGCTCGGCGGGTTTGACACTTTCTTCGGCGACAAGATCGAAGACCAGCGCGGAATCCTTTACCGCGGGACGCAGGAGGAAGTCCAGGACTATGCGCGCAATCTGATCCTCGGTTCGGGCAAGCTCGGGTTGATGCTCGGCGGCGATTGCACGGTAGACTCGCGCATTGACAAGAGCCGCCTGCAATGGGTCGTGGACGCGGCCAGAAGCATCTGAATTGACAGCCAACGGGATGGGCGAACGCGTACCGGACGATTTCGACTGGGGCAGCATGGACTGGCTCTACGAATCGGGCATCCACGACCCCGCGAGCGGCAGCAGCGTCGGAATCCAGACAATCGCCCCTAGGGAAAAGCAGGCGGTGCATTACCATCACGGCGATGAGTGCATCGTCTGCGTGCTCTCGGGGACAGGGCGCCATTGTATCGACGGCGAAGAGCGCCGGGTGGCGCCAGGTTCCGTATTCCATATCGCGGTAGGCGCACAACATGAGGAAGAAAACACAGGGGACGAGCCTCTGCGCGAGCTCATCGTCTCGATCCCCGCGACCGGCGAGGCCCCGATACCATACGAGGGCATGCATGTTGACGCAGGCCTTTTTCAAGCGGATCTGCTCGACCGCATCGAGCGCAGCCCGGAACTGGCGGGGATGTTTTCCCGCTTCTCGGCCACGCACATCCTGCCGGTGGCTTTCTTCAACGCGGCGGGCCGTGCCGTCATCCGCGCAAAGCGCTTTCCGGAGCCTTGCCGGAAATGCCGGAAAAGCGGCAACGGCGATGTGCGTTGCGCCTTGTATGACATCAAGGACAGCTATACGGAGCCCCAGTATACGGCTCCGGCCATCTTTATGTGCCCGCAAGGCGTCTCCGGCATCCTCTGCACGGTGGAATACGGCGGCAGGATGCTGGGCATGATCAAGGGGGGCCATATGCCTCTTTTTCCCGAGGACCTGCCGAAACTGCGGGGGGGGAATGACGCAGTTTTACTCAAAAGCGCGCGTCACGGCTGTTCTGAAACAATTTGAGCGCCTTCGGCGCGAGGTCGCGGGCTTTTATGCAGTGCAGATCCGGGAGGATGCCTACAGCCGGCGCGAGTCCGCTTTGAATGAAGCTATCCGCGAGGACGAGGCGCTGAAAGAGTCTTTGCGGCAGACGACAGAGAGGGTTCTCAATATTCGCATCAACAACCATTTTCTGTTCAACACGCTGAATGCGATTGGGAGCCTCGCGGTGCGCGAAGACGCTTTCGACACCTACGAGGCTCTTTTGATTTTGTCCAAGCTGTTCCGATATACGCTGAAGGCAGACGACCACGCTGTCAGGCTGCGCGACGAGATCGCCTATGTGGAGGATTATCTCAGTCTGCAGAAGCTGCGTTTCGTAGGGGATTTCTGCACGGACATCAGCATCCCGGCGGAGCTCGCCGATTTTGAAATGCCTTTTCAATGCTTGCAGCCGATCATTGAGAACGCTTTCATACACGGCTTTCGCGAAAGGGGCAAGCCGTTTTCCATCAGGATCGCGGCGAAACCGATGCGGTTTGGCGCACTCATCCGTATTTCAGACAGCGGCGTCGGCATGGGGCGGGCGGCTCTGCGCGCGCTGCACGAAGCCATCGGGGCCGGTTATGGCGGAAGCAATCCAAACGGCCTCGCAATGGTCAACGAAAAGTTTCGGCTCTTTTATGGGAACCGTTTCTCCATGCGCTTCAAAAGCGCGCCGGGGGATGGGTTTGCTGTCGAGATATCGATCGGCAGGGGGCCGGAAGCATGAAGAGGGCAATCATCGCGGACGACGAGATTCTGTCCAGAGAGCTGCTGAAAAACCTGATCAGCCGCTACCATCTGCCTGTCACAGTCGTCGGCGAGGCGGGTGACGGCGATCGTGCGCTTTCGATGATCTGCGACCTCAACCCGGACATCGTCTTCCTTGACATTGAAATGCCGGGGCGCAATGGGCTGGAGATCATGCGCGCCTTGAAACAGTCCTCGTCTTCCGCCAAGATCAAAATCATCATCATAACGGCATATGACCGCTTTGAATACGCGCAGACGGCGCTCCGCCTCGGCGCAAAGGACATCCTGCTCAAGCCGATCGACTACCACCCGTTCATCGAAATGATGCAGCGCATCGGTTACAAGTACACAGACCATCCCGCGTTCAACGAGTTGCTCGAATACATCGACGAGACTTATTGCGACAACCTATGCCTTGAGGATTACGCAAAACACATCCATATGAGTTCCGGCTACATCACGCGCCTCTTCGGCAAATATTTCAACACAAGTTTTAAGGCTTGGATCAACGGAATCAAGATTCGCGAGGCGATGAGGCTTCTTGAAGAGTCGAGCCTGTCGATCAAGGAGATTTCCGACCGCGTCGGCTACAACAACCTGAATTATTTCTACCGAAAGTTCAATACGGTCACGGGTACGACGCCCAAACAATTCCGCGATTAGCAAAGAATTTCTTTTGTGCAACAAACAGGTTGTTCCGTGCATTGCGCACGTGCGCGCAGTAGGCTATGTTAACAATGTACGCAAATAGTCGGTAGGAGAAAGCGCAAAATGAAAAAGACCTGCGAAACCATACTGGAATGTATCGGCGAAACGCCGCTCCTGCGGCTGGGCCGCTTGAAGAAAGATCTCGGATTCGATGGCGACATCTACGCAAAATTGGACCACCTGAACCCGAGCTTCAGCAAAAAGGACCGCATCGCCCTCGGCATGGTCGAGGCAGCGGAGCGTTCGGGCGCCTTGAAAGAGGGCATGCCCGTGATAGAGATGACAAGCGGAAATACGGGCACGGGAGTCGCCCTCGTCTGTTCGGCGAAAGGCTACCGTTTCATCTGCGTGATGTCCGTCGGCAATTCGGTCGAACGTGTGCGGATGATACGGGCGTTCGGCGGTGAGGTTGTCCTCGTTGACCAGGCGCCTGGCGCGGTTCGCGGCAAGGTGACGGGCGCGGATCTGGAATTGGTCGAGCAGGAGACCGAGCGGATCGTCAGGGAAACAGGCGGCTGCTTTTTGAACCAGTTTGCCAATGCGGGCAATTCCCTCGCGCAGGAGCAGACGGCCCGTGAGATATGGGGGCAGTCCGGCGGCGCGGTCGATGCTTTCGCGGACTTCGTAGGCACAGGCGGGACTTTCGCGGGCTGCGCGAAAGGATTCAAGGATATCCGGCAGGAACTGCATTGTTATGTTGTCGAGCCAAAAGGCTACGCTTACTATGGCGGGGAGGTGGGCGCGGGCGGCCCTGGCCACCGTATCCAAGGCGGCGGCTATGCCAAAGAGATGCCGCTCATCACGCCCGGGCTGATCGACGGCTGCGTCTCCGTCTCCGATGAAGAGGCGATGGGGATGACACGGGCGCTGGCGCGCGTCGAAGGGGTTTTTGCGGGATTTTCCTCGGGCGCAAACATCGCGGCCGCCGTCCGGCTGCTGAAAGGGCAGGAAAAAGGCAGGGGCATCGCTGTCGTAATCAACGACTGCGGCCTGAAATATATGTCCACAGACCTGTATTGATCTGATTTGATCTGATGAAATCTGATGCGATCTGATGTGATCAACCCCCTGACGACAGGGTAGTTGAAATAAAGCCGCGTTTCATTTATGATAAGAAAGCGCTTGGCGGAAAAACGATTTCTGCCGGGCAGCGTTGTGCCCGCGTAGCTCAGAGGATAGAGCACCGGTTTCCTAAACCGGGTGTCGGATGTTCGAATCATCTCGCGGGCGCCATTGCAATCAGTCTTGAAACGTTGGAATTTCAAGGCTGATTTGTTTTGTCCCTCTTTCCGCTTGCTTCCATTTTATGGATTATTATGCCCCAGAATACCCCAGAATACCCGTCAGCAGTGGGGAACTCAGTGGGGAACTTTTGCGGCGCACCCTATTGCCCGGCCGCGCGGCAGGGGTGGCGGGCTATTGTTTCCCCGCCCCTGCCGGGTCGTCCATCTCGGGCAGGCCGCCCAAGCTCGTGAGCAGGGATATGACGGCGGCGAGCGCCGCCGTGCTGCCG
>JAITMX010000132.1 GCA_031290775.1 Eubacteriales Family XIII. Incertae Sedis bacterium
AAAAACGAGCCCGCAAACAAGATGGCCGCGAGCAGTATCCCGAGAATCAAAAACGTCGTGTTCATGCCGGCCGAACCGGAGAGCACGCTCACAAGGCTGCCGAGCGCGAGGCCGCCGACGCCGAAGCCGAGCAGCAAAATACCCGAGGCCATGCCCGCCCTGCCGGGAAACCAACGCGCTACGACACCGAGCAGCGTGTTGTACGAAAGGCCCACGCCGCCGCCGCCGAAAACGCCATAAAAGATATAGAGCGCCGCAAGGCTCCTGCCCGGCGCGGCGCCGTCAAGCAGCAATGTGATGGCCACGAAGCCGATGAGGATGAAGGCCGCTGACAGCAGGATGATGTACCGATGGCGGATCTTCGCCGAGAGCTTTCCGGCGGCAAAGCCGCCCGCGCAAAAGCATACGATGGAAATCGTAAATGTCATGGAAATCTGCGTCGCCGTCCAGTCCGGAAAAATGCCGGCCAGCGGCGCGCGGAAAATCGACCACGCGTAGATGAGCCCCAAAAACAGCAGCATCACTGTCCCAATGACGAGTATCGCCACGCGATAGCCTCCCTGATTGTTTTCCTTCATTTCAATGAGTTCCTTTCTACCAACGCCCACCGCCTCCACCGCCGAAACCGCCGCCGGAGAAACCGCCGCCGCCCGAAAAACCGCCGCCTGAAAAGCCCCCGCCGGATCCGCCGCTGCGCGCGCGCGCCGCCGCCGCATTTTGCGCCATCGCACGTTCAAGATTGCGTGTGCAGCGCGTCAGCGAGCCCGTCATATACAGATAGGTGAACGCCGAGCCATCGCCATATCCGGCATACCAAATCGGCGGCTGCGCCGTCAATCCAAAGCGGTCAAATTTTTCTGCCCATTCGTCAGACAGGCCCATCGCCCACGCGTAGGGCAGGATATTGTAAAAATACGCTGGGTCTTCGTCCACGAGCATTTTGATCCGGTCCAGCTCGGCAGCCTTGATAAAATTTGCAAAGCCGCGTATCTTGCCGAGCATACTCGTATAATAATCCGTCTTTTTCCGTGTCAGGACTGCAAGCACGATGCACAGGACGGTGGAAACGGCCGTGAGCAAAGCCTGCGCCGGGTTTTGAAGGATGACGAGAAAGCCGGCGATGAGGATGAGGATGCCGAAAATGGACAACGGCGAAAAAATAGCGCCGAAAGCGAGCGACCGCGATGTCGCGCTGCCGGAAAGCGACCGCGCCGCAAGCGGCCCTACTATGCGCAGGAAAAAGACAATGAAAAAGATGGCGGGGCCGGCCATTGCCCCACTCAAATTGAACCCGCCCTGCCACGAGCCGAGAGATCCGTTTTTGTCCATCACAAACACAAGATTGAAAACCGTCGGCAGGATTGCGATGACCAGGGCCAGCGTCCGCATACGGAGCGAGCGCCTGTCATAAAGCGTTTTCAGCGTACCCTTTCCAAACTCTTTGAGCAGCTCTGCCTTTGCCGCAGAAAGCGCATTGCTGATCCTGCCCGCATAGGCCTTCATGGAAATCGTGGCGCCGGGCGCAAAGAGGCCTTCAAACATCTGCCGCTCAAAGAGTTTGGCGCCTTCGCCCAATACATCCTTTTTTTGAAGCACGAAATCGTCTTTTCCATGCTCCTCGATCGTGAGTTTCCCTTTGTCCGCCCAGTAAAGAAACATCGAGATGAGGTCGCGGTCCTGCAGTTTGGCATCCCAGAGCAGGCCGATCTCTGCGGGCGTGAGGCCGTCGGGCGGCCGGAACTCCACCGTCTCAACGATGCGCCGGTCGCGCCCAAACGCAAACCAGAGCAGGAAGCAGGCGAGCGGCGCCGCAAACAGGACGATCCAAAAAATGATCTCCGTCGTATAGAAACGCCTTTCATTTACAAAATAGCCCTCCGGCAGCACGGCGCGGAATGTCAGCCCCTCGCCATAGAGGATGGCCTGTTTTGATATCGCGACGAGCGTGTACCCGCCCTGATTGTCGGGCCGGAGTTTTTCCACGTCCATGACGTCCGCAGACGTTTGGCCGCCGCTCATGCCGATAAATTCGGCGCCCGAGATATCCACATCTTTCGGGAATGTGACGCTCACGGCCGCGCTGTCGATGCCTGTCTCCCAGTTTTGCGGGATTACATTCAGGTAGACGCTGTCATAATCCGGAATCTGATCGTCAAAAAGTTCGAGCTGATAACGAATTACATAATCATGCAACCCCGATACAAGGCGGTCTGCGTCCCCGATCCGGATGGACAGCATGCCGCCCCCGTTCGATACCGTGTAGGGGTCGTCGCCCGTATTGTCCACCGCAATCTTCATGCGCGCGTCCTGCTTCACGATCTCGCCGCCCACCTGCGATACGGCCACCCCGCGATACGGTATCTCGCGGCGGATGCCGTGGGAAGGCTCAAGAAAGTCGACCGTGATGCGTTCCGTGATATAAAAAACATTGTTTTCGCGCACCGTGACATCTACATTGTAGCTCGGCGTCCGCATATACGCGTCCTCGCCGGCGGCATAGGCCGGCAGCGGCGCGGCGGACGCAAGCAGAATGGGCGCAGCAAGCGCAAACAAAACGAGCAGGGCAAGCCTGCGGCGTTCCCTGCCCTGGCAATCGGCGCTTCTCAAAATTGGACCTTGACGTTCCCGCGCTCGGCCGTGTCCGCTATTTCGTACAGCGGCTTGCGCCCAAAGCGAAACATCGACGCGACGAGCGCGCTTGGGAACAACTCCGTCTTGGTGTTGTATATCCGGACAGTGCCGTTGTAGTATTTGCGCGCGCTTGCAATATCGTCCTCGACATCCGCAAGCTGGCTCTGGAGGCCGAGAAAATTTTCGTTGGCCCGCAGCTGCGGATAGCCCTCTGCCACGGCAAACAGGCTTTTCAGCGCGCCGGACAGCGCCGCCTCGCCTTGCAGCCTTCCCTCGGATGTGCTCGCGGACTGCGCCATATTGCGGGCCGAGATGACGCGCTCCAGCGTGTCCTTTTCGTGCGCCGCGTAGCCTTTCACGGTTTCGACGAGATTTGGGATGAGGTCAAAACGTTTTTTCATATAGACGTCCATCGTCGAAAAAGCCTCCTCAACCGTATTGCGTTTTTTGACAAGGCTGTTGTAAATACCGACAAAGGCAAGCACAATGGCGACGATGACGACAATGGCGATGATGATTGCAAACAGGATTCCAGGCACTCTTATCACTCCTTTTTATTATTTCCCTTTAGGGACACTCTTTATTCTTCCTCGTACCCAAACCACAAAAATGCGGCTTTGAACGAATTGAGTTGGTACATGACCGTCATCGCGAGGCAGATGAGCGCGCCCGGCTGCCCCGTATACACCATGTAGCCATTGAGCGCGATGTTGATGAAATTGGCGGGAATCCAGCCGATCCACGATACCGCTTTCCCTTCCACCATTCTTCACAGCGCCGTATAGACATAGGATAACGCAATCAGCCGAAAATGCAACAAAAACCGCAGCGCTGGGATAATCATAAATATTTTTCACAAATATTTTTTATCGGCGGCGCGAAGAGGAATGGGCCTATGCCAAGCTGCAATAAGGGCTTCCCTTATTCAAATTCCATGAATTCCAGCAATTTTCCAAAGCGTTCGTTGGCGGTGTCCGTGAAATACGGCCGCAGGATATGAAAGATCGAGCGGAACGAATCCCGCGCCAGGGCTTGCGGCCCCGCGCCCTCCTCCGCGAGCATCCGGTACGACATCCACCCGGTGACATGCATCCAACAAATCTCACTCAGCGCCTCGATCCCGCCCTCCGAGGCCGGCCTCATGATGCCGACCGCAATCCACGTACCCACCTGTTCGGCCAGCACCCGCGCGACGGCCCGCGCGCGCTTGTGGAAAATCACGTGCAGATCCGGGTCGTTGCGGACCAGCGCGTACATCTCCGTGTAAAAAAACCGGTACTTGTAGATGAGCTGCGCCAACCCGTTGAAATAGCGTATGATGCCGCTCTCGGACAATCGGTCGTCCTTATTCATCACGAGCGCGTCGATCTCCGCCGCGATGCGGTCCCGGTAAATCTCACGGATGATATGCTCTTTGTTCCGGTAATGGTAATACAGATTCCCGACGCTCATATCGAGCGCGTGCGCGATCTGTATCGTGCTGACATTTGTCGCCATTTCCGTATTGAACAGCTCGATGGAAACTTCCAATATCTTCTCTTTTGTGTCGGGCCCCGCCAATTGTACGCCTCCCTCCTGCTACGCATGATTAGAATGGTCTTGCAATATACAAGTTTCTCTGATTATACACACGAATTGAGAAAATAATCAAGTTTTCTTTCAATTCTGCTTTACAAATTAGAATATTAATACTATAATAATCATGATATTTGGAACTGTACTCAGTTTGAGGACAGCAAACACGTTTGGGGGGTGTTGCGAAATATATTCGCAACGCTTCCGCAGATTACAAGGAGGCAAACATGATGGCAACATATTCAGAAGACACGAAATTGGGCGAACTGTTGGCCGATCCGGCGGCGGTCGCGATTCTCGACGAAGTCCTTCCCGGCGCGACAAGCAATCCCATGCTCGGGATGGCAAAAGGCTTCACCTTGAAGCAAATTGCGGCAATGCCCCAAGCCGGCATCGCGCCCGAGAAAGCGACGGAGCTGCTTGAGAAGCTGAACGCGCAGTTGGGCTGAATTCCAGGCGCAAGGCGAAAGCGCGGAAACGCCCCTCCTGCCATTGCGGCCGGAGGGGCGTTTTGTTTGCCCGCTGTCCGGGAAGCGCGAAAAGCGGCTACCGGATGTACTTCGCCTCTTTCGCCTGGCGAACCAGATCGTCGCGGAAGTCCGGATGGGCGATGCCAATCATCGCCAGCGCCCGGTCCCGGATGCTTTGCGTGTACATATCCGCGATGCCGTACTCCGTGGCGATGTACTGCACATCGGACCTTTGCACGGTCACGGGCGTCGCGGGCGGCAGCGCAAAGACGATGTTGGACACGGTCTCCCCCTTGACCTTGGCGGTGGACTCGAGGCAGATGAAGCTCTGCCCGCCCCTCGACTGCACCGCGCCGCGCACGCATTCCGTCGCGCCGCCCGTACACGCCACGGGGCGCGCGCCGATGCCCTCCGACGCGACTTGCCCCGTCAAATCCACCATGAGGCAGGTGTTGATCGATACAAAATTATCATAGGACGCAATGACATTCACGTCGCAGATGTCCCACAGCGGCCACAGGTTCACCATCTCGTTGTTTGAGCAATATTCGTAGAGCTCCGTACCGCCGAGCGCGAAACCGCTGATGATTTTTTGCTTGATCACATGCTTTTGCGCGAGGTGCACCATGGACTCCGTGAACATCTCCGTATGGACGCCGAGGTTTTTCTTCCCCTCGAGCCGGTAGCCGACCGCATTGGCGAGCCCGCCGATGCCGATTTGCAGGGTGGAGCCGTCCCGTATTCTCGGCACGATGAAGTCCGCAATCTTTTCATCCGTTTCCGACGGGGGGATCATCGGGTACGGCATGAGCGGGATGTCCCCCTCGACAATGGCGTCCACTTGGCTGACGTGGATGCGCGCGTCCCGGCCCTTGATACGAAACGTATTGTTGTTGACCTGCACGATGACCTTGTCCGCAATGCCGCAGTTGTAATACATATTGCTGGCATTTTGCTGGCCGAAGTACATATAGCCGTCCTCGTCCATCGGGGACACGACGGTCATGGCCTTGTTGATCTTGCAGACCTCTTTGAGCCAATACCTGAGCCGCGCAAAGCTCACCGACGCGACCTTGAAAATCCCCTGCGGCGCGTAGTAGCGCTCAAACGGCGGCATGACAAACATCGTGAGGTAGTCGATGTGCCCGATGGTGCCCGGATCCTTCAGGAAGGGCTGGTCGGACAGCAGGCAGCAGGAATTGAGCTGCACATTTTCCAGTTCCCGATAGCGCGCCACGAGGGCGTTCAGCACATCGTCCGGCGCCTGCAGGCAGCTCATCCAGACGCGGTCGCCCGACTCGATGAGCAGCGCGGCATCCTCTGCGGACATGAGTTTTGATTGATATTCCTTCTGTACATCCATTGCGGTTTCTCCCCTTTCACGTGCGGTTTATGATGCAATAACAATAGGCTCCGCGTTCATGCGAGCGTTTCCATGAATTCGCTGATGATCGCCTGCGTTTCCTCCGGTTTCTTGTACCGCGAATCGATGGCGTCGACATCGATGGTCAGCGTCGGCAGCCCAAACTTCTCGCGGACCATATCCTTGACGAGCTTTGAAACAGCCCAAGTATGTTTGCAGCTCACATGGCCGACAAACATCGCGAGGTCTACCTTGTAATCCTTGATGATCTGCTCCGACACCTCCAGATAGTTTTCGATGGGCCCCGACGCCCCGTGGATCATCGGCAGCGCGAGCGTCTTTCGCGCGAGGTCGTAGAATATTTGGCCGAGGTCGTCCGGGTTTTCAAACACGGGGCCCTTTTGATAGCCGAAAGCCTCCATGACCACGACCGCGCC
>JAITMX010000158.1 GCA_031290775.1 Eubacteriales Family XIII. Incertae Sedis bacterium
AGCGCGGTATAGACCCGGTTCTCGTTGACCGGCGCCGCCAGATCGACGGCGGGGGACCAGCCTACAAAAGCAAGGTCGGGATTTGCCGTTGTGACGGCGGGAACGGAAAATCCCGGCACGTCCCGAAGCGCAGTCCCTTTTCGGACAACCATTGTCACGGAAGCCGCAGAAACCCCCGTGAGGGCGCCGTATGTCCCGCCCGCGTCGAAGGTGACCGTATAGAAAGCCTCGATCAGCGGGTTTGGCAAGCCCGCGTAGATCGCGGCATAGGCCACGTCGCCTGTGACCGGGGCCTCCAAAATATCCGCTTGCGGTATAAATGACATTGCGGGATCCGCAGCGAGCGCCCATCCCGCAAACGCGTAGCCGGGGGCTGCCGCCACGCCCAGCGTCGCAGACAGCCCCGCGCCGCCAATCGGCGGGTCCCTTAGCGCGCAACCTTCTTTTACCGAATATGAGGCCTGGTTCCCGCCTGCGGACAGGGCGCCGAATTTGCCGCCCGCGTCAAATGTGACGGTATGGAAAATCATGGTATCTAAAGTCGGATCGGCGCTACCCGCGTACATCGCGATGTAGGCCACGTTGGCGTTGACAGGAGCGCCGGAAATGCCGGCACTATCCAATATCGGCCCAGCTGTGCCCGCCAGCGCCCAACCGAGAAAGTTGAGGGTTCCGCTCGCGGTCGCCGTGACGCCCGGCACGGCAATCCCGTCGTCCCCCTGCCCGTCGTTATTTGGGTCAGCCAATTTCCCGCCGCCGTAGACCGTGTACGTCATCAAACTTTTCCCATCCATGCCCGTGAGCGCCCCGTATTTGCCGCCCGTGTCGAAAGTGACGCTGTAGTAAGGCTGCCATACGCCCCAGAGGTGGTAGATGTCGTCGTTCGCCGCCGGGGCCGTATACTTTTCGCCGCCCTCGTAAACGACCGTAGCGCCGGGCGTTGTGCCGTCACCGACGCTCCATCCCATAAAGAGATAGCCAACAGGCTCCTGCGCTTGATAAGCATTGTAGCCGATTGCTGTAAATTCTTTGTAATCGCCCGCGTACTGCGTGATGTTGCCCGGGTCGGGGAGCAGCGTCGCCGCCGGATAGTTGATGTGATAGACATAGACCGAAACTTTGTCCAATACGTCCCATGTTGCCGTCAGGCTGATGTCTCCCGTCACCGTGACGGTCGATCCGGGATAGTAGAGTTTTCCCGCCGCGTCCGTCCAGCCGACGAAGGTCATATTGCCCGCAGGCGGCGCCAGCGACCCGCCCGCCGCATTTGGCGCCAGCACGCGCGCTTCCACGCCGCGCTGATATTCCGTCGTATCCCCGGGGACATTGCCCAACCCGACGCCGGGCAGATATGCCACCGTATAGGCCTGCTGCTTCCAGTCCGCATAGACAGAGAGGTTGGCGGTCACCGGCATCTCCGCAGAGAGCGGCATCCTCTCGCCCGGCCCTGCCGGCACGACCCAACCCTGAAATATCCCCTTGCCCGAAACCGCCGCGCCGACGGCATAACCCACCGAAACGCCCGCCGCGCCCAGCGCGGCCCCGGGATCGCCGGCATATGCCCCCTGCGCACGGATATATGTCCCGAGAAGGACAGCGCCCGCAAGCCCGTCATAGACAGAAACCGTATAGGGGTTCTGCGCCCATTTCGCGTAGAGGATGAGGTTTGCGCCCGGCATCCTGGCCCGCGTGAAATCAAAAGCCGTATTGAAATCCGTGTCCGTGTACCAGCCGTCAAACGCCCACGCCCCCGTGCGGGTAGGGTCCGCCGGGCGTTTGCCCGACAGGCCGGCGCCCATCAGCAGCCCTGCGGCCGAAGGCACGGCGCTGCCGCCCAGGGAATCAAAAGTGATTGTATAGCGCACCCGGTCGTAAAAGAGATACTGGTCGGTCAGCGGAGGGCTCTTTGGCGCGGCGAAAGTATTCGCGGCGGTCTTTTGGAGCGCGTTTGGCGTCAGCGCGGCCATTCCCGGGATTTCCTTCAGCGAGAAAGCATTGCCGGGGCTGAATACCGATTGGGAATAAGTGGCGTCCTGCGTGTACCATTTGCCGCCGTACTGTACCGCGCCCGGCTCGTTTTGCCCGTCTTCCGTCTCGAACATATAATGAAGATTGACCGTATAGCCGGAGCTGATCCAGTTTGCCGTCACCGTTTGGCTTGTTCCCGTTGCCGGAAGGAGATCGCCGGAAATCGTGATGATCTTGGATACGAATATCGTAGTGAATCCGGGCACTTTCCAGCCTTGGAATTTCAGCGTCCCCGTGGCCACCGCGACGCTTGCGAGGGGCATCACGGGCCAGATGCCTGAGACATCCTGCTCGTACTTCGCCCGAAACCCGTAGCGGTTTGTGTCCGAATAGCTCTGCCCGCCGATCGCGACCGTCGCGGTGCGCGACGAGCTGACGGCGCGGTCATACGGCGTGAACGCGAAGTCATAGGCCACGCGCTTGTAATAGGCGTTGATCACGGTGGTCCCGTTGCCGAGAACCGTTTCGCTCGTCGCTTTCGCGAAGCCGAAAACCGTCCACGCGGGCGGTTTCTGCGCCTGCGACGCGACAGCCGACGCGGCGCCGCCAATCAATACGGACGTACTCGCCCCGGCCTGCGCCGTTTTTGTGAATTGCCCCGAATACTCATAATTCGCCGGGTCTGTGCCCGCGTCCCCCGCGATGTTCGGGGCCTCGATCCAGACGGACACGGTATAACCTACCTGCTTTGCCGTCCAAACAGCATAAAGCGTCGTGTCGCGGGTGATTGCTGACGCAAAGCCGAAAGCCGCGCCACCGTCTTGCAGCGACCAATGCGAAAACGCATAGCCCTCCCGTGTCGGCGGCGCGGGCGGGCTCGCCGGCGTCCCTGTCGCTACCGCCTCAAAAGGCGCCTGCGTCCCGGCGGATATGAAATAAACGAAAGATTTGCCCGTCTCCAGCGTTGGCGTCAGCGTGATGTCCGCCGCAACGGCGGCTGAAAAGCTGTAAGGCGCGCCGTTGAGATTCCAGCCGGAAGCCTCGTCAAAATGTTTCCCGTCCGGCGCGGTGAACAGGCTCATCTCCCCCTCCGTAGGCACGTCTGCCGGCGCGCCCGCCGGAACGTGTTTCGTCAGGAAAGGCTCGCCGAAACCGTTGAGGAAGGTGACGAGGCAGTCGCCCGTAAAACGCGCGAACAGCGCCAAGTCATGCGTGACAGGCGCCGCGAAGCTGTAGGGGCTGCTGTCCGGCGCGCCAAACTCGTACCAGCCGGTGAAATGCATCTGGTCCGCTTGGGCGGCAATCGCATACGCGACTGCGCCCGGGTTCTTCGCTTCTTCCCCATCGCCAAGATATTGCGTGATTCCCTGATAGGCGATGGACCGCGTCAGCAGATCGCTCTCCGCGCCGCCCGCCGTCATGGAGAGCTGATAAAAGCGCACGATATTTTTCGATTCGCCATTCGCGTATGACGGCGCCGCCATCGCAAACAGCATCGCAAGCGCGCAAAAAACCGAAACCAACCGAAACTGATTTCCTCTCCCGATACCGAAAGTTTTATTAAATTTATTCTTTGACATACCCACATCCCCAAAAACATCAAACCGCTTGAGCCATCAAACCCATTGAGGCATCAAACCACTGGGCCGTACAGCCCATAGATTCATGAATTGAAAATTCTTGTCCCTATGACAAATTGTAACATTAGAAAAGCCCAATGGCAACTCAAAATTTGTGTCAAAATTTGCGGGTGCGAACTTCCTGTTACAGTTCACACCCAAACCGTCATTGCGAGCGGAGCGAAGCAATCCATTATCCACTGGATTGCTTCGCTTCGCTCGCAATGACAGTCCTAACCCAATTTGCAAAGCAAATTGACGGTAGGACGTCTGCCAGGCTTGCGCTTCTTCAGTCGCTTACATCCGCCGCGTCGGCTGCCCGATACGCTTCTTCGGCCGCGGCGTCTGAGGAAGCATCCGCAGCGGCGATTTCCGGATCATCGATTGCCGGATGGCCCGTCGTGACGGCGATTTTGCCAATGTCATTCGGTATCTGAAACCAGGTCTTGCCCGGTTTCAGCAGGATTGGATTGCCGGCCGCATCCTCGAAAATCGGCGGATGGGTGCCATCCGTGCGCCAGGTGCCGTCGATGCGGATGCCGTCGCGGAAGACAATGGCGCTGCCGGTTCCGGTGAAATCGAGGTTGTATGTCTGGCCTTTGTTCGGGACGGGGGGCGCCGACACATACGGCACCGACAGCGCCACGACATTGTCTGCGGCAATTTGTTTTGTTCCATCCTCCTCATCGCATTGCGCTTTGTCTTGTATAAACCTCAGATATGTGCCGGATGCCGCGTCATATTTCCATGTGACATTGAACATGGATCCGCTGTACGGCACGTAGATTTCAATTGCGTCATTTTCGTCCCCGAGGGCAGCAGTGTCATTGTCCCCGAAAAGCAAAAATTTCGGGTAGTTCGTGTCAAGCGGGTAATTCATCTCTACGGCTCTTGGGAATACAAGCTCAGTATCAGTATAAAGGTTGTGCGGCGCGGCTTTGTGGCTTACGCGATACAGGGCTTTTTTTGCGGAGCCTTCTTCCATGAAAGTGATTGTCGTCTTGCCAAGCGCCGCCCACACCTGGTCGTTTGTGCCGCTGAACACGAAGATGGCGTCGTATTCGGGCACGATCGTGACATCCGAATTGCGCGCGCTTCTGACAGAGCCGATTTTTTCGGGCACATCGCTTTGGAAAATAGCGTTGAACCGCGTGATCCCGCCCTCGGTGATCGTTTCGTAAACGACATCCGCGTGTGTGATCCCAAGCGCCGGCCGCGACTCCGGCGTATTTTCGATTTTGACCGCAAGCGGACGAAGATGCATCAAATTTTCGTCCCCGGCTTCAATCCCCGTCAACGGAAAAAGGATCGGCGGCTCAGGCTCCGGCTCAGGCTCTGGCTCCGGCGCGACAACGATAGGCGTGGCCTCCGGCTCCTGTTCCGGCTCGGCCTGCGAGCATCCGCCAAAGACGCCTACTGCGAGCATTGCCGCCAATGCAAATGCGAGTGAGGTTTTCAAAGTCCTTTTTCTCATCATGTCAAATCTCCGTTTATGCAATATTTTTATAACCAATCGTCTGCAAGTTTATCATGCTTTGCGTGTATATGGGCATCCTAAATGCGTTTTGTAATGAATTTTTTATCATTTTTCAATAATTTCTTTCAATAATTTCCGCGTCCGCGTAGCGTTTGAACCATGTTTCCTGCCGTTTCGCGTAGCGTCGCGTGTTTTGCTTCACGAGGCGCAGGGCTTCCGCCTCGTCGGTTTCGCCCGCGAGCATCGCCGCGACTTCCTTGTAGCCGATCCCCTGCATGGCCGTCCCGCCCCGCAGGACGCCGTTTTCGAGCAGGCGTTTCACCTCGGAAACAAGGCCGGCCGCGAAAAAGGCCTCGGCGCGGCGTTCGATGCGTTCGTAAAGCGCCTTGCGGTCCGCCGTGAGGCGAATCACGCGCGCGTCGTAGCGTTTCGGGGCCGCAAAGGTGCCTTCAAAACCGCGCATCCCTGTGTTTTCAAAGCTTCCTGCGGTACGCTCCAAGGCCCTGACCACGCGTTTCACATTGTTGGGATGCACGTGGGCCGCAGCCCCCGGGTCGGCCTCCAGCAGCTTTGCGAACAGATATTCGCCCCCGTGTTCCACGGCCTCCCGCTCGAGCCGGCCGCGCAATGCCTCGTCCCGCGCACGGCCGGCAAAATCCATCTCATAAAGCAGCGCGTGGACGTAAAGGCCGCTGCCGCCGCAGACGATCGGCTGCCTGCCGCGCGCGAGTACGTCCGCAACCTTTGCCTGGGCGGCTTCGCTGAAAGCCGCCGCCGAATAATCCTCTTTCGGGTCTGCCACATCGATCATATGGTGGGCGACGCCCTTTCGCGCGGCGGCGTCCGGCTTTGCGGTGCCCAGATTGAAGCCCCTATACACCTGCATGCTGTCGGCTGATATGATTTCACCGTTTTTCTCAAGCGCCAAATCCACCGCGAATGCCGATTTTCCGACGGCTGTCGGCCCGACGACAAAAATCACATAGGGAAGCCCTGTATAGTTCACAGCCGGCGCCCGCTCACGATCTTTTGAACAGGCGTTCGATATCCGAACGCGTCAATTGCAGAAAAACCGGCCGGCCGTGCGGGCAAGTGTAGGGATTGCCGCAATCGGCCAAATCGCGCAAAAGCGCGGCGATTTCCGCGTCCGAAAGCGCGGTGTTCGCCTTCACCGACGCCTTGCAGGCGCGCATCATGATCCGCTCCGAGGCCTCATGGCTCACGGTTTCGGGATGTTCGCTTTCCGATTCAAGGGCATCCAAACATTCCGCAAGGAAGGCGGCGCCCTCGCCGTGCGAAATGAATGCCGGAAAAGTGCGCGCCGCCCACGTGTTTTCGCCAAATTCGTCGATCTCGTAGCCGAGCTTCGCAAAAAAGGCGATCCATTTCGCAAGATCGCCCGCGGAAGCCGGCGGCGTGAAGAGATGTGGCATCGCGAGCGCCTGCATCGGAACGGCGGATTGCGAAAACGAGGATCGGAAACGTTCAAAATTTACGCGTTCATGCGCCGCGTGCTGGTCGATGATATAGAAAACATCGCCGTCCGTCGCGAGGATATAGGTCGCGAACAAGGTGGCGAGCGCTTTCAATCCGGCAATATCCAAGGTCTGCGGATAGGCGGAATCCGGTTTTTTCGACAAACCGGCGGGGTTTTCAGCAAAGGCCGGCTCCGAAAATATGCTTGACGGTAATTTTTTATCGTAAACCAATGGATCGTATCGAAAACCCTCGTGCGCGCCTGACAATAATGTATTTATGTCAACCGCGTCGACCTTTTCGCCGTCCCCGCCTGAGGTCGAAACTATCGTTTTGTTTTCAGGCTCGCCGCCCCCTGCGCCTTTTTCCGCGCCCAGGCGTTCTGGGCAAGCCGTGTCCTGCCCCGCGCCCAAGCGTTCCGCTTCGCCCGTTTCCAGACGGAAGGTCGTATCCGCCGGATACGGCCCGCGCGGCCTGATTGCCGGTATCGCCCGCTTGGATTGGAGGGTCTCACGGATCGCGTTTTCGGCAAAGTCCGCGACGCCCGCCGTGTCCACAAAGGAGATTTCGCTTTTCGCGGGGTGCACGTTCACATCCACCGCGCCCGGATCGACCGTCAGGAACAGAAAGACAATCGGGAAACGGCCGGGTTCCGCAAATTCGCGGTAGGCGCGGGCGACAGCCCCTTCTATTGCGGCGTTTGCGACCGGCCTTCCGTTGACGAAAAAGTGCTGCCCTTTCCGGTTGTTTCTCATCCCCAGCGGCCCCGCAACCCATCCCTCGATCCGCGTTTCGCTTCCCTCAGTCGCGCCCGCCGCCGCGCCCGTTTGCGCCGGGGAGACCGCGTCGATCCGCACAAGGTGCTCGGCTGTTTTGCTTCCGTAGGCCGCCGCGATGGCGGCGAGGCGGTCGCCGCCGCCGAGCGTGGCAAAGACAAGCGCGCCGTCCGCAATCAGGCGAAACGCGGCATCGGGGCGGCTCACCGCCGCTTTCGACAGATATTCCGTGATTTTGCGCCCCTCGGCGCTGCCCGCCCCGAGGTGTTTTTTGCGCGCCGGGATGTTGAAAAACAGCCGTTCGACGGTGATATCCGTCCCTTGGTCGGCCCCGCAAGGCGCCAGCGCGGGCGGGCTGCCGCTTTCCGTGGCAGCCCGCGTGGCGGTCAAATCCGAAGCGGTTTTCGTGACCAAAACAACGCTCGATACCGCGGCAATCGAAGCCAGCGCCTCTCCGCGAAAACCGAGCGTGTCGATGCGCGAGAGATCGTCCGCGCTGCTCAATTTGCTCGTCGCGTGCGGCGCGAACGCAAGCTCGATTTCGTCGCGCGCCACGCCCGAGCCGTTGTCCGCGACGCGTATTTTCTCGCAGCCGCCGGCAGCCGTTTCAACGGTGACGCGCGTCGCGCCCGCGTCGAGCGCGTTTTCGACGAGCTCCTTGACGACGGAGACCGGCGCGAGGACGACTTCCCCGGCCGCGATGAGATCGTATACTTCTTTTGGCAGTTTATTGATTTTCATCCGTTATGCCCCGTTTTCATTGATGCCACCGCTCCCCATCCCGTTCTTCAGCTTTTCGACCAAGGCGATCGCCGCCGCCGGCGTGAGCTGCAGCACATCCACGCCTTCCAGTTCGCCCATAGCGCGCCGCGCCGCGCGGAGCAGCGCTGCATCTTCGGCATTCCCGGCGCCTGTGCCATCCCGGCCATTCCCGGCATTCCCGGCGCCTGTGCCATCCCGGCCATCCCGGCCATTCCCGGCACCTGTGCCATCCCGTGTGCTCCCCGTATCCCCGGTATTCCCCGCATCCCCGCCCGGCATCGCGCGGCCCGCGCCGCCAAAATCCAAAAACGCGATCTGCCGCCCCGCCGACGCCGGATCCGCGATACGGATTTCTTTCGCGTCCTTTTCAAGGGCGGCGAGCTTTTCCGCCGCGTCGCCGAGCAGGCTCTCCGGCAGGCCCGCCATTTTCGCGACATGGATGCCGTAGCTCCGGGACGCCCGCCCTGCCGCGACCTTGTGCAGGTACACGACGCGGCCCCCCGTGTCGTCAACCTGCGTCGACAGATTGACAAACCCCGGAAGTATGCCCTCCAGCGCCGTCAGCTCGTGGTAATGCGTCGCGAACATCGTGCGCGCGCGCTGCCCCTCGGCACAGAGGTAGTCGACGGCCGCCCACGCGATTGCAAGCCCGTCGTAGGTGCTCGTGCCGCGCCCGATCTCGTCGAGGATGATGAGGCTGCGGCTCGTGTATTCCGCGATGATATCCGCAAGCTCGTTCATTTCGACCAAAAATGTGCTCTGCTCCCGCGCAATGTTGTCGGAAGCCCCGATGCGCGTGAAAATCCGGTCGCAAATGCCGATTTCCGCGCTGTCCGCAGGCACAAAACTCCCCATCTGCGCCATGAGCACAATAATCGCCGTTTGCCGCATAAACGTTGATTTCCCGGCCATATTCGGCCCCGTGACGAGCAGCATGCTCTGATCCGCGAGGTCGAGGCCCACATCATTGGGCACAAAAGCGCCGCCCGATGCAAAAGCCATGCGCTCGATGACGGGGTGCCGCCCCCGCACGATGAGGATGCGGTCCCCGTCCGTGACCAACGGCCGCGTATAGCCGTTTTCCTGTGCCGCCTGCGCGAGCGAGACGAGCGCGTCAAGCCCCGCGATGGCGGCCGCCGCCGCGCGGATCGTCCCGAGCTCCGCTTTGGCGCGCTCGCGAAGCTCGTCAAAGATTTCAGCCTCAAGCGCGTTGATGCCCGATTCAGCCGCAAACACGATGCCTTCGATGCGCTTCAGCTCCGGCGTGACAAAGCGCTCGGCGCCCGCGAGCGTCTGTTTGCGCACATAATCGGCCGGCGCCTGATCGAGATTTGAGTTTGTGATTTCGATATAATATCCCTGCACACGGTTGTAGCGCACCTTCAGACTTTTGATGCCCGTGCGTTCGCGCTCCGTCGTTTCGAGCTCGGCAATCCAGTTTTTCCCGTCGGAAATTCCCGCCTTGAGCCCGTCGATCTGTGCGCTGTAACCGTCCCGGATCACCCCGCCGCCATGCGTCGAAAGCGGCTGCTCCTCATTCAGCGCCGATTCTATGAGGGCGCACAGACCGCCGTGGTCCCGCATCGAGGCGGCAAGCTCCGCCAAGAGAGGCACCCCCGTGTCCGCAAGCGCCGCGCGGAGCTCCGGAAGCGCGGAAATGCTTATTTTCAGCGAAATCAAGTCGCGCCCGTTCGCGCTGCCCGCGTCGATGCGGCCCGCAAGCCGTTCGACGTCATAAACGGATTTCAGCGTTTCCCGGATATCGTTGCGCAGGAGAAAAGCGCCGAGCAGATGGCCGACCGCGTCATGCCGCGCGTCGATGTCGCTTTTTCGGGCCAATGGCTCGCGAATCCAGCTTTTCAGCTTCCTTGCGCCCATCGCGGTCCTTGTCCGGTCGAGCACGCCGAGCAAGCTGCCGCGTACGCTATGGTCGTGCATGGACTCCGTGAGCTCCAGATTGCGCGCCGCCGTGCGGCCCACGAGCATACGCTCGCCCGTCCGGTGAACCGCAAAACCGTTTTCGGTGTTCGGAAGCGTCGCCTTGAGGGAAACGAGATAGGACATCAAGCCCGCCACCGCCGCGTCCAAGAGCGTTTCGCCGGCAAAATCGGCGGCGCCCAGAGCGGAAACCGGGGCGCCCGTTTCCTTTTCGAGCCATGCCGCCCGCGCTGCGGCCTCCTCCGCGCCCGCGCCGCCCACGATGATTTCCGCAGCTTCCACGCGCGCGAGTTCGCGCAAAAGCGCCCGCTCGTCCGACGCGGCCGTATCGCCCTCAAAACCCATCGCTTCAAGCTGGCCCGTCGAGATATCCGTATACGCAAGCCCGACCCCGCGATCCGAATAATACACAGAAGCCAAAAAATTGCTCTTGCCGGGCGTCAGCATGAGCTCGCTCGTCATCGTGCCCGGCGTGATGACGCGCGTCACCTCACGGCGCACAATGCCTTTCGTGAACGCCGGGTCCTCCGCCTGGTCGCAGACCGCGACCTTGCGCCCCGCCGCGAGCAGACGCGCAAGATAGCCCTCCGCCGAGTGGCAAGGCACACCGCAAAGCGGCGCCGGTTCCACATCCGTGCCCACGCGTTTTTTCGTCAGCGTGATGTCGAGGATGGCCGACGCGTCGATCGCGTCCTGATAGAACATTTCATAAAAATCGCCGATATGGTAAAACAGAATGCAGTCTTGGTACTGCCCCTTGATTTCGAGATACTGCGCGAGCATCGGCGTGACATCGCTCATGGTTCCGGCCTCATCAGCATCAAATATTCCACATTTCCCTTCGTGCCCTTGATCGGGCTCTCCATCACGGCATCCGGCGCAAAGCCGGCCGCCGCCGCGTAGCCCCGCACCTTTTGCAGGACTTCCCCGCGCACGGCATCGTCGCGCACGATGCCGCCCTTTCCGACCTGCGCCCGCTCCGCCTCAAACTGCGGTTTGACCAACGCGACAAGACAGGCGCCGCCTTTCAGCAGCCCCTTCGCCACCGGCAGCACGAGTTTCAGGGAAATGAAGGACACGTCGACAGAGATGAAGTCCGCTTTTTCCGGAAACCCGGCGGGGTCGAGCAAACGCACGTTCGTTCTCTCGATATTGACAACGCGGGGGTCAATGCGCAGTTTATAATCAAGCTGCCCGTAGCCGACGTCGATCGCGTAGACTTTTATGGCCCCGCGCTGCAGCATCAAGTCCGTGAACCCGCCCGTCGAAGCGCCGATATCGATGCAGACGCAGCCGGAGAGCGTGATGTCCCAAGCGTCGAGCGCCCCTTCGAGTTTCAGTCCGCCGCGGCTCACATAGGGCACGGGGTCGGCGGCAAGCAATATCTCCGCGCCCGTTTCATACCGCGTCCCCGCCTTCGTTTCAAGCCGCCCATTCACCGACACGGCGCCGGCCATGAGAAATGCCTGCGCTTTTTCGCGCGATGGCACAAGGCCCCTGTCCACCAACAAAACATCGATTCTTTCTTTCACAGGATGGCAGCTCGATTCTTATCCCGCAAAAACGCTTGGACGCGCCCGGCCACCGACGCCGCGTCCATGCCATAGTGCGCCATGAGCTCTCTCACGCCGCCCTGCGGCACATATTCGTCCGGCCATGCGATATTCAGCACCGGCGTACACTGCCCGCTTTCGGCGAGCAGCGCGCAGACGCTCTCGCCAAACCCGCCTTTCCGCACATTGTCCTCCAATGTGATGATCGGCATATGCCTCCTTGCGCATTCAATGAGGGAGCCCTCGTCAAGCGGCGCCGCAAAGCGTTCGTTGACCACCGCCGCCTCAATGCCGCCCGCGGCCAAAAGCCCCGCCGCATCGAGCGCGACGCCCACCATCTTGCCAAGGGCGCGCAGCTCGATGTCGCCGCCTTCCCGCAGCCGCTCCGACACGCCGATCTCGATCGGGGCCGCGCCGCCGCCCGGAGCCAAGCCTGCCAGCGCCGCCGCCTCGCCCCGCGGATAGCGGATGCAGGCCGGCCCGTCCATCGTCAGCGCGTGGCGCGCCATACGCCGCAGCTCTTCCGCATCCTTCGGCGCCATCACGACAAGGCCCGGGATATGGCAAAGATAGCTGAGGTCAAAAACGCCGTGGTGCGTTTCCCCGTCGCCTCCGACATTGCCCGCGCGGTCGATCATGAAAACGACAGGCAGCTTTTGTGCGCAGATGTCGATGGCAATCTGGTCGTAGGCGCGCTGCAAAAATGTCGAATAGATAAAGACGAAGGGCCGCAGGCCGCCGAGCGCGAGGCCGGCCGCAAAGATTACGGCGTGTTCCTCGGCAATCCCGACATCGTAAAAATGCTTGAAATACGATTTCGCGAAGTCCGACAGCCCGACAGCTTCCGTCATGGCTGCGCTGATGCACACAACGCGATCGTCGCTTTCGGAGAGTTCCATCATCGTTTCGCCCGCGACCGCGGACCAAGTCTTGCCGCTTCCGCGAAGCGGCGCCCCTGTTTCAGGGTCGAAAGGCACGATGCCGTGAAAGCGGTCCGGATGCTTTTCCGCGTTCACATAGCCCTTGCCCTTTTTTGTAACGACGTGCAGCAAAACCGGGCCGTCAAGCCGCTTCACTTCCTTGAAAAGCTCAATGAGCTCTCCGAGATTGTGCCCATCCACAGGGCCGTAATAGCTGAAGCCGAGCTCCTCGAAAAGCGTGCCCGGCACGACTGCGTAACGCATGAGGTTTTTCATGCGCTCTGCGCCCTGCACCATGCTCTGCCCGACGCGCGGTATGCGCGCCATGCGATCCTTGATTGTGTGCTTGGCGCTTTGGTATTTCTGCGAAGCCCGGAGCTTGGAAAGATACTGCGCGACACTGCCCGTGTTTTCCGAGATCGACATCTCGTTGTCGTTCAGCACGACGATCATATTGGATTGGCGGTTGCCCGCATTGTTCAGACCTTCGTAGGCGAGGCCGCCCGTCAGCGCGCCGTCGCCGATGACGGCAAGGACGTGGTGCTTTTCGCCCTTGATGTCCCGCGCCTCCGCAAGCCCCATCGCCGCCGAAATCGAGACGCTGCCGTGCCCGCCGTTGTAAACATCGCAAGGGTCCTCGCCTGTTTTCGGAAAGCCGCTGATGCCGCCGTATTGCCGCAGCGTCTTGAACGCCCCCGCGCGCCCCGTCAAAATCTTGTGGACGTAGGTCTGATGGCCGACATCCCAGACGATTTTGTCGCGGCTTACGTCAAAAACGCGGTGCAGCGCAAGCGTCAGCTCGACGACGCCGAGGTTGGACGCGAGATGCCCCCCAGTCTCGCTCACATTGGATATCAAGAAATCGCGTATCTCGTAAGTGAGCAGTTCGAGGTCGCGCAGGCCCATCTTTTTGATTTTGGCCTTCAAATCGGGATTTGCCAGTTCGTTCATATCCGCCCCTATTTGCCCCTGTGCGCGAGGCTGCGGGCCAACGCGGTAAAAATATCGATATAATAAACATCAATGCCGCTTTCCGCCGCCGCGCGTACCGCCCGCTCGGTCAGCGCCTCAAGCCGCGCCCGCGAAGCCTCTGTGCCATGCAGGCCGGGATAGGTCGCTTTTCCGGCTTTTTCGTCTTTTCCCGCCGTTTTTCCGATGGCTTTCGTATCCCCTTCGGCATCAAGCACATCGTCGGCGATCTGAAAGGCAAGCCCAAGATTTTCACCGTAATCCGCCAGCGCGTTCGCCATGTCCGGCGCCGCCCCGCCGAGGCGCGCGCCCGCCGCGAGGGACGCGCGGATCAACGCCGCTGTTTTGTGGAGATGGATGAAATCAAGCAAGCCGGGGCCCGCATCCAGACCTTCGGCCTCGATATCCGCCGCCTGGCCCGCGACCATGCCGCAAGGTCCGCAGGCGGCCGCAATCGCCGCGCCCGCGCACACGCGCCTGCGCAACGCCTCCTGATCCCCCGCGTGCCACAGATAGTCCTCATGCATCAGCCCAAACGCCGCCGACAGCAGCCCGTCGCCCGCCAAAATCGCCATCGCCTCGCCAAAAACCTTGTGGTTTGCCGGCATGCCGCGCCTCATGTCATCGTCGTCCATTGCCGGCAAGTCGTCGTGTATCAGCGAATAATTGTGAATATACTCGACTGCGCACGCATAGGGCAGCGCGTCATTTTCATCCCCGCCGGCGGCTTTGCATGCAAGCAGCAAAAGCGTCGGCCGTATACGCTTGCCCGGTGCGCCGAGCGTATAAAGCATCGCGTCGCGAAGCGTCTTTGCCTCAGGGCCGGCGGCCGGCAAAAACCCGGCCAAACACGATTCCGTGAGCGTCCTGAGCCGTTCGGTTTCGGCGGCAAAATCATTCATCGCCGGAAGCGCTGCCCTTTTCAATGACCAAAATCCGCCGATTCGCGTCGTCAAGCCTGCGCTTGCAAATGCCGTAATAAGCGACGCCTTGCTCATAGAGCGAGATCGCCTCGTCGAGCGGCGCGTTTTCGTCCGCAAGCCGTGCCGAGATCGCCTCCAATTTTGCCATCGCGTCCTCGAAAGCAATGTCATCGGAAATCTCCATTGCCGCCTTTTGTCCCGTTTTTCCGGTCATATCTGCCTCAGCCTCCATTTCTCCCATAAACCGTCACCGTCCGTACGCCCATCTCCGCACTTCCGTCCGCAAAGTGCGCGTTCACGGCCTGCCCTGCCTTGAGCGCGCCCGCGCACGTTACCGCCCTGCCGTCCGCGTCCTCAATGATCGCATAGCCCCGCGAGAGCACGCGCAGCGGGCTCAGCGCGTCGAGTTTTTCCATGCATGCCTCGCTGCGTGCCGCAAAGCGTTCCATTTTCCGCTCTGCGGCGTTTTGCAGATTCACGCGCAGCAGTGCGGCGCGCGCGCCGCGGCCTACCGCCCTTCTCGCCCCATGATCCAAACGAAGCCGCAATGAGCCCGTGTGCGCACCACGCTCGGCCAAGCCGCTTTTGAGCCGTAGGATCAGTGCGCCCATATTGTTCGCGCGCATGCGCAAAACGAGGCGCGATACGATTCCGCGCGTACGGCTCTCCAGTACGCCAAGCAGCGCTTCAAGATCCCCCCTTAGCTCCGCCGTGTCAGGCACGGCAAGCGCCGCTGCGGCAGTCGGCGTCTCCGCGCGCCGGTCCGCCACAAAATCCGCGATCGTGAAGTCCGTTTCATGGCCGACCGCCGAGATGACGGGTATTTTCGACGCATAGATCGCGTCCGCCACCGTTTCCGCGTTGAAAGCGCTCAAATCCTCGCTGCTGCCGCCGCCGCGCCCGACGATGATGACGCCCGTGTCTGCAAAGCCCGCATTCACTTGGCGGATACGCGCCGCGATCATCGCCGCTGCGCCATGTCCCTGCACAAGCGTCGGAAAAACGAGCACATCGCAGACGCTGTTGCGCGTCCGGATGATTTTCAGCATATCCTCGATCGCGGCGCCCGTATCCGATGTCACGACCGCGACAGACAGCGGAAAAACAGGCAGCGCTTTTTTGCGCGCTTCGTCAAAATAGCCTTTTGCCGCGAGTTTTTGCTTGAGTTTTTCAAAAGACTGCGCCAAATCCCCCCGGCCGGCTGCCGTGAGGCGGCGTATCGACAGCGAATAGCGGCCGCCCTTCTCGTATACACTGACAAAACCCTCCGCCACAATCTCCATGCCGTCCGCAGGCGCAAAAGACAGGCTGCGGAAAACAGCGCCCGGCAGAAAGCAGTCGATGCGCGACATTTCGTCCGCAAGCGAAAAAAACACATGGCCCGAACCATGCAATTTGCAGTCCGAAACCTCGCCCGTGACCGAGATGTCCGAAAGCACCCCATCAGCGGCTATCATTCTTGAAAGATACGCGTTCAGTTGGCTGACGCGTATCGGTTTTCTCGGCAATTCATCATCCTCCGTTGGTACATTATTTTACCACATTTCCCGCAATCCATGCGCCTTCTACCACTTCCCCGTTTGCAAAAGCCAGTGTCCCCTCGCCCTCAAACAGCCCTTGGAAAAAGCCCCCCTCGTAGCGCCAGCCCGCCGCGTCGCTGTACGCCCCCGCACCCGAAGCCGCCCCGTCCTGGAAAGCGCCCGCATAGACAGAACCGTCCGCGTAATTGAAAACCCCATCGCCGCTTTGGCGCCCATTGTCCCACATGCCATCGTAAACCCAACCGCTTTGCGCCTTGAAAGCGCCTTGGCCCGTAATCGCGCCCGCCACAAAAACCCCCGTGAACACACCGCCCTTTTGATCCGTGAACACACCGTTCCCGTCCGGTAGGCCGTTCTTGAAACCGCCGCTGTAGTTCCAGCCGTTTGCGGACGTGAAAACACCTGGGCCGTTGTATTCCCCGTGTTGAAACTCGCCGGCAAAACGGTCGCCGTTCGCGTAAACCATTTCGCCGCGGCCGCTGAACGCCCCGTCAAAGACCGTACCCGTGAAAGCGTCGCCAAAGGCGTCGATCCTGCCACTTGCCTCGCTCCTGTCGTGCAAATCAAAGAAGCCGAGCGCGACAAGCGCGCAAAGCGCCATGGCGGCCGCCGCAAGACAGCCAAACATGGCCCTTGCAAACCTCCTTCCCCTGCTGCTTTCCATATTATTCCATCAACCCCTTTCGCTTCCCCTCACTGCTTCGCCGGCTTCCCGCCCGCCTGCTCGATCGCCTGCGCGATGAGATTTGCGTAGATCTGTTTTGAATCATCGCCGTGCATATGCAGGCCATCGGGCGCAAGCAAATCCGTATGCTCCCTGATCGCTTCGTTCCAGTCGGCAATCGTGACATAGTCGTACCACAATGTCAGCCTCCGCACAAATGCCGCCGTTTCCTCCATATAGTCCTTTCCGTAAGGCGTCACGCAGATGACGCGATGCCCCGGCGGGATCGCGTCAAGCGTTTCGGCTGTCGCGCTTTCCGTAAAATTTTGCGCATTTGTAAAAAGCGCAAGCACTACATATTCCCCGAGTTCGCCGCGGCTCTCGTACTCGTTTACAAGCTCGACGCCCGCCCCCATATTGCGGGATTCCTTCGCGTCAACATTGACCGAGCCGAGCGTTTGCTGGATGATCTCCGCAGCGCCAAGCGTCACAGAGTCGCCGAGCACCGTCACATTTACGCCGCCGGGAGGCGCGATCGGCAGCACCGGGCCAGCGGGATCCTCCCGGTAGCCGGCGCTTTGGGCGTTGTCAAGCGTCTGCTGTGCATCATGCTCCGTATCAAGCGCGGCCTCGATTTCGGATGGCATCGGAGGCAATTGCCCTTCCTTGGCGTGCAGCGCCACCGGATCCATTTCGAGGCCGATCAAATAAGCGTTGTACTGGTTCATCCTGCCGATATTCAGGAGTACCTGCTGATGCAAAAAGTCTTCTTCGATATTCGTACGGACAGGCACTGTCATCAACGTATATACCGACACGGCCGCACAAGCGCACAGGCCGATGACCGCCGCGCGAAAGAGCGCATTCGGGCTGCGGCGCTGTGCCCGCCGATCCTTGCCGGCAACCGGCCGCTGTTCAAAAACGCGATATGAGATCTCCGCAAAGACGAGTGTGGCAGCGATCGAAATCAGCGAATAGGCGAGGTGCGGCGTATTTTCAGGAAAAGGCCCATTTCCGCCCGTGCCGAGCTGACGAAAGATATTGTACAGCGGCCAGTGAAACAAATAGATGCTGTACGAACGCTTGCCGAGCATCGCGAGCGGCTTCGGATCGCCAAAAAACTTCTTCAACTGCAACGACAGCAGGCAATAAAGCGCCAATACCGTCAAGAGCGACACAACAAGGATGCCGTACCGGTAAGTCGCCGGGTCCGCAAACGAATAGAGGCGCGACATCAGCACAATGAGAATGACAGACAGGGCGAGCAACGGCAGCGACACCAAAAGCGGCAAACGTTTTTTCGGCACGCGCATACCCGTGAAAATCCCGAGCGCGGACCCGATCATGAGCGGGTAGATCCGCGTGGATGTCGCGTAGTAAACCGGGGACGGGTCGTCCATGCCCGCGAGGCGCAGCTGCATGCGCACATAGGAAAAGGCCGCGATACCCGCGCAGCAGGCAAACAGCACAAGCCGCCGCGAAAGCGGGGTGTGTTCCAAACGGTTTGCGGCACGTGTATAGGCAAAACCCGCAAAGCAAAATACCGCGCCCCAGATCAGGTAGTACTGCATCTCTACGCCAAGCGTCCAGGTATGGACAAAAAGATGCGGGAGGAACTGGTCTTCATAGGACTGCCCGGTGAGTATCTCAAAATAATTCGTGATCCAGCCAAAGACAGCCGCCGTCTGTGGACGCATCCCGACGCGCAGATCCGGCGAAATGAGCAACGAGAGCGTGAGCGTGACGGCCACCATAAATCCGGCGGCCGGCAGCAAACGCTTCACGCGCCGCGCATAAAACCCGACAAGGTCGATCCGGCCCGTTTCCATACGTTCTTTCATAAACAGGCTTGTGACGAGAAAACCCGATATAACAAAAAACACATCCACGCCGAAAAAGCCGGCGGGCAGCAGTTTTGTGAACAGATGGTAAATGACGACGATCGCGACGCCGACGGAACGAACCGAATCTATGCCGCGGATATGCGAGAGCTTCATGCGCCGGCCCCGTTATTCGCGCGCGCAATGGCGCCCAGGATACCGTTGACAAAAGCCGGGGATTTTTCCGAGCCGTATTTGTGCGCCATCAGGACGGCCTCGTTCACCGAAATGCTGTCATCGATATCCTCCATATACAGGAGCTCTGAGGCCGCGAGCCTGAGGATGGCGAGGTCGACAATGCCCATACGTTTCACAGACCACTTTTCACTCGCTTGCGAGATGACGCAGTCGATCTCGCCCAAATGATCGCGCAGGCAGGCAAAGGCCCAATTGAGATACGGAAGATCCGGCGCCTCATCCGCCGCTTCGTCAAAGATGCAGCCGGGTGGCGCGTCCTCGCGCACATTGCCGATGTACAGCGAAGTATCCGCAAGAAAAGCGTCTCTTGCCGCATCCGAAAAATCGCCCGTTGACATCATTTGAAAGACAATGCGCATGAGCAGCTCGCGCGTTTTTTTCCGGTATGCAGGTTTACTTTTCAAAGATGTCTTTTTCACTGCCCTAACCTGTATGTACACCTTGTATATGTATATTGACCGACTTCGGCTCAATGCCAAAATCGTTTTTTAGTCCGTCAAAAGCGTGTTTTTGCACATTCCACGCCATTTCGGGTATGTTTGCCCCGTACGCAGCGATGATATACACGTCAATCGTATAGCCCGTGTCGTCATCGTAGGCCACGCGAACGCCGCGCGCCTTTTTGTCCTGCCCGAGCAGGCTTTTGCCCAAGGCCGAGGCCGACAAAGTGAGACCCATCCCATAGACACCGGCTACGCCGAGCGCCAAGCCACAGACATAGGCCGCAACCTGTTCATCGGCCCGAAGTTCATTATCGCTCATTTCGCGCCCCCATGTCCTGAAAACAATGTTGCAATCGCGTTACAAAGCCGGTCGGGCGGTTCCACCCGAAGGCCCGCCTTCCCCGCCGCCCGCGTTTTCGAGCAGCTCAAGCCGCACGGTCTCGATGCGGCGGTCCTTCCATGCCTCTACCGTAAACTTGCACCGATCGATGTATACAATCTGTTTTTCGTCGTCGCCCTCGTCCGCGATTTCGCCGAGCCTGTCGATGAGCAGCCCGCCGACCGTCTCAAAATCGTCCGACTCCATCTTGAGGCCAAGCTCGTCGTTCAGATCGTCCAAATAATAATTGCCGTCGAGAATCCACGCGCTCGCCGAGATTTTTTCGAGTTTCGGCTCGCTGTCGTCGTATTCGTCGCTGATGTCGCCCATGACCTCTTCGATCAGGTCCTCCGTCGTCACGATGCCCGAAAGCCCGCCGTATTCATCGACGAGAAATGCCATATGCGTCCGGCTCTCTTTCATTTCCTCAAACAAATCCGCGATATTCTTGCTCTCCGGCACGAAAAAGGGCTTCTGCAGCAGTTTGCGCACGCTCACGCGGGTCCAACCGACCTTCTTTGCCTGAATCATGAAGTCTTTCATATAGAGCACGCCGACGATATCGTCGTTGTCCTTGTCAAAATACGGGATGCGCGAAAATCTCGTTTTGATCATCTCGTCCAAATACTCCGCCAGCGGGTCGCCTATGTCCTGCATATAGACGTCGGTGCGCGGCGTCATGATCTCATAGGCAAGCTTGTCGTCAAACTGAAAGATATTGTCGATCATTTCCTTGCCCGTTTCGTCGATATGCCCAGTTTCCTGCCCGACTTCGAGGATCGAGAGAATCTCTTCCTCGGAGTAGATATCCTCGATCTTGTCTTCGTTGATCCCAAACAGGCGCAGGATGAGGCCGACCGTCCTCGACAAAAGCCAGACGAACGGGAAGGTGAAAACGGCCGCCGCGCGCACGGGCCGCGCCGTAAACAGCGCGACACGCTCGCTGTGCTGAAGCGCGAGGCGCTTGGGGATGAGCTCGCCGAACACCAGATTGATGAACGCGAGCACGACCGTGACGGCCACGACGCCGATCTGGATCGCGTAGGGTATGCCTGTCGCCTCAAGCCGCGCGGACAGCGCTTCCGCAATCCCCGTCGCGGCGATCGCGCTTTGCAGGAAACCCGCAAACGTGATGCAGACCTGGATGACGGACAAAAAGCGGTTCGGGCGCTCCATGAGCTCGACCAACAGCGCCGCGTTTTTCACGCCACCCTCCGCGAGCGACCGGATGCGGGCCTTATTGGCGGAAATCGTCGCCATTTCCGCCATCGCGAAAAACGCGTTGATGGCGATGAGGACGATCAGGATCGCAATTTGCGGCGCAAAAGATCCTACAGGGTCAGGATCCATAGGCTACAACGTCTCCTTTCCGGAAATTCTGTCCTTATACTCCTTAAAAGCCTCGAATGCGGGGGTTTTGAGCTTCGTGAAATAGTCGGCATATCGGAGCGGCTCCTTATCGGGGTTCAGATACGCCGCCTCGGTCGGAACGCAGAAAAATGCCGTGTGCGACCCTAGGTCGCGGCTGTCCTTCACACGCAACTGCGCCCACGAAACCGCATCGGGGATGATCGGGAGCCCCGCTCTTGTTTCAAAAGCGATGTTCTCCCACTTGGCGGCGTCTGCGGAGCTTTGAAAGCCGAAATTCGCGATGATGAAAGGGTCCGCATCGTCCGGCAGGATCGACAGGTTGAAGACGCCCTGCCTTTTGATGCAGCCCGTCGAATGGTTTTTGTTCATCGCCGCGCAGACCAAGAGCGGCGCGTCGCCCGTCGCAAGCTGGCAGACCGCGTCGATCACAAACCCCGCGGGCCGCCCGCCGTGCCCCGCGTCCGTGACGCTCACGACGTAAAGCCCATATGTCAGTTTCGTAGCCAGTGCATCTATATCCATGACAGCATTATACCATAGGGAGCAATTTGTGAAAACTCCAATCTGGATCGAGGCGCTAATTGACATTATTATTCTTTAATGGGATAATATGTATATGAATCTATATGCGGCGCCCACGACCATCGACCCAGCAGACTGCGAACGCATCGGCGCAAACCTCTATGCCATCCGTTCGGAGTGGAAGCCCCTGCCGCCGGTTGAAAAACATAGGGCCGTGATCGCCTACTATGCCGGCGCCATGAAGGGCGACGCGGTATTTTCAAATATCAGCGGGGCCGTGATGAGGGATTTGCCGCTGCCGCGGCAAATCCCCTATCGCCCGCACTGCTATTCAACGGCAAGGCGGAAGTCGGCAGGAAGCCTGATCCAGTGGCACCTATCGGCAGCCGCCCTGGATTTTGACAGGGTCGGCGTGGCGCGAGTAGCCAAATCGGAACGAGTCCTCGTCGATTTGGCCACGAGCATAGACGCGGCGGCAACCCTGACAGCGCTCAACCACTGCTTGGCACACGATCACTTTTCAGTATCGGCGCTCGAGGGCTATCTTCGCCGCAATACCGGGGTGCACGGGAGCAAGAGGCTGCGCTCGCTGCTTCCATTTGCAAACGGGGGGTGCGAGTCGCCCCTGGAAACCATCGCATGGCTGGCGATATACAGTGCAGGGCTTACGATGCCCGAGCTGCAAGTGAAAATAGCCGACGCGGGCGGTTTTGCGGGAAGGGTGGATATGCACTGGCAGACAGGCCGGCGCTCCCTCATCGTCGAACTCGACGGCAAGGTCAAGTACACCGACAGAGAAGTGCTGTTCAAGGAGAAGAAGCGCGAGGACCGCATCACGGAGGCCGGCCACAGGGTGCTGCGCTTTACATGGCAGGATATTCAATCCGGCAGGCTGGTCTCCCGATTAAAAGATATCGGAATCCCGGAGCGAAGAAACTTCGGGAGAAAATTCCCCCACTGGGACACAGCGCGTGCCATTGGCGCACAAACGTCGAAATTCGCAGAAAAAGCCCTGCTTTTTTGACGGATCTGAACGTTTGTGCGTCAGCGCCAAACCCACATCCGCCGCCTGCGCCTGCGCCCTACCGCAGCGCCTCCTCCACCGCCACGGCCACCGCGACCGTCGCGCCGACCATCGGATTATTCCCCATCCCGAGGAAGCCCATCATCTCCACGTGCGCCGGAACTGAGCTCGAGCCCGCGAACTGCGCATCGCTGTGCATCCGCCCCATCGTGTCCGTCATCCCGTAGGACGCCGGCCCCGCGGCCATATTGTCCGGGTGCAGCGTCCGGCCCGTGCCGCCGCCGGACGCGACCGAGAAGTATCTCCTCCCCCTCTCGGCGCACTCCTTCTTGTAAGTGCCCGCCACCGGGTGCTGAAAGCGCGTCGGATTCGTCGAATTGCCCGTGATCGAGACGTCCACGCCCTCGAGCGCCATGATAGCCACGCCCTCGCGCACGTCGTCGGCGCCGTAGCAGCGCACGCCCGCGCGCTCGCCGTCCGAATACGCGATCTCCGCGAGGGTGGACAGCGCGCCCGTCCGGTAGTCGAACCGCGTCTGCACATAGGTGAAGCCATTGATCCGCGAAATGATCTGCGCCGCGTCCTTGCCGAGCCCGTTGAGGATCACGCGCAGCGGCTTCACCCGGCTCCGATTCGCGCTCCGCGCGATGCCGATCGCGCCCTCGGCGGCCGCGAAGGACTCGTGCCCCGCCAGGAAGGCAAAGCAGTCCGTCTCCTCGCGCAGCAGCATCGCCCCGAGGCCGCCGTGGCCGAGCCCCACCTTGCGGTCGTCCGCGACCGAGCCCGCGATGCAGAAGGCCTGAAGGCCGATGCCGATGGCCTCCGCCGCGTCCGCCGCCTTCGCGGCGCCTTTCCGGATCGCGATGGCGGCGCCCGCCGTATAGGCCCAGCCCGCGTTTTCAAAGGCGATCGGCTGTATCCCCTTCACGATGTCGTAGGGCGAAAAGCCCTTCGCCGCGCAGATTTCCGCCGTCTCCTCGATCGAGGCGATCCCGTACTCTTTCAAAACGCCATCGATCTTGCCGATGCGCCTTTCATAGCTTTCAAACAGTGCCATGCCGCCCCCTCCTACTCTTCTCGCGGGTCGATGTACTTCGCCGCCTCGGCAAAGCGCCCGTACGAACCCGTCGCTTTTTCCAACGCCTCGCTCGCGTCCCCGCCCGCGCGCACCGCCTTCATGAGCTTGCCCAGATTCACAAACTCGTAGCCGATGATCAGCCCGCCACCGTCAAGCGCGAGCCTCGTCACATAGCCCTCCGCCATTTCCAGATAGCGCGCGCCCTTCGCCTTCGTCCCGTACATCGTGCCGATCTGGCTCCTCAGCGTCCCGCCGAGATCCTCAAGCCCCGCGCCGATGGGCAGCCCGCCCTCGGAAAAAGCCGTCTGGCTGCGCCCGTAGACGATCTGCAAAAACAGCTCGCGCATCGCCGTATTGATCGCGTCGCACACGAGGTCTGTGTTCAGCGCCTCCAGAATGGTCTTGCCCGGCAGGATCTCCGCGCTCATCGCCGCGCTGTGCGTCATGCCCGAGCAGCCGATCGTCTCGATGAGCGCCTCCTCGACGATGCCCTCCTTCACATTCAGCGTCAGCTTGCAGCCGCCCTGCTGCGGCGCGCACCAGCCCACGCCGTGCGTGAGCCCGCTGATGTCCTTGATTTCCTTTGCCTGTACCCAGCGCCCCTCCTCCGGGATCGGCGCCGGGCCGTGGTCTGCGCCCTTCGCGACCGGGCACATATGTTCGACTTCTGCGCTGTAAATCATCCTTTCCCTCCCATTGCCTATCTTGTCAATAAATGAGCCTTCAGGTTTTCGATATTCTCAAAAATGATGCCGTCGCAGTATTTGTACGCGCGCTCGATATCTTCTTTTGTCTTGATGGTCCAGCCGAGAATCGGCATTTTCAGCTCCTCGCGAAAGCCCGCGATCCTGTCGTTTGGAAAGCTCTTGATCTCAAACGAGATGAAGTCCGGCTTTGCCATGAAAAACAGCCGCGCGTTTTTCACCGCCGCTTTTTTCAGGAACATGATCTTCATATCCGAAAATTTTGACGAGAGCAGCCCGCAATACACAGCCGGATCGATCTTGCGCACCTTGCGGATCGCGATCGGGTGGAAAGACTGTATCGCAAACTCGCCGCCATACCGCTGCAAGCGCTCGATGACGATGCGCTCCAGCCCGCGCGAGCCCTTGTTCTTCTTGAGCTCGACGAGTATCGGCACGCGCCCCGCCACCGCCGTCAAAAATTCCTCGAACGTCGGAATCCCGTATTCGGAGCCCTTGAGCCTCAATTTCCGAAGGTCCGCAAACTTCATGCGGGTCAGGCGCTTGTTCACGCCCGTCACGCGCTTCACATTGTCGTCGTGAAAAACGACGGGGATCTTGTCCTTTGTCAGTTGCACGTCGATTTCGACAGAATAACCCGCCGCCATCGCCGCTTCAAACGCCGGCATCGAGTTTTCGGGGATTACGCTATCGTGCAAACCGCGGTGCGCGATTGGGCGGGACAATATCCACTCATTGTTTTGCATCAGTTGTTTTGGCTTCCTTTCCTAAAATTCATAGAAATTCTATCACGTCCCAAGCCCAAATACAACAACGGGTGCATGTCCTAAATATATTTTTTGAATAAAAATTTTGACAAATGTTGACACGCCATACTTTTTGCGGTATAATGGTGAAGTAATATTACTTAATCATTGCGGAGGTGATGGCAT
>JAITMX010000012.1 GCA_031290775.1 Eubacteriales Family XIII. Incertae Sedis bacterium
CGTCGCCTTGGAGACATTGCATCTCTCGGCCAGCTGCGTCACGTTGCTGCCGAGTTCCTTCTGCGAAGCCAGACAGGCCAGTATGCTTACTTTGGTTTCAATCTTTATTTCCGGCATCAAGCTGTGTCCTCCACGCGTATTGAACCGAGCCGATATTCTTGCGCGAAATCCGCCGACCATTGCCGCAATCAACGCGGATTCGCATTGGAGTGGCTCCTGAGGTCTTTTCGCTCCTCGTCAGCATGGGCTAACGCGACCGTCAACCTTTTTCCGCGCCGCGCGGTTCCGCGCCATCGTTAGCCATGCCTTACATCAAGTGTCATCCATAGGATAAACGTCTCGGAACCGCCTGTCAACCTGTTTGCGCATGTTTTTTGTTTTTGTTTCACGTTTGTTTCATGTGTTAGTTACAGTTCACGCCCTAACCGTCAGCCGTAGAGTGCCACGGTAGACGACCACGCGCTAAAGCGCTGTCGTCCTCGAATGGGACGTTCCAACGGTCGCAAGCGACCGGGATACGTCCGCAACGCGGCAAAGCCGCTGCACTCTTGGCAGACGTCCTTCCACGGTAGAGCGCCACGGGCTGAAGCCCTGCGCTCCTCGATGTGCGAGGTACGACGGAGCTAAAGCTCCTGTACCTCTGCCATCGATTTGCTTGCGCAAATCGGGATGCCTTTTTTCCACACGCTTCAGCGTGTAATGGAAAAACGGACAGCGAAGCGAACGCAGTGAGCGTAGGAGTGAGGCGCAGCCGAACGTTGCCTTGCGGCTGACGGTTAGGGTCTGAACTGTTGCCGCCGGCAACTAAATATCACAAAACCTGCCTAAATCAAAGCCGTGTTTCAATGCCGGCACGCAGTATGGCATAGCAGCAGCGCTTTTTTATACTTTCATTCTTCCTGAAACTGCTCCAAATCGCGAATCATCTGCCGGGCGACCTCGGACGGCTCCCCGGTCTTGCTCCACCCAAGCACGCCCGCCGTGATTTCTATGCGTTTTATCGCGTTCATCGCGGCAACTTTCAGATCCGCGTCAACCCGCCCCGTGATTTTTATCTGGGCGAACGCGGTGGCATAAGTCACCATGTCGCTTTGTGTCATATTCATTTCGTCGGACTTCGCCAACTGTTCCACCGCTTCACGGGACAAATCCGCTATTGGGATATATGTCATGCCCCAATAAGTTTCCACCAATTTCTTGGGGAACGCCGCGAAATCGAATGTCTTGCTTTTGCGGATGTCCTCCCCGATCTGGGCCAGCGTGTCAGACCCCTCGTCGCTTCCAAACGGCGCTTCCTCGTCGCCGCAGTCATAATACAGTTCGTCCATGAAATGCGTCCTGAATTTTGGGTGTGAGGTCAGCGGATGCAAGCCTATTTCTTCATCGTCGAGGTAAAGCCGTTTGTCGGGGTCAAATTCCCCAAAAACCCGGTACCCCTTTTTCAATTTGGAGTTGGTCAGCCTTCTTGCTTCTTTCTCGCAGGCTTCCTCGCTGTCGAATTCTTTGATTTGATATTTGCCGATAGTCCCGGTCTTGCCATAGTTGACGGCCAACGCGGTTCCGGAAAACTCAATCCGCCAAAACTTGTCGCTCTTTTCATCCTGATAACGATACGCTTCCATCATATTCTCCCCGCGCCTCCCGCGTCTTTCCGCTCTTTGCCGGACATGGCCCAATGGCTACAATATTTTTGCGGCATCAACCTCGCCGGCCTCTGAAATTGGCCGGTACATAGTCCGGCAGTTTCTTCGCAAGCCGCGTCAGGTCGAGCCGCGCGTGATCCGGCAGGCCGCCCGGGCCGGTGATCGGAACTGTCCGCAAGCCGTCACCGATGAGCGGCATTGCATAGTCTACATAATCATCCGTGACATCGATCCCGCTTTCCGCAATCCAAGCCTTTGGAAGCTGGCGCGCCGAATTTGCGATCGTTTTCATAAGCGCCTTGTCATAATGAATCCTGTAATGGGGCGCGGTGTAGTCACGCAAGATCGTCGCCATCCAGCCCGTGCCGTCACGCAGCGCGATCTTCACGGCATGGCGCCCTACTTCGTACGCCTCGCGTTCGTCGACTTCCGAGCGGCAGCTCGATGTGCCGCGCTGCATGACCCCGGGGATCTGCCCCGTCGCGTTTCCGCGCACAGGCAGACCGCGGCGGTTCAAATAGCTGACCACGGACTGCATTGCCGTGTCATCGCCCGCGCCGTACTCAATATGGCCAAAACCATCGCGCGCGCCGAGCGGGGCGCCCGCGTCAAAACCCTCGCTCACGATAACAATCGCGCGCCCACAGTCTTTCAGGCTACGGCAGACATTCGCGTAAAGCGTTTCGATATTTTGCCCGGTTTCCGCAAAATACATCTGCAGCGGCATCCTTCTTTCCGGATCCGCAAGCCGCGCTGCGGCCGCGATAAAACCGGCTTTGCGCCCCATCGCCTGATAGACGGAAACAGGTTCGCTCACATACATGCCGCGATTTTCCGCCTCTGCGTCCCGCATGAGCATCGCCCAATAACGCGCGGCGCTGCCAAACCCCGGCGTGTGGTCGATGAGCGTCCGTTCCTCATCGCCGAGATCGTTGTCGATCGTCTTGGGTACGCCGGCACAAACGAGGCAAACTCCTTTTTTGCGCGCAAGCTCACTGACCTTGAAAGCCGTGTCCATCGAATCGTTGCCGCCGATATAAAAGAAATACCCGACATCATGCGCCGCCAGCACATCCAAAATACGCGTATAATCCTCCTGTGCCCGCTTGCCTTTGCCGAGTTTGTAACGGCAGGTCCCGATCGCGCCCGACGCCGGCGTATATCTGAGCTTGGCAAGCTCAGGCGGATCCTGCGTATCGAGCCGGACCAATTCCTCTTTCAGCACACCCTCGACGCCGTGCAACGCGCCATAGACTTCGCCGATTTCGTCAAAATCCAGGCAGGCGCGGACTACGCCAAGCAGCGAGGCGTTGATTACGGGCGACGGCCCTCCGCCCAACGACACCAATGCATTTTTTTTGCTCATTTCACTCTCACGCTCCTATTAGAGTATAATAACAAATATGAAAGCATTAAATCTACATGGTATCGGCGATTTGCGCTATGAAAACGCCCCAATGCCCGAGCCGGGGGCGGATGAAGTGCTGCTCAAAGTGCTCGCGGCGGGCATCTGCGGTTCGGACATCCCCCGCGTATTCACAAAAGGCGCCTATCATTTTCCGACAATCATAGGGCATGAATTTGCCGGCGAGATTGCGGCCGTCGGCGCGGGCGGGGACAAAGGCTTGATTGGCAAGCGCGCGGCCGTCTTTCCGCTGCTGCCCTGCTTTGCCTGCGACGCCTGCCAAGAGGAAAACTACGCGTCCTGCGCGGGCTACGGCTATTACGGCTCGCGGCGCGACGGCGCGTTTGCCGAATACATCGCCGTCAAGAAATGGAACCTCATCCCCGTCCCCGAAAGCGTGCCGTCCCTATGGGCCGCAATGGCGGAGCCGTGCGCGGTGGCAATACACGCGCTCGGAAAAGCGGGCATCGGCAAGGGCGGCACCATCTGCATTTTCGGCGCCGGCGCCATCGGGCTCATCATCGCGCAGCTCGCGCGCGGCATGGGCGCAAAAAACGTTGTCCTGCTCGATGTCGATCCGGAAAAACTCGCGTTTGCGCGCGGGCAAGGTTTTGAACACGCGTTGGACAGCAGCGGCGATGCGTGCCCGGAGGCGATCCGGAGGCTCACAGGCGGCAAAGGCGCGGATGCCTGCGTCGACGCGGCCGGCGCCCCGGCGGCGGTCGCGGGCTGCCTGAAAGCCGCCGGCGCGTCCTCTACCGTCGTGCTCATGGGCAACCCCGCCGGCGATATGATGCTGAAACAGCAAGACTACTGGGAGATCCTGCGCAAACAGCTCACACTGAAAGGCACTTGGAATTCCGACTTTGGCACACGGAAAAACGATTGGAAAACGGCGCTGCGCTGCATGGAAAACGGTATGCTCGACCTTTCCGCGCTCATCACGCACACATTCCCCCTGAAAGACGCGGCAGCGGCCTTTGAGCTTGCGCGTGACCGTAATGAGTTTTATGTAAAGATTTTATTCCTGCCCAACGGACAAGCCGGGAATGGCAATATAAATGCAAATAAAAGCGAAATCGAAAGGAATGAAACGCGATGAAGGCCGCCGTACTCGAAACGCTCGAACACCTCATTGTAAAAGAGGTCCCCGACCCGGTGATCGGGCCGGACGAGGCGCTCGTCAAGGTCTGGGCCTGCGCGGTCTGCGGCTCGGACATCCGGATCTTCCGCCACGGCAACAGCCGCGTACGCCCGCCCGCCATCTTGGGCCACGAATCCTCGGGCGAGATTGTGGCCGTCGGCGACCGCGTCACAGGCTTTTCGGCCGGCGACCGCGTCGCGCTCGGGTCAGACGTCCCCTGCGGCGAATGCGCGGCCTGCAAGGCCGGTTTCGGCAACAATTGCCGCATCAACTACGCGATGGGCTATCAGTTTCAGGGGAGTTTCGCCGAATACGTCCCGCTGAACCGCATCATGCTCAATCATGGGCCCGTACACAAAATCCCGCCGGGCATGGGCTATGACGAGGCCGCGCTCGCGGAGCCGCTCGCTTGCGTACTGAACGCGGTCGAATTTGCAAACGTCAAACTCGGCGACACCGTTGTCGTCATGGGCGCGGGTCCGATCGGCTGTATGATCATCCCCGTTGCCCTCATGAGCGGCGCGACGAAAGTCATCGCGATCAACCGCTCGCCCGGACGCCTCGAATTTGCCAAACAGGCCGGCGCGGATGTGGCAATCTGCTCCTCCGAGGAAGACCCTGTCGCGCGCGTGCTCGAAGAGACGGATGGCTTCGGCGCCGATGTGGTCTTTACGGCAAACCCCACGCCGCAGTCCCACATCGACGCGCTGAAAATGGCCAAAAACCGCGGGCGCGTCAATCTTTTCGGCGGCTTGCCCGCAGGCACAAAGGTCGAGCTTGAAACCAACCTGATCCATTACAAAGAGCTGCTCGTATCGGGTGCGCACGGCTCTGTGCCGCGCCATCACAAACAGGCGCTCGACCTCATCGCTTCCGGGCGGCCCGATATCAGGCCCTTTATCTCGCACCGTTTTTCGCTTGATGAGATCGGGCAGGCTTTTCGCACGGCGGAAAGCAAGGAGGGCCTGCGCGTGATTGTGAAGCCATGGGGCAAAGACGGTGACTGAAAGGAAAGAGGCGCGCGCGAAACACATGAAGAAGCATATCAAGCTCTCGCCCAGTATGATGTGCGCCGATATCGGCGCGTTGAAAGAAACGCTGGCGCTCTTTGAAAAACACGGCATCGACACCCTCCATATTGATGTCATGGACGGCGTTCTTGTGCCGAACCTCATGCTCGGCACGGACTTTTGCAAACGGCTGCGCAATCTGACGGACATCCCGCTCGACATCCACTTGATGATTGCGGACCCGGAGCCCAAAATCGCGTGGTTTGACCCGCAGCCCGGCGAATACGTCTCTATCCATGCCGAAAGCGCCAAACACCTGCACCGCGCGATTTTGGCCGTAAAGGCCACAGGCGCGACGCCGCTCGCGGCGCTCAATCCCGCCACGCCGCTTTCGTCCGTCAGCTATATAATGGAGGATGTGGCAGGCGTGCTGCTCATGCTTGTGAATCCGGGTTACGCCGGGCAGGCGCTCGTCCCCGACGCGCTGCGCAAAATCAAAGACCTGCGCGCCCTCGCGGACAGCAAGGGGCTTTCGGGTTTCGAGATTCAGGCGGACGGAAACGTCGGCTTTGCGAACGCGGCCGAAATCGTCAAGGCAGGCGCCGACTGCCTCGTCCTCGGCTCCTCAAGCGTCTTTTCAAAAGAGCGCCCTTTGGAAGAAGCCATCCTGAAAACCAAGGCCGCGCTCCCGTAGGGAAACGCTTCCCGGCGGCTACCGCTTCGCGAAGTTTGCGTACCCCAGACCATCCATCGTGGCCTCCATGATCCGCGCCGCCTCAAAAATATTGTCGTCAATATATGCCGTCGCTTCGGCGGCCTCGAAATCGCCCTTTTCGATGAGCGGCATTCGCTCCATCAGCCGCTTCGCCGCGTACTGCCCCGACGTGCGCACGATCCGCGTCCACATATTCACGCGCACGACGCCGTCCCCGGCAAGCCCGCGGATATCCTCGTCTTTCATGCTCGACACCCCGTGCAGCACAAGCATCTTGCGGCCAAGCGCCTCCGTCAGCGCGCGCGCCCTGCTTCCGAGGTAGACCGCCTCTGTCAAGGAGGACTGCTGCTCGGTGCCGAGGTCGGCAACGAGGAAATCCACCCCGGTCTTGCCGATAAAGTCCACAGCCTTTTCAACATAGTCGCCGGACCGCTTCCCCGGCGCGCCCTCGACGGCAAGGTTTTCGATGATGCCCTCGACCAGCACCTTGCTGCCAAAATCACGCACATAGTCCCGCGTCATTTCGAGGTTTTCCGCGTACGGATACCCCTGCGCATCAAACATCACGCTCGTGAGGATGTCCGTATTCTCTGTCAGCGCCCGGCGGTCGGCCTTTGGGTCGGCGTGGTCGAGATGCGCCATCACCGCGACGTTTTTGTACGGCGCGCACGGCCCCTCGCACAGCATTTTGCAATAATCGAATACCGCGCGCAAGCCGATCCGCTCGTCCCTGCTGTAGCTCACGCGCTTTGCCTGCGCCATATGGGAATAAAGGCTTGTCATCGCGACAACGACGGGAATGTTTTCGATGCCGTGTTTTTCCGCAAAATTGCCCGCCGCGAGCAGGATCGCCTCCGTGTTCCAAAAGCTTCCCGTGCAAAAGAGCGCGACGCTCACGCCTTTTGCGCCCGCGTCGTCAAAAATCCGCTTCGCTTCGTTTCGGTCTGTGATATAAGGCATTTTCTTTCCTTTCCCCCTTGTACATATCCGGGATACCGCTCGCGAGCGTGAGCCCCGCAAATGTGGGCATACGATACCGCGCTGCCGGCCGCGTACGCAACCGTCGCTTTGCAGCCGGACGTCCCAACGCCCAGCCCGATATAGTATGTTCCCCGCAACTGTCCCGCCATTCCGCCGAAAACTCAATCGATCAAAACGAGGCCCTTGATCTTGTCGTCCCGGCTCTCCTTCATATACTTGATGCCCTCTTCCGTTTGGCCGAGCGTGAACTTGTTTGTAATGATGGGCGACAAATCAACCTGCCCTGACGCGACCGCGTGGAAGACATTGTCCCACACGAGCGGCGCGAGCCACGCAAAGCGGATCGTGCGCTCGGACTGAATCGCGCCGAGCACATCGATCTTCAGGCGATCTTCCGGGGACGGCAAGCCAAAATAGCAGATCGTCGAGCAAGGGCCCGTCACGCGCAGCGCGTCCTGGAGCGCGTCGATATTGCTCGTCGGCACGATGCAGCGCGGCGCAAGCTCCCCGCCGTTCCATTCGCGCACCTTCGCGGCCGTATCGCCCGAATAATATTTGGAATTTTTGTCGCGCACATTGATCGCGTGGTCGGCGCCGGTCGCGAGCGCCTTCTCGATGCCGTAGTCGCGCACGCCGACCGCGATGACCTTGCCGGCGCCCGAGGCTTTTGCGAGCTGCACCATCATGAGCCCGATGCCGCCGAGGCCATAGACGACGACGGCCTGCCCAAGCTTGATGTCGAGATCAAAAATCCCATGCGTCGCGCAGGCGAGCGGCTCGGACAGCGCCGCCGACTCAAAGCTGACCTCGTCCGGAATCCTGTACGCGTGCGTGAACTTGACCTTCACATACTCCGCAAAACACCCATTGACAGAAACGCCGATGACCTCGCTGTGCGAACAGACATTAAATTCGCCGCGCATACAGGCAGGGCAGGCGTTGCATTGCTGCACCGGGTTGATGGCGACGCGGTCGCCTTCTTTGAAAAGCCCCATCCTCTTCGGAATCGCGCCAACCTCGGCAATGACGCCGGAAGCCTCATGCCCCAAATACAGCGGCCCCTTGCCGTCCGGCGTGTCAAGCGGGCTGTGCCCATAATAATAGCTGACGTCGGAACCGCAAATGCCGACCGCCTTGACGCGCACAAGCACCTCATTGTCCGCAATCCGCGGAATGGGATGCTCCTCGACCTTCATCACCAAAGGCTCATAAAAATTGACAGCTTTCATACAACCATCCATTGCACTTTCCCTCCTCCTTCAAAATAACCGCAACCAACCTCATTGCGGCATACCGCAGTCCGGCCCAAAATGCTTGAGCATCACCAACGGCTCCACAGGCGACTCGTTGCGAACAAGCACGCCGGCCTTCGCGCGCGCGCTGCCCACATAAAACTCGTCGCAGGTGAGCTGCCCATAGCGAATCAGCGTAGGGGACTCCATCGCAAACCCGCCGAAACGCCCATGCCCCTGCACGCAGAGGCAGCCATAGGCGGCCGCGTCGCGGATGATGGCCTCGGCGCCGGGCAGGAGCGTGAGCTCCTTCGCCGCCACATAGGGATTGCCGTAGCACACCCAATCCTGCGACCAACCCTCCCCGCCCTCGTCCCGCACAGGCGGGCGGAAAAAAACCTCGCGGTAATTGGGCAGCGTGTTGAGCTCCCAGTCCGCGACATCGAGGATCGCGTCGAGGTCGCGTTCCTTTCCGGGCGGCAGATAGCCGGACAGCCAGCCGTAGTCAAAGATCTCGCCGGAGCCGACGACATTTTCCCAAAGCGCCATCACGTCGCTGTTCCACTGCGGCTCGTAGGTGCAGAGCGAACCGGGCGCGTGCACGACGCCCGCCGGCGTGTACCAACCCGTGCCGAGCTCAACCTGAAAGGCGCGCGACAATTCAAGGATGCGCGTATTCTCCGTCTCGTGCTTCGCGAGCCGGGCCTTCACCTCTTCCTTTGTGACCGAAGGGTCAAACCCGAAAAACGTCGTGGGGCGCGTCCCGAGGTGGTTGTTGTACTGCTTCGGGAAAAAATAATGCTCATGCTTCGGCGTCACGCCGACCTTCGCGCAGGCTTCCGGCCCGTGGTGCACATGATGGAACAGCGGCTCATTGTAATCGTAAAACTTCGAGTACATCGGCCAAGTGCCGTATTTCCCATGCAATTCCTGCCCGTAAAGCTCCGGCCCGAGCGCGTCCACAAAATCCTTGAACAGGATCGTATGCGCCGAATCGCCGTCCACGTTCACGAAACTCATGCCCTCATACGGCTCCGCGCCCTCCGTCTCGACCCTTGTGACAGACGAAAACCAGCGCTCCACAATCGCGCCGCGCTTCATCCCCATCGCGTAGTAATCGTCGGGGTGCAGGCGGATGCGCTTGCCGGGCCGGTTGAAGGGGCGCGGCACCCACGTTGGCGCAAGGCTCAAAATCCCCCCGCCCGCCTCAAGTATTTGTTTCAATCGATCTGTATCTGCCATCTTTTACCCCATTCCGGGCGAAACCCGGCGCTTCCGTCACGCAAACTTCTCATTGAACGCGTCGACAAACTTCTTGCAATCCGCCGTCGCCTCCCACGCGTCCGGGCACTCGCAAAGGTCGATCGCCCACCAGTCGCCCGCATAGCCGGCATCGAGCAGCGCGGGGACGACCTCGTCGAAATTGAGGGCGCCCTGCCCAAACGGCGCGTGCGTGCTTGTGTTCTCGCCGTTCAGCGTGCCGTCGCTGTCGATGACGTGCACAAAGCCGATCTTGCCCTTCAGCAAGTCGATAAATTCGAGAATGCCGCCCGCAAGCACGTCCGGCTCGATGTGGTTGGCGCCCTTCGCCGCCGACATATAGCCGTGACAGGTGTCAAACAAAATCGAAAAATTCGGCTCATCAACTTTTTCGTAGGTTTCGAGGATGTACTTCGGCTCGTTGACGATGAAACCGGGCTCAAACTCCCAGACCACCTGCTGGCCGTGCCGCGCGGCGTATTTCGAGATGCGCTTGAAATTGTCCGCGACCTTGGCGCGCGCCTGCCCATACGTCCAGCCCTCCGGCAGGACGGGCGGCGCGCCCGTGTCCACGCGTATCGTCTTCCAGCCCATTTTGCCCGCGAAGTCGCTGCTTTCCTCAAAAAGCCCGATCCACGCTTCCGTCTGCTTCAGCGAATCGACGCTCCATAGGTCAACCGCGTAATCCGCGACTTCGAGGCCGTTGTCCGAGAGCAGCTTTGCGAGCTCGGCCCTTTTTTCGTCCGTATCCCAGTCCTTCGGCGCCGCGTGCGGCGCAAAACCGCCCATGCTGATCCCGTCAAATTTGAGCTCGGAGAGCTTTTTCGACGCTTCGGGAAGCAGGATCGGCGTCTCGAGAAAGGCGTACGCCCAACTGCCGATGCTTACTTTTTTCTTTGCCATACCATGTTCTCCTTTTCTCTTCGCCTGTAGTCGTAGAGTGCCACGCGCTAAAGCGCTGCACTCCTGACAGACGTCCTGCCACGGTAGAGTGCCACGCGGCAAAGCCGCTGCACTCCTCGATGTGCGAGGTACAACGGAGCTGAAGCTCCTGTACCTCTGCCAACGATTCGCTTCGCGAATCGGGTTAGGACTGTCATTCCGCAAAAAGCCCCTTCAAAAACGGCACCCCGTCCCGCGCGATCGCCTCGGGCGATTCGGAAAACGGCCGCCACACCGATGCCGCTTTCGCAATCTCGACGCAGTCCGGCGTGAAAGACTCGATGATGCAATAATCGTCATATCCGACATCCCGAATCGCGTCGCGGATCGAAGCCCAGTCCGTGTTGTCCTTGCCCGGCGTCCCGCGGTTGTTCGCGCTCGTATGAAAATCGTAGATACGGCACTCCGTGCCCGCGAGCCGGATCGCGGCCGGCACATTGTTTTCCTCGATGCCCATATGGAAGCTGTCCAGCAGGAAGCCGACATTGCCATAGCCGATGCGGTGGATGTAGTCAACGCCCTGCTCGACCGTGTTGATAAAGTCGGTTTCAAAGCGGTTGAGCGTTTCGATGGCAAACTTGATGCCCTTCTTCGCGCCATAGTCCGCGATGATCTTCATGTTTTCGACGCCGTACTTCCACTTGAGCCCGACCTCATCGGGCGTTTGCTGCCTCGCCTTGCCGACAGCCGAATAAATCGGCCCCGCGATGACTTCGGCGCCGATCGCCGCCGCAAAATCGACCATGTCCTTCGCGTACCGGATGCCGGAATCCCGGAAATCCGCCTCGTCCGCCGAGATGTCGCGCACCTCGTTGTGGATGCCCGTGACGGTCTTGATGAGCACGCCCGTGTCCTCGACGGCCTTGTTGATCGCGTCCGGGTCGAGCGTGGAAAAATCCTCCAACGCAAGCTCGAAAATGTCGCAGCCGTATTTTTTCGCGAGCCGGAGCAGGCGGTCGATCTCCGTGACGGGAGACTGCCAGGCGAGTGAATTGATCCCGAATTTCATGCCGCTTCCCTCCTATTCTTCATCGAGCGCGACCCAGGCCGCGCCCGCCTCATGGCTGTCGACGCATTTGTTGAAAAACTCGACGCCGTCGATGCCCTGCTGTATCGTCGGATAGCCATAATCGTCTTCATTCACGGCCTTGCCGGCTTTCTTGTCGCGCACAGCCGCGGCAAAATCCGTGTAGATGTTTGCGAAAGCCTCGGTCAGCCCCTCCGGGTGGCCCGTCGGCACGCGCGCATACTTCGCCGCTTCGGGCGTCAGGTAGCCCGCGCCGCGCGAATATATCTGCGGCGGCTTCCCGCGCAGCGAAACCTTCAGATAGTTGTTTTCCTCCTGGACAAACTCGATTGTGCCCTTCTCGCCAAAGACGCGGATTTTCAGCGCGTTGTCAAAACCGATGGCGACTTGGCTCGTCCAGTACATCCCCGTCGCGCCGCCCTTGAATTTGATGAGCGCCTCGACATTGTTGTCAAGCACGCCGCCCTGCCCAAAGACGTCGAGATGGCAGGCGAGCTTGTCGATCTTGAGCCCGGTCACGTAGCCTACCCAGTTTTCGATATGCGTCCCCAGATCCGCCACAGCCGCGCCCCTGCCCGAAAGCGCCGGGTCCGCGCGCCACGGCCTGTTGCCCTCCGTGATGGTTTCGAGCGTGTCAAGCAGCCAGTCCTGCGGGTACTCGCCCATGACCATGCGGATGTCGCCGATCGCGCCATTTCGGATGAGCTGGCGCGCCTCCCGCGCCATCACATGCCCCGTATAGGTGTAGGTGACGCAAAACAGGCAGCCGTGCCCCGCCGCGACGCGTTTCAGGTCGCGGCCTTCCTCCGCCGTGAAACACAGCGGCTTTTCGCAGACGACATTGATGCCCTGCTCGAGAAAGAGCTTGGCCGCCGGATAGTGAAAGCGGTTGGGCGTCACGATATCGACCCAGTCGATTTTGTCCGCGCGCGCCCCTTCGGCCAAAGCCATCTCCTCAAAGGAGCCGTAAACCCGGTCTGGCGCCAGGCCCATTTCGGCGCCCGCCTTCGCGCGCGCCCCCTCCGGGATCACATCTGCCCAAGAGACGAGATCCGCCTCGTCATTCAGCCGGATCGCCGCGCGGTGCACGCCGCCGATGAAAGCGCCGGGGCCGCCGCCGACCATACCATATGTCAACTTGTCCGTCATGATGGCCCCTCCTATTCGTTGCCCATCGCCGCGTCAAAGGCCACATCGGACGGCGCAAAATCGACCTTTTTCACAAAGGCCGCGGCCTCCGTCCCGCCATAGACGCGCTCCATGCCGCTGTCTTCCCATTCCACCGAAAGCGGGCCCGTGTAGCCGCCCGCGTTGAGCTCGCGTATGATCTCCTCGAAATTGACGTCCCCGTGGCCGAGCGAACGAAAATTCCAGCCGCGTTTCGTGTCCCCAAACGTGAGGAAAGAGCCGAGGATGCCGGCCTTGCCGTCAAGCGTGACCGCCGCGTCCTTCATGTGGACGTGGTAAACGCGGTCTATGAAGTCGCGCAGGAAAATCGTCGGGCTGACGCCCTGCCAGATCAGATGGCTCGGGTCGTAATTGAGGCCAAGCGTCTTGCGCCCGCCAAATTCCTTCACCAGGCGCTGCCACGTATAGTAGTCAAACGCGATTTCGGTCGGGTGGACCTCGAGCGCAAACAGCACGCCCGCCTTGTCAAATTCGTCAAAGATCGGCGACCACAGCTCGACGATTTTCGCGTAGCCCGCGTCTACGATCTCGTCTGTCGTCTGCGGGAAACTATACCAATAGGCCCAGATCGGCGAGCCGAGAAAGCCCGTGACCACGCTGACGCCGAGGTTTTTCGCGGCCCACGGGACGGCTTTCATCGTTTCGACCGCCCACGCGCGGATTTCCTCCGGCTTGCCTGCGAGCGCGCTTGGCGCAAAGCCGTCGAGGCGGGGGTCCCAGTTGTCGCCGACGCACTGGCCGACCACATGCGCCGCGACCGCATAGGTTTTCAGCCCGTATTTGCCAAGCGTCGCCAAAATGCCGTCCGCGTAGGCCTTGTCCTGCGCCGCCCTCCTTGCGTCAAAATGCGCGCCCTCCATCAGCTCAAGGCCATCGTAGCCCATTTCCCTCGCGAGTTCGCAAAGCGGATCGAGGCCGAGATCGCCCCACTGCGCCGTCATAAGTGTTACAGGTCTTGCCATTTCAGGCTCCTTTCCGGCACGCTTACGCGTTCCATAGTTTTTCGATATAATCCGCGCTCTGCCGCAGCGTTTCGGGCGTGCCCGCGACTTCGAGCGTTGAATAATGTATTTTTTCGCTGTCTTTCAAGACTTCGATAACGCCGGCAATGTCGATCTTGCCGGTGCCGACCGGGATGGTCGAAAAGCCGCAGCCGTAGATCGTGCCGCGCTTCGGGACCCATTCCTCGCCGAGGTCTTTCCAATGGATGTGGTATATTTTGTCCTTATATGTCTTTGCAAGCTCGACCGGGTCGGTCCCGCCGAGCCAAGAGTTGCCTGTGTCCATGTTGACGCCGAGCGGTTTCGGGTTGCCGAGCAGCTCCATGACGTCGCCGATGCCTGTGATGCTGTCCGTGAGCGGCCCGTGCGGCTCAAAAATCACGTTGACGCCGTAGTCCTCCGCCATGCGGCAGGGCTGGTACAGTTTTTCGGCGCAGGTAAAGACGCACTGGTCGTAAGAAAGGCTTTTGGCCCAATCGCTCTTGGGGTAGGTTTCTGTCGTCACGACGTCGCGGATGCCGATGGCGGCCGCAAAGCGGATGGCCTGCATGATTTCCCGCGTCTGAAATTCGCCCGGATGCGAGGCCTCAAGCAGCGCCGCGTGCGCGCTGACCGTCATGATCTCCATATCGTACTTTTCAAAGAGCCTTTTGATATCAAAGGGATTGCTGTCGAGGCTGATTGAAGCGGAAAGCCCCGCGGAAGCAAACATACTGCCGCCCGAATGGGTGTCGGTGATGTCCGCGCAGGAAAAGCCCGCCTCTTTCGCAAGTTTCAGATTGTGCTCAACGCTTGTGTAGGGCTCAAGCGCGAGGAATACGCCGATTTTCATGTTCTGCCTCCCAAATCAAATATTCAGTTGACGCGGGGAGGCCGCAGCAAGCGCAGCCTCCCCTTGCGGTTAGATATGGCTTAAATACAGACCGGCTTTTGGATTTTGCGCAATTTTGCAATTGTGCGGCGCCGATCCATCAATAACCCGGGATTTCGAGGAACTTCGGGTCATTGATATCATAGACGATGCTGCCGTTGTTGCAGCCTTCGACAAAGGCGTTGATGTCCGTCTCCGGGACGAGGCTGGGCTCAAGCTCCGCGATCGTATCCTTCGTGTAGCCTGTCAGGTACGGATGCACATGCGCTTTGGCGACGGAACCGGTCGCGAAATACTCTTTCACCATTTGATAAAGCAGCGCGCCTTCCATGCAGGAGCTCTGGTTGACGTCCATCGAAAGCACGCCGTCCTTCGTCCACTGCCAGCTGACCTCGCGGCCATTCATGCTGCCGAGCCAATAATCGTCCGTAGACAGGCCCTGCTCCTTCATCGCGTTGATCGCGCCTTCGGTCATCGGGTTGTTCTGGACATAAGCGCCGTCCCAACCGTCTTTGCCGAGCGCGGAAATCGCGTCGAGCATCACTTTCTGCGCCGGCTCTGTCATCCAGTTGCCGGATGCCCACTGCACGACGACGACGTCCGGATTGCCCTTGATGTCGGATGCCGGCGGCTTCAGCGTCGCGACGTCTTCCGCCGTCCACGCAGCGCCGTCCGCCTTTTCGCCGAGGCTCTTGCCGGCCTCTTCATAGGCTTTCAGGAAGCCGAGCGACTGCGCGGACGCGGAGCCCTGCCCGAGCACGCCTTCGATAATGATGGCGTTTTTCACGCCGTTCGCAAGCGCGTCCTGGCCGGCAAGGCGGCCGCCCTGCTCAAAGTCATAGTTTGTGCTGCCTGTGGAATCCTTTGCGTTCGCCGCCTCGGCGAAATTGTGCGCGGCGCCGAAGTACGGGATATTGGCCGCTTTCGCTTTTTCGATGCACTCGCTCGTCGTGTTCGGATTGTTCTGGATCACGATGATGGCGTCGTAGCCCGCGGTGATAAAGTCTTCGACCGCTTTCAGCTGCTCGTCCGCCGTGCTCTGGCCGACCTTGTAATCGACGACCCAGTCGCATTCCGGGTCTTGGTTCGCAAGCGCCTGCAATGCGTCGTTCATGTCGGCATAGTAGGAGTCGGCCGCGTCGGCGTAGAAACCGATCGTCTTCGTCACTACATCCCCTGCTGGCGGCGCCTCTGCGGGCGCCGTGCTGCCGCTGTCCGCCGGCGGCGTGGTCGGCGGCGCGCTTGTCGAGCCGCACCCGACCGCAAAAACAAGTACCATGGCGATCGCGAGGATCAGCACCAGCGCTTTGCTCTTCTTCATCTGTCTCATCATTTACTCCTCCTTCGTTTGTATCAATAGTTAAATTCTGCTTTGATAACGGATAACTGCAAGATATAACGGATAACTGCAAGATATAACGGTCTGTATTGTTAAAGCAAGCAAATGGCGCTTGCGTTTAGCCATTTGTTTTTCCCGCGCCCCGATTTTCATCCCGCCGCCTTGTCGATCGCCGCCGTGGCGAGTGTCGAGGCGTCCTGCTTGATGCGCAGCTGGCGCTTGGCCTGCATATTCGCCACGATCGCGGCCGCAGATACGGCGCCGATGATGATGAGTCCCTTTGCCACGTACTGCCACTCCGCGTTCAGGCGCAGAATGTTCATCCCGTTTTCGATAGCCCCCATGAGGATGGCGCCGATGAATACGCCCCAGATGGAGCCCTTGCCGCCCGACAGGGCGACCCCGCCGATGACGGCCGAAGCGATGACGTCGATCTCCTTGTTTTGCCCGACGGTGATGATAGCCGTGTTGACGCGCGCGAGCAGGCAGAGCGACGCGACCGCAACGAGCAGGCCGTTGAGGATATAGGTCGAAAAGATGATATTCTTGACGTCGATGCCCGCGAGATAGGCCGCGTTCTTGTTTGCGCCGACCGCGTAGATTCTGCGCCCATACTTTGAAAAGCGCATGACAATCCAGATGATGACCGTGATGGCGATGAAAATGAAGATGTACGGCGGCACATTGACGACGAGGCCCGCAGGGTCTTTGACGCCCGTGATGACGGAAGTCTTCAGGGGGTCCATCGCGCCCTTCATGCTGATCTCCTGGGAGTGCACGACAAGCAGCGCGACCCCCCGGAAGCAGATCATGCCCCCGAGCGTGATGATGAAAGGCTCCACGTTGAGCCTTGACACGATGAAGCCCATGCCCGCCTCAAAAGCGATGGCAAAGATCACGGCCGTGATGAGCGCCGCCTGCAGCGACAAACCATAGTCCGTATAGCTCTTGGCCGCGTACAGGACGACAAAACTCGTCAGCATGCCAACCGACAGGTCGATGCCGCCCGCGATCATGATCAGCGCCATCCCCATCGCCATGATGCCCGTCGCGGAAACCTGCGAAAGCACGTTGGCAAGATTGGCGGGGGCGATCATCGTCGGGAATTTGCCCGGCGTCAGCGAAAACACTTGGACGAGCGTGATGATGAGCACAAACGCGACCCATATCACGAGCACGTTCATGTTTGCGCTCCAGTGAAATTCAAATTTCCTCTTGCCGATCCTCTCGCCGGAGTCGCTCATATCTTTTTCCCTCCTATGGAATATTCGAGCACGTTTGCTTCCGTGACCTCATCGCCCGCGACTTCGCCTACGATGCGGCCGTCTTTCATGACCATGACACGGTCGCTCATGGAGATCACCTCGGGCATATCGGAGCTGACCATGACGATCGCTTTGTTGTCGCGCAGCAGTTCTGTCATGAGCTGGTAAATCTCCTGTTTGGCCCCGACATCGATGCCGCGCGTCGGTTCGTCAAAGATGAAGATCTCCCCGTCCGTATTAAACCATTTGGCGAGGACGACCTTTTGCTGGTTGCCGCCCGAAAGATTGCCGACGAGCACGTCCGCGTTCTTCGCCTTGGTCCCGAGTTTCTTGATATATTCCGCGCCGATCTCCTCTTCCTTTTTCGGCATATAGAACGAGCCGGAGGAAATCAGCAGGTTTGCGATAATCGTGTTGCGCGCGATCGTATGGATGAGGAAGAGGCCCGTATGCTGCCTGTCCTCCGTGATATAGCACATCTTGTGCCGTATCGCCGAGCGCGGGCTTTTCAGGTTGGCCTCGTGCCCGAAAATCTCCAGGCTGCCGCCAAGCTTTTGGGCGCCGCCGAAGAGCAGCGTCATGAGCTCGCTGCGGCCGGAACCGACCATGCCGGCAAAGCCAAGCACCTCGCCCCGCCGCACCCTGAAGCTGCAGTCGCTGACCCCGTTTCCCGTGAGCCCCTTCGCTTCGAGCACGACCTCGCCGGGCTTGAAATGCTCGCGGTTGTAAAACGCCGACGCGTCGCGGCCGACCATCTGGCGGATGAGCTCTTTCCCGGTGATCTGGTCCGCGCCGCACGTATTGATGTGTTTGCCGTCGCGCAAAATCGTGATGCGGTCGGCGATCTTTTCGACCTCGTCCAAGTGGTGCGATATATAAATGATGCCGATGCCGCGCTCCTTGATCTTGCGGACGATATCGAGCAGGTTGCCGATCTCCGTGACCGAGAAAGAAGCGGTCGGCTCGTCGAGGATAATGACCTTGCGGTCAAAGATGAGCGCCTTCGCAAACTCGACGATCTTTTGCTCGCCCGACGAAAGGTTTTCCGTGAGCTCGTCGGGATCGATGCCGCTGCTCAGGTAGTCGAGGACCTCCTGTGTACGCTTGCGCATCTCCTGCTTTTGCATGAAGCCGCCTTTCGTGATCTCCATGCCGACAAATATATTTTCCGTAACGGACAAGGGGCCGAAGATCGTGTGCTCCTGATAGATGCATTGTATGCCGAGATCCATCGCGCCGAGCGGCGACAGCGCCACCTTTTGCCCTTCAAAAAAAATCTCCCCGCCATCATCGGGCTGATACGCGCCTGAGATGATTTTGATCAGCGTCGATTTGCCCGCGCCGTTTTCGCCGCAGATGCAATGGATCTCCCCCGCGTTCAGCGTGAAGTCAATGTGATCGAGCGCCCGCACACCCGGAAAGGTTTTTGAAATGTCCGCGAGCCTCAGAAGTTCATGCGTTTGCGTCATAACAGCACCTCTGTCCCCCCAACCTTACCGCAATATACTATCGTTTTTGACCGCGTTTGGCAAGTAAAATATTCCATATTTCTCCATACATTTTTTCTCCATTTTTCTCCATACATTCAAACAACACATTGCAGTTCACACCCTAACCGTCATTGCGAGCGAAGCGAAGCAATCCAGTGGATAATGGATTGCTTCGGTTGCTGCGCACCCTCGCAATGACGGCATTCCGGCAAGGGTCCGAACTGCAACAACAGCGCCTCATACGCTGCACTCCTGGCAGACGTGGTGCAACGGAGCTAAGTCGTAGAGTGCCACGCGCTAAAGCGCTGCACTCCTGACAGACGTCCTTCCATCGATTTGCTTGCGCAAATCGGGATAGGACTGTCAAGCTCCTGTACCACTGTCATTGCGAGCGAAGCGAAGCAATCCAGTGGATAATGGATTGCTTCGGTTGCTGCGCACCCCCGCAATGACGGCATTCCGGCAAGGGCCTGAACTGCAACAACAGCGCCTCATCCGCATAGCCTCTTGCCATATTCAAGCAGATAACGCTCGGCGTCCACATTCCAAAGCCCATTGTGGGCCTGCACGCGCACGTCAAGTTCGGCGAAAAACGGGTCGTTTTCCCCCAAGGCGCCAAAGTCCGCGATCGCCGTCAGCGGCATGGACACGTGCGTGTAAATCAGCTTCTTGCCGCCGCCGATGCGCGGCATGTCCAGCGTCGCCTCCGCGGCGCTGTCGAGCCCCCCGACGTGCGTCACGAGGATGGCGGGGTCGATCCGGCCCGCTGCGGCCAAGGCGAGCGACTCGATCATGTCGTCCGTATTGCCGCCGCTCGTGCCCGCGATGTGCGTCGCGTTGTAATGGACATCGTAAAAATTGAAGGGCGCGGAAAAGGCCTCGTTTTCGGGGCCCGCAAAGAAATTGAGGCAGCCGTCGTAGGCAAGGATGGCGCCGCCCTGCTCGACGACGGCAGGCACGGGCGCAAACACAAAGACGTCGTCAAAGCCGCTGCCGCCGGAGAGCGCGCGCAGCGCCGCCTTTGGATCGTCCATCCCGCCCGTATTCACGTAGACGAGCTCGACGCCGTGCCGTTTCGCGTCCTCGGCGGGCAGCACTTTCCCCGCGCGCGCGAGCCGTCCCGCGTCGATGTCGGTCACGACAAGCAAGGACGGCCGTTCATCGCGATGGATCAGGTAGTCGAGCATCGCCAGCCCCATCGGGCCGACGGCGGCGAGCGCGGCGGCCTTGCCGCCCGCTTTGATGCCCATGGCGTGCGTATATTCGCCGTGCACCGTATGGTAATTTCCGTGTACGGCGCCCGTCACGCAGGAGAGCGGCTCGACAAGCGCGCCGTAAAAGAAAGCGTCCCCCCCGTAGGGAAGCACGTAGCCGCCGCTGATGGCCGCGGCGGGGATGATGCCGTAGGTCATATCGCCGCCCATATACGGAAAGCTGTAGCCGATGGCGTCGTAGGTCTCTTTCATGCCGGTCTGTATGACAAAGCGCATGCCGGGCGCGTATTTGCCCCGCCATTTCGCGCCAACCTCCACGATCTCGCCGCAAAACTCGTGCCCGAGCACGGTCGGGTTTTCGGCGACGTCCGCGGGTACGCGTTTGTGGCCCGGCCCCTTTTGGGCCGCTTTGTACGAAGACATGCACAGGCTGTCGCAGACGAGTTTCACAAGAATCTCGTCGTCCCGGATGGGCGGCAGCTCGAAAGTCTCGAGCCGGACATCCTTTTTTCCGTATAGCCTGAGCGCTGTCGTTTTCATTTTCTTTCTTTCATATATCCTTTTTTGCGTGCTCACAGTATCGTGATGTCGCCGGCAAGCCTGCCCGCCGCACGGCGAAGCGCCGCCGCCGCGCCCCCCGCATCCGCGCCGGACACAGTCTCCCAAAACGCCATAATTGCCCGATAGTGCTGCCCGTCCGGCGAAAGCCCCGTGATTTCTTCAAGCGAGGCGGCGCCCGGAAAGCCGAGGGCCGGCAGAGCCGCCGCCACAGCCGCCGCGATATAGACAGCCGGCAGCCCGTATTTTTCGCAGTTTTCCAGCGCGCCGACGAGCCGGTCGCCTTGGCTTAGCTTGCGCGCTGGGTCCGCCGCCACGCGCGCGCAGGTGTCGCCGAGCGCACGGTTTGAGAAACGATAGAGCAGATTGTCGATGTGGCGGCCCAAGTTTGCCGCGTCGCCCGCGTTTTCCATGGCAAGGGCGGCCGCGCTTTCGCGCATGGCGCCCGCCGCAAGGAAGAGGATGTCCGCGTCGTCAACCGCCTCCGCGATATAGGTGCAGCCTTTTAGCAAACCGAGGTAGGCGACGGCCGCGTGCCCCAAATTGTGGACATAGAGTTTTCGTTTTACATAATACTCGAAACGGTCAAGCGTACACAGGCCTTCCACAGAAGGGGCGTCCCCCCTGAACGCGGCTTTGTCTACGGGCAAAAACGCGTATTTTTCAACGCTTATACGCAAAGGGTCGCCATCCTTCATCGCCTCCGTCTGAATGGGGGCCATACGCCCGATGACCGCCTCGGGGAAGCCGGCTATTTCATCCAACGAAAGGGCAAGCCCCTCCGGCAATTCCCGCCGCACTTCCTCGCGCAGCTTCGCGCCGGCGTCCAAGAGGTTTTCGCAGACGATGATGTTGAGCGGCGCGGCATCCCCGCGCGCCCGCTTTGCGAGGCCCGCCGCGAGCATGGGCGCGATACGCGGCAGCGCGCGCGCCCACCGCAGTAGCGCAGATATCCGCCCGCGCAATCTCCTCCGCCGCCGCGCCGATATCCGCAGCGTTCACGGCGCGGACGCCTCTCACGGCCGTTTCGGTGGGCTCGCCTTCGTTTTCAAGCAAACGCACCGGATAAAACCCGCGCTCGCAAAGCAGGCGCACGATGTTTTCATCGATGTCAATGAATACCGTTTCATAGCCTGACGCCGCAAAGGCCGCCCCGACAAAACCCCTTCCGATATTGCCCGCCCCGACCACCACGGCGGTTTTTCCGGCGCACTGCCGTGTCATAGCCCTTTCACCCGCTCCGTTTCCGCTGCCATTTTCGCCTTTATTTCCGCAAGCGGCGCCATCGAATCGTTTGCCCCGTAGCCTTTCAGGCTGTACGCCGCCACGATATTTGCCTCCGCGAGCGCCTCCGCGAGCGTGAGCCCGCGCCGGACGGCGTACAGAAGCCCCGCCGCAAAAGCGTCTCCCGCGCCGACCGAAGACTTGATGAAGCCCTCCGGCAGCGCGATTGATTTCGCCGTCATATATTCGCCGCTCGCCACGTCGCAACCGGCGGCAAGCTCCGGCATATGCACGCAGACCCATTTTTTCACGCCGAGCGCCGCAAGCGCGCGTACGCAGGCTTCGAGCGCGCCATCCAAAAGCCGCCCCTCCGCGTCCCGGATGCGGATGCCCGTCACGCCTTCCGCCTCGGTATCGTTGATCGTCAGGATGTCCGTATAGGCGAGCGCCGGCGCCGCGACGGCGCGGTAGCGGTCTGCCGCCTCGCTGACCATATCGACCGAAGTCAGGATGCCCGCCTTTCCCGCCGCGTCAAGCACGCGGCACATCCCTGTCGGGTAGTCCTTGTCGGGGCCGTCGAGACGGTCAAGCAGCAGAATATACCCGATATGCAGGATTTCGGCGCCGCAGCGGGCAAAGTCGAAATGCTCTGGGCCGAGCAGCGCGCCCGCGCCGCGAAACTGGAAAAACGTCCTGCGCCCGCCCGGCGTGGTGATGACGTCGGTAAAAGAGGTCTCGCCCGCGCGCGTCACCAACCCCGTGTCGATAGAAGGAAATTTGGATAATTCATCCATGATCAAATCGCCGAGCGCGTCCTCGCCGGCCATGCCGAGGACTTTGACGGGCACTTCGGGCGCGAGCTTTGCCATATCGATGGCGCAGTTGCACACAAGCCCGCCGAGTCCGCTCATTTGGCGCGTAATCGTCGTGAGCCCCATTTCCGGGGGCCACGCCTCCACAAATTTGAGCCGGTCCACAATGAGGTTGCCGGCAAAGATTACACTGCCCTTGTTATTCATATCCCATCAGCAAATCGAGCACATACATCTCCAGCTTTTCAAAGTTTTGCTCGGCGACGCATTTCTTTTGAAATCCATAATCGAATTTTTTCACTTTTTCGAGCAGTTTCAGGAAGATCGTCTTGCTGTTGATGAGGTGCCGGTAGCAGTCCTCCGCCGGCTGCGTGCGCAGGGCTTTCACGTCAAGGCCGACACATTCAAAGTTGCCGATGTCGCCGAAATTGTTTTCGTAAAGCACCTTGGCCTGATTGAAGGCCTGCCGCAGGTTTTCGACGCCAAAGGTCTTGTCCTGGTCGTAGCGGATGCCGTTTTGGTCGTTGAGGTGGACGCCCCAGAGCTTGTTCCACGCGAGCGCGAAAGCCATGTCGGCGGCGGGGTCGAGGCCCGCCATGATGGAATGGGCGCTCTCGATGCACAGGCCGACGCGCGAGGGGTCTACCGTATTTGCGCCGAGCGCGAGCCCGTGGCCAGCCGTGCCGCAGTAGCTCCGGTCGATGGGCTCGTTGGGCTTGGGCTCGATGAGGATGAGGATGCCCGGGTCGTACTCGAGCATCGTATTGACGGCGTCGCGCATTTGCTTGATCTTTGCGACAGGGTCCTTGCCCTCGGCGCACAGCGTGCCTTCGCGCGCGTACCAGAGCTGAATCTTGTTCGTGCCGAGCGCCCGCGCGATGTCGATGGACCTCAGCGAGCGCCAGATTGCAAAATCGTAATCCTCGTCAAGGCTTGCCGTATACGCGCCGTCGTTCGTGCGTGTGTCAAACCAGAGCCTTGGCGCGACAAATTCCGCGAACAGCCCCGTCTTGTCGAGCAGCGCTTTCACATCCTTCGCGTAATCCGTGATTGCCTGCCCGCTCATATTGTTCATATCCGGGACGGCGTCGTCGTCGTGAAATTGCACGCCGTCAAGGCCGATTTCCTTGAACTTCGCGATCTTTTCCTCAAAGGGTATGGCGGGCCGGATGCCGGGCCCAAACGTCTCGTCCCCTTCATGGATGTTCCACGGCCCCGCCGTAAACCTGAATGTCGCCATCTTCTCTTCTCCTGTTTTCTTTACACGCCGGCCTTCGCCCTGCGCAGTTGGTCGACCGCCGTGAACACGCCGGTCTTTGGTTGATAGCCCTTCAGCGGCAGGAGCTTCTCGTGGATCGCGTCCAATATCCAGTCCGCCTGCGGGAAGAAAAATTCATCGTATTCAAACGGCGGCGTGATCCAGTTTTGCGCGCCGACGACCACGGGCGGCCCGTCAAGCCGGTCAAACGCCAGCTCCGTGATGTTTCGCGCCACGTCGTTTATGAAAGAGCCGCGCGCGCAGGCATCGCTCGCGAGCACGACCTTGCCCGTCTTGTCCACGCTTTCGAGAATTTTCGTATAATCCAATGGCACGAGGCTGTGCAGGTTGATGATTTCGGCCTCAACGCCGTATTCCTTTGAGAGGATGCCCGCAGCGTCCACCGCCTTGTACAGCGTCGCGCCGATCGTCAGGATTGTGATGTCCGCGCCCCGCCTGACCGTGTTTGTATCCCCGATGCTGATTTCATAGGCCTCTTTCGGAACGCCGCCGGGCCGGAACCGCTCGCCGGCATCGTAGATGCGCTGGCTTTCAAAGAATACGACGGGGTCTGTCCCGTTCAGCGCGGCTGTCATAAGCCCTTTCGCCTCCCACGGCGTCGCGGGGAAGCAGACTTTCAGCCCCGGGATATGCGCACAGAGCGCCGTCCAGTCCTGGCTGTGCTGGGCGCCGTACTTTGCGCCGACGGACACGCGCAGCACGACGGGCATCTTGAGTATGCCCGCGCTCATCGCCTGCCACTTGGAAAGCTGGTTGAAGATCTCGTCGCCCGCGCGGCCGATGAAATCGCAGTACATGAGCTCGGAAATGACGCGCCCGCCCATGAGCCCGTAGCCTACGGAAGAGCCGACAATGGCGGCCTCGGAAATCGGCGCGTTGAACAGCCGCGTATACGGCACGACCTCATTCATGCCCCGGTAGACCGCAAAAGCGCCGCCCCAGTCGCGCACGTCCTCGCCGTAGGCGATGATGGTCGGGTCTTCCTTGAACTTGTCGAAGACAGGCTCAAAGATCGCGTCCCGGATGTTCAGCATTTTCAGCTTGCTGACGGGCTTCCCTTCACCGTCAAAGGCCGCGCGGTTTTTTTCCGCGACCTGCCTGACGCGGCTGCAGCTGTCCGGGTCCGCAAGGAATTTCGGCTCGCCGTCCGCTAGTTTTGGCGCCCTGCCGTTTGAAAACATCGTGCGCTCGATGATGTGATAGTCTTTTTTGAAGTCCGCGTACGGCGAAATCGCCGGGTCTGCAGCCCAGCCGCAGATCCTCGTCATGCGTTCCGTCGTCCCCGCCCACATCTCTTCAAAGTATGCGTCTGAGGCGACCTCCGCGTTTACGAGCTCCTCGCGAAAGGCCTTGATCGGGTCGACCGCAGCCCACGCGTCAAGCTCTTCCTTTGAGCGGTACGCGTTCTGGTCGGAAGTGGAGTGGCCCGAGAGCCGGTAGGTCAGCACATCGAGAAAAACGGGGCCCCCGCCCTGCTCAACCAGCGCCTTCTTGCGGCGGTAGCAGTCGATGACGGCGAGCGGGTCGTGCCCCCAAACGCGCTCCGCAGACATCTGCCCAGGCGCCACGCCGGCGCCGATCCTGGCAAGCATATCGTAGGCCATCGTCTCCCCGTTTGTCTGCCCGCCCATACCATACGCGTTATTCCAAACATTGAAGATGATGGGCAGGCCGCCGGGCTTTTTGTCCTCCCAGAGCGTGTGGAACTGGCCCATCGCCGAAAAGTTCAGCACTTCCAAGACGGGCCCGCAGCCGAGCGAGCCGTCGCCGATGTTGCAGACCACGAGGCCGGGCTTTTCGTTCACGCGCTTGTACAGCGCCGCGCCCGCCGCGATCGGCGCCGAGCCTCCGACGATGGCGTTGTTGGGATAAACGCCGAACGGCAGGAAAAACGCGTGCATCGAGCCGCCCATGCCGCGATGAAAACCGTTGTCGCGCGCAAAAATCTCGCAGAGCGCGCCATAGAGCACAAAGTGGGCCGCAAGGTCCTTCACATCCTTTGCCGTGTAGATTGTGTCGAGCGTTTTCAGGATCTTGCCGTCCTGAAAGGTCTCCATAATGGTCATAAGCGTGCCCGCGTCAAGCTTTTCGATTGCGGACAGCGACTTGGCGAGGATTTCCGAATGGCTTCGGTGGTTGCCGAAAATGATGTCCGACGTCCCGAGGAGATAGGCCTGCCCGACAGCGCCCGCCTCCTGCCCGAGCGACAAATGCGCCGGCCCCGGATAGGTCGTCTCGATTCCGTTGTAATTGCCCTGTGTCTTGATCTTGTTCAGCATATCCTCAAATGCGCGCAAGATCGTCATGTCGCGGTAGATCCGCACAAGCTCCGCGTCCGCAAAATCCGGGCGCGCTTCCGTGACGGTCTTTTTGTAGGAATTGGCCGGGATATTTTCAAAGACGATTTCGGAGGGCTTCGAGAGCTCCGCAGGGTCTACAAACAGGGTCTTTGTCATAAATTTCCTTCTTTCTTTATTTCAGATCGATAAGGGCGGCCCGCAGGATCTCGCCCACAGTCGGATGCGGGTATACGATTTTTTTCAGCGTCTCTTTTGGCCACTTTGAGCCGACCATGACGGCAGCCGCGAGGATGATCTCCGACGCGTAGCTGCCGATCATATGCACGCCAAGCAGGCGCCCCGTGTTTTTTTCGGCGAGCAGTTTCACAAAGCCATCGCCGCTCGCGTTTTCCGCGACATAGCGGCCCGAGTATTGCAAAGGCAGGACAGCCTTGTCAAATGCATAGCCTTTTTCGGCCGCGGATTTTTCCGTCTCGCCGACGCCGGCCGCCTCGGGCGATGTGTAGATGATTTGCGGAATCGCGCCATAGCGCATCGCGTCGGGGATTCCGAGCATATCGGAAACCGCGACCGCAGCCTCCCGATAAGCCGTGTGCGCAAGCATGAGTTTGCCGTTTACGTCGCCGGCGGCCCAGATGCCGGGCACATTTGTGCGCATATGCCCGTCCGTGGCGACCGCCCCGTTTTCTGTATGGACGCCGATCGATTCGAGGCCCGCGCCCGCCGCCCGCGGGCGGCGCCCGATCGAGAGCAGGGCCTTGTCCGCAGGGACAAGCTCGTCGCCGCCCGCGTGCGTGACGCGTACGCCGCCCGCCTCAAAACCCGCTGCCTTTGTTTCGAGCAGGAAGCGGATGCCGAGCTTTTTCAGATCGGCGCGCAGGGTTTTCGCGATATCCGCGTCGATGGCGCCGCCGACCTCGGGCAGCATTTCAATGACAGCCACTTCGGCGCCGGCAATCGCAAAGTAGTTTGCGAGCTCAAGGCCGATCGCGCCGCCGCCGATGATCGCGAGACGCTGTGGCACGCTGCCGATTTCGAGAATCTCGCGGCTCGTGACGGCAAAGCCGCTTTCAAGCGCTTCCCGGATGCCGTCTATGGGCGGCACGATGGCTTCCGATCCGGTGCAAACGAGCAGGCGCGCGCCCTCATAGGCCTCGCCGTCTGCGGATACGGCAAAACCCGCGCCCGTCCGGCCTGTGACAGTCCCGCGCGCGCGCTTCGCGTCGATTTTCTTTTGTTTGAGCGCGGAGGCTACGCCGCCGACCAGCTTTTGGACGACAATATTTTTGCGCTCGACCGCTTTGCCGTGGTCGAGCGTCACGTTTTCGCAGAATACGCCGTAATCCCCGCCATGCCGCGCCAAAGCGGCAAGTTTGGCCGCGTAGAGCAAGCTTTTTGTCGGGATGCAGCCTTCGTTGAGGCAGACGCCGCCAAGGCTGCGCTCCTCGAGCAGCAGGACCCGAAACCCGCTGTCTGCGGCGCGTTCCGCCGCAAAATAGCCCGCAGGGCCGCCGCCGAGGATGATTAAATCGTAAAGGGTCTTTTGTTCCATTTATTGTCCTTTCAGTTTTCAAGCGCGAGCGTCTTCCACGAAAAGTCCTCGAGCGCGCCGCAAAGCTCTGCGGCAAAGCGGGACGCGGGCGCCCCGTCAATGGCGCGGTGGTCATAAGTGAGCGAAATGCCGATCGAAGAATAGGCATCGGGCCGCCCGCCCCTGCCTTTGCGCACGCGTCCTGTCACGCCGCAGACGCCGAGGATCGCAACCTGTGGCGGGTTGATGATGGGCGTGAAGCTCTCAACACCCGTCGCGCCAAGATTGGATACCGTGAACGTGCCGCCCGTGAGCTTGTCCGGGCTGATCCGGCCCTCCCGCGCGGCCGCCGCAAGCAACCGCACCTCGGCCGAAATCCCCCTCAGCGATTTCTTTTCTGCGGCAAAGACCGTCGGCACCATGAGGCCGCGCGGCGTATCGACCGCGACGCCAAGGTTGACCGTATTGTATTTTCGCATGCCGTCAGCGGATACAAGCGCGTTGATCTCGGGGTGGTTTGCGAGTGCGCGCGAGACCACATACAAGATGATATCGCCGACCGAAACACCTCGGTAGCCGTATGCCTCGTCCGATGTTTTGAAGTCCCCGCGCATGGCAAGCAGCATCGTCGCGTCAAAGCTGTGGTGATGCGTGAGCTGCGCGCTCCTTTGCAAGGAAGCAGTCATGGATTTTGCGATGACAGAGCGGATCTTTGTAAACGGCTCGTCGATATACTCCGGGGCAGCGGCGGCATTCCGTGCGCCCGCCGCCGTCCCGTCATTGCGGGGCGGCTCGGGCAGGCGGTTTTCCGGCGGATTCCCATCCGCACCCTGCGTCTCTGCCTCTGCTTCATACACTGCTGCCGAGGCCGCAATCACATCCGCTTCGAGAATGCGCCCGCCCGGGCCGCTCGGCGCCGTTTGCAGCAGGTCTACGCCCTGCAAGGCCGCATCGCCGCGCGCGCGCGGCGATGCCTTCAAAGCTTGCGTATCCCCGCCGTGCGCAGCAGCCGCCTGTTCGCCCGCCGCTTGGATTCCGCTTTCTGCCGCAGGCGCGGCCGTCGTCTGCCCGCCCCCCGCAATCAGCGCCGAGATATCCTCGCCCGCCTCGCCAATGATCGCCACCGGCGCCAGCACGGGCGCCTCGTCGCCATCCTCGTAATATTTGTGGAGCAACACGCCCGCCGCCGTCGATACGCATTCAAAAGCCGCCTTGTCCGTTTCATAATCGAAAAGCGCCTCGTACTCGGCAACCGCGTCGCCAAGCTCCTTGTGCCACTTTCCGATCAGGCACGACTCTACCGTGATGCCCTCTTTGGGCATAATCACTTCCCTCGCCATTCCGCCTCCATCCTTGCCGCGCTTACCGCAGCATCACTTGGCCGCCCGTCACCGGGACGGCCTGCCCTGTTTCGTACTGCTGTTCGACGACATACTTGACCGCGCGCACGATGTCGTCCACGCGGCAGCCGCGCCCGAGCGGCGCCTTTGCCTCGTAAAACGCGCGCACGTCAGCCGCCGTTTTCGCGCCCGGCGCCTTGCCGGCGTCGAGATACTGTTTGAAAAGCCCGCGTTCCGGGTCGCTCCAAAGCGGCCCGTCAAACAAATTGCCCGGGCAGATCGCGTTGACCTTGATGCCAAACGGCGCGAGTTCAAGCGCGAAGCTCTGCGTGAGGCCGATGCCGCCGAATTTCGACCCCGCATACGCAAAATTTGCCTTGCTGCCCTCAAGCCCGCTCTTGGAATTGATTTCAATAATGTCGTGCATGCGGTCTTTGTCGAGCGCCCGCTGCGCTTTCATCACCGCCGACGCGTATTTGGCGCACAAAAAGAAACCCGTATAATTCACGGCGCCTACGCGCTCAAAATCCTCTTTGCTCAGATCCGGCAAGCCGCCGGCTTTCAGGACCCCCGCGCACGAAACGATCACATCGAGCCCGCCGAAACGCTTGACGGCTTTCAGCACCATATCGCGCACAGACCCCTCATCCGTGACATCCGCCTCAACCCCGATCACATCCGTCATATAATCTCTCGCGAGCAGTTTTGCGGCGTCCCGCACGCCCCGGATATTCACATCCGCCATGCATATCTTTGCGCCCATCGCCGCGAGCGCTTCACAAATCCCGTAGCCAAGCCCTTGCGCGGCGCCCGTCACGATAAAGATGCGTTCCGATATGTCAAAATCCCGGCCCGCCTGCGCCGCGATGCGATCCTTGTCAATATAATCGTTATACACAATCTGATCCATACCGCGATACTATCACTTTTGAAAGCGAAATCAACAAATGGCGCATATATTGCGCAAAACAAGCAATATTTGTCACATTCGCGCAAATATTGAGCAACTTTGCGCACCGCTATTTCAACGTTCCTGATGACGGCAAAAAACGATTGCGTATGCGCGGCCATCGTGCTATTTTATGAGCAACAGTAGAGTAGATGCTGTGCGTCAAGTGCTGCGGGATGGGATGTTGCCCGCAGACGAAGAGCAGCTCTCCCAAAAGCTTTGGGGGGCGGCGGCTCGCGGTGCGGTATCGCGTTCGCTACGCACTGATGCGAAACAGGCTTTCTTCCGGACAATCAGTGCAGGTGGACCTGCCTTGCGATTTAGAAGGAGGTTTTTTTTATGTCCGTTTTGCCTGACCGCGAAAGCGGCCCAACTTTGCGTGAGTTTTTCTCTTCCAATGTCTTTACGGCCCGCGCTGTCGCCGCACTGGCGGCGCTTCTTGCGATCCGTACCATTCTCGGCCTCCCCTTCCTGACAGTTTATATCGGGCCGGGTTTCAAACTCATCACATTCACCTATGTGACGGACGCCCTTGCGGCCATGTTTTTCGGCCCTGTCGCCGGCGCGTTTTTCGGCCTTGCTGGGGACTTTCTCGGTTACATATCGAGCGGCGGCAGCGGCGGCGCGTACTTTCCGGGATTTGCGCTGTCCGAGATGGCAACTTGTTTTATCTTTGCTTGCTTTTTTTACAAGCGGGCCATCACATTGCCGCGCATCATCATCGCGTGGCTCATCAATCTCGCCGTCGTCCTGCTCGGCCTGAACTCCCTATGGCTCATCCTCATGTACGGCATGGGCGCCGGGGAGGTCTTTGCGATGGCGCGCGTCGTGAACAACGCCATCCAATCGCCGCTGCATATCGCGATCCTGTTCTTCCTGTTGACCCAGATGAAAAAGCTTGGCCGCCACCTGCGCTGACAGCGCCACAGGGGACAACAGGGCAATGGCTACAAAAGGCCCACGTCGATACGGATCGTTGCGTCATTCAAAACCGCGCCCGGGCCTGCGTCCTCAAAGTCTACCAGATAAAGACGGCTGCTGTACCGAAAGTGTTTGATATGCCGCAGCGCGGCATGAAGCGGGTCGTTTTCATACAGGCCGATCAGCAAAAGGCCGTAGGCCTTTGTTTCCGCCAGTACCGCGCGGAGGAAATCCGCGGCGATTTCGGGGGCGCTTGCGTGCAAAAGCGCGGCCGAAGCGTAGTTTGCCGCCGCGCCGGCCTTTGGGAAGGCGGGATATCCGAGGAGATGGACGGGAAGCTTGCTGAGCGCTTTGCAGGCGCCGCCGTACCCCGTGATCCGGTATTGCTTATAGGACTGCTGGTCCCACACCGCGCAAGCGGCGGTGATTTCCCCGTCGCCGCCGCGGAAAGAATAGAAGTCCGCGGCCGGGCCGGCCGGAACGACGGCGGCCAGATCATGATCGGACTGGTGCTTCTGATAGAAATCCCGCAGCGCCGCGTCGGCGCCCCGGCACAGCACCGGCCCGCCCGCCCGCAGACGGCTTTCGCGCAAAGCCCGCCCGCCCGGTTTCAAACAATAGACTGTATAGTCGCCGCGGTAAAGATAGCGGGGCATATTCCGGCGCCTTTTCTCAAGCAGACGCCGCGCCGGGAGATTGCCCGACAGAATGGTCGTCATATACAGGTCCGCTTCTTTCGTATGCGCGCGCAGGAAAGCATAACAGTCCGGCATGAAGCGGAGCAGTTTCCCGTTTCCGGGAAGGAGTTTCAGCCCTGTGAGATAGCCTACATTTTTTTCGCGGCCGCAGACAAAGGCCTTGCGCATTACGCAGGCGCCGACGCCGACCGCTTGCCCGCTCTCCTCGTTTTTGAGCAGGCAAATGACGGCTTTATAGCCCTCGGCGGCAAGGGACAAATAGGGATTCGGCTTCCGTTCGAAACGGACGCCGATGCCGCCGCTGAAATCCACGCTGTCGAAGATGCGGCCGATCGCTTCGGCGTCGTCCGGCGTTGCAAGGCAAATCGCGTAACCGCTCCTGCCCTTGTTATTTGGGGAGTTCATCGAGATTCCCTCCGATGGGGACATTCATTTTTTCGTCCACTTCTGTGCCAAGGCGAAGATTCATCGCCCAAAAAAGCGACCACATAAGGGGGCTTGTATGGCGCATTGCGTGCAGGCCGCGGCGCAGGACGACGGGCCCCGCGGAAAATTCCCGGCGCGCTTCGTGGCAGCGGCGGCTGAGTTCCTCCGGCGTGAAGTGCTTGGGCCGGAAGGCAAGTTCCCCGTAGTTGTAATCCTCGGCGAGCCACCAGGCATCGTGGAGCAGGCGGCCGCTTTGCCGAAGATCGCGGTAAAGCCGCGTGCCGGGATATGGCAGCAGATGATTGAACGCGGCCGTGTAGAATTTGTGTTTTTTCGCGAAGGCCACCGTGCGTTCGATCGTAGCGGGCGTATCCCCGTCGTAGCCCATGACGAAGGTGGCGTAGATGCCGATCCCGGCATCGTGGATTCGCCGGACCGACTCGCCTTGCGCGAGCCCGGCCATGAAACCCTTGTTCATCTGGCGCAGGCTCTCCGCCTCAAGGCTTTCAAAGCCGATCAGAATCAATTCGCAGCCGCTCTTCTTCATGGCTTTCAGAAAGGCGGGGTCGGATGCCATGGCCAGCGTGCCTTGCCCGGCCCATTTGATACGGAGCGGCGCCAGCGCGGAAAACAGCGCCTCCGCGTGCGCCTTGTCCGCCGTGAGGTTGTCGTCCACGAGGAAGTGGTATTTGTGCGGGGACAGCGAAACATCCCGGAGAATGTCCTCGATATCCCTTTTGTAATATCGGCAGCGGTAATATTGCGAGATCGCGCAGAAATTGCAGTTGTGAACGCAGCCCCGCCCCGTTTCGATCAGGGAAACCGGGAGGTATTTCTTCTCAGCGAATAGGCTTCTGTCCGGCGCGGCGGCTTGGAATCCGGGTGCGCCGTCGTAGCGGCTTCGGAGGGCGCCCGCCGAAAAGTCCTCCAGCAGGGCCGGCCACATGGTTTCCGCGTTTCCAGTCAGAATGGCATCGGCGCGCTTTTGCGCTTCCTCGGGAAACAGGGCGACGTGATAGCCGCCGAGCACGACGGGGACGCCCCGCTCCCGGTAGGCGCTTGCGATCTTGTAGGCGCGTTTCGCCGTGTAGGTTTCTACCGTGATGGCGACGATATCGGTTTTTTTGCCATAGTCGATCAGTTCGATCCGGTCGTCGAAAAATACGGTATCAAAGCGCTCCGGCGTCAGCGATTTCAGCACGGCGATGGCGAGCGGCTCCATCTTCCATGTGCCGATGTATTTCTCGCCGGGCTTTTTCCCGATCGCGGGCAGGATAAATGTTATGGTCGTCTTTTTCATGATCCGCCTTTCACAGCCCGCTCGGCAGCCGCGTGTACAGCCGGCGCAGCGCCAGATTGAAGACGATAGGGAACAAAAGGTTTGTTCTTGCGCCGAAGATGCGTCTTGTGATGGACGCAAGGCTGTGGATGGATTTGGCGGCGCGGTATCGGCCAAGCTGGAGCGTTTCCGGCAACATCTGTTTGGGCCGGAACACGGTCGTCTGGAAATCGTACTTTCCCCAATCCTCGTGAAGAAGGCGGCCGTCCCTTTTGAACTCATCATAAAAGCTCGTTCCGGGCAGCGGTGTCAGTATGGAAAACATGGCGTATTCCAAATGGTTTTTCTCGACGAAACGCACGGTGGCGTCAAAGACGTCCTCCCGGTCGCTGTCAAACCCGAAGATGAACAAACCGAATACAGCGATTTTGTG
>JAITMX010000036.1 GCA_031290775.1 Eubacteriales Family XIII. Incertae Sedis bacterium
TGAATCCGATGTGGTCTTCGGCGCCGCGGGCCGGCTCACCCAGGCGGTTGGGGATGCGCTGAAATATTATGACGCCGACATGTTTATCGTTTCGGACGGTTGCGTGTCGCAGATTGTCGGGGATGATATCGAAGAGGTTGTCCGGGGTTTTGAGGGAAGCGAAAAGCCGGTGCTGCATGCGTCCCTGCCGGGTTTCAAGGGCAACAATCTTTTCGGGCATAGTGAAATCCTGAGGGCAATCATTGAACAATACTTGAAGAAAAGCGATCATATCCATGAAAAGCAGGTCAATATATGGGGGATTGTGCCGTTTTACGACACGCTTTGGGTCGCGACGCTTGAAAAACTGGAAGCGCTCCTGGCCGAACTCGGGTTTGAGCCCAATATCATCTACGGAAGGGGCAAAGGGCTGAAGGCCGTAGACAAAATCCCATCCGCCGGTTTCAACCTGCTGCTTTCGCCCTGGGTGGATCTCGATATCGTGAAGCTGCTTGAAGAGAAACTCGGCACACCGTATTTCCACTATCCGAATCTGCCGATCGGGCCTACGCAGACTGCAGACTTTGTGCGAAAACTTGTCAAATATGCAGGGCTCGATGAGGTCGGGGCGGAGCGTGTCATCAAACGCGAAGAGGATCGGTATTATTATTATCTCAACCATTCCATCCGTTTCATCTTTACGTGCCGTGTCACGCCGCGTGAGTTTTATATCAACTCGAGCGCGTCGCAGGCGTTGGCGCTGACAAAGTATCTTATCAACGATCTGGGCATGACGCCGCGCAAAATTTTCATCAGCGAGGGCGTGCCGGAAGAATTGCAGGGGCAGGTGCGTGCGTATTTTAACGATGTCGAGTATGAACACCCCGAAGAAATCGAAGTGATTTTCACAAACGACGGCGGGCTTTGCGATACCTATGTGAAAAGCGAAGACACGGCTTTCCGCAAGACGGCGGTGTTCGGGACGACATGGGACGAGCTGACAGCCAAAACCCAGAAACTGCCGTTTGTGCCGGTATCGGCGCCATACGGGGATCTGATGGTCGGCGCCAAAACATATTTCGCTTGGGAAGGCGGCATCAATCTCGCGGCGGATTTGTACAACGATGCTGCGAATAAAGGATTGGGGACTGTCAGCTAAGAAGAGGAGGATGCTACCCGAAATGGCAAAACCGATCATTACAAAGAACAGGGAGGATTACCCGAATACTTTTTACGGCGGGGGCGGCGGGTGCGGCGAGTCCCTGGTGCGCTTCAAATGCGGGTGCTTCAAAAACGCGGAGCGCAGTTTTGAACAGACAAAGCAGTGCGTCCAGATGTCGAGCGTCCAGGTGCTGACCAAAATCGACGATGCGCTTTGCGTGTTCCATTCGCCGATCGGCTGTACGGGATGCACTTCGTTTATCAACGGGTTTTCGAAGCTCAAGCGTGTGCAGGCCGGGAAAGGCGCGCCGCGCAATATTCCCTATATTGTGACCAACATGGACGAGCGGGATATTGTCTTTGGCGGCACGGACAAACTGATCGAGGCCGTCGCGGAGGGCTACCGCCGTTACAAGCCCAAAGTCGTATTTGTCCTTGCGTCCTGCGCTTCGGGCATCATCGGCGACAACATCAACGCTGCGGCGCGGAAAGCCGAAGAGCAGATTGGGGCGCGGGTCATCCCAATCCATTGCGAGGGCTTCAAATCCCAGCTCAACGCGACCGGGATCGATGCGGCGTTTGACGCAATCATCGGCTATCTTCTTGACGGCACTAAACCGGAAAAAGAAGACGATCTGATCAATCTGTTTTTCCCGCAGTCGTTGACGGCCTACGACCGGCTTGAGATGTCAAGGCTCGTAGAGCTATTTGGCAAGCGCGCCAATACAGTTCCGGACTATGCGGCCATAGACGATATTTTGCGCATCCCGGCTGCGTCTGCGACCATCAGCGCCTGTTATATTTTTGCCGATCATCTGGCGGAATGGCTTGAAGCCGAGTATGGCATCCCCTACGACGTCATCGGGTTGCCGATCGGCATTCAGAACACAGACCGCTATCTCCGGGCGCTCGGCAAGCTGTTTGGGCAGGAAGATGTTGCGGAAGCTTTTATCGAAAAAGAGCACAAGCGCATCGAAAAGCCGTTGGGCGAACTACGCGCAAAGCTTGCCGGGAAGCGAGTGCTGACCGGATCGGGGACATCGCGTTCGCTTGCTACGGCCTTGCTCGCCGGCGATCTCGGCATGGAGCTCGTGGCGATACAGACGCCTGTGCTCAACGGCCGCGTTGCCGCGGAAATCGAAGTTTTGGCGGATCGCCACGGCGCGGGTTTCGTGCTCGACCTTTCGTGCGTACAGCCGTTTGAGCTTGCAAACATTATCAAAAAGCACAATGTGGAATTTCTGATCGGCTTCAATACGGTCGCGACGTTTTTGGGTGTGCCGGGAATCCAAACACAGGGTTCGGACGATTTTCAGCAGATGGGGTATGACGGCGTCCTGAACCTTGGGGAAAAGATTGTCCGCTTGTCCGCCAATCCGACCTTTCAGGCACATTTGCGGGATCGCGGCTATTCGCCGTATCGCGAGGATTGGTATGAAAAGGAACCGTTCAGCTATCTGAAAGAGGGGGCAATCTAAAATGGCGGAGATTCTTCAAACACCGCGCGGCTCCTGTGCGCTTGGCGGCGCATTGGCGGCGGTTGCCAGCATCAATAAGGCAGTCCCAATCCTTCATGCAGGGCCGGGCTGCGGGGTGCAAGCCTTTGCGGGCCAACTTGGAAATGCGGGCGCAAACCGGACCTGTTTCGTGCCCGATTCGTTCCCTTGCACGAATATGTCGCAGCACGATGTCGTATTTGGCGGGATCGACCATTTGGATGAAGTCATACGGGGCTCCATCGAGTTGCTGAAAGGAGAGCTCTTCTTTGTGTTGACCGGCTGCACGTCGGACATCATCGGCGACGATGTGGAAAATCTCGTCTCCGATTATATTCAAAGGGGGGAGCCGGTCACATTCGCGAATACAGGCGGCTTTCACGGCGATGGCGCACGCGGGTACGAAACGGTCATTGAAACGGCATTGGCGCACATCGCGCCAATGCCGGAAACCAAGGACGAATGCTTGGTAAACTTGCTCGGCATCGGGCCGGCCCTCAGCAAATGCTGGTCCGGGAATATCGAAGAAATCGCACGCATCCTTGAGCGGCTCGGGTTTCGCGTCAATACGTTTTTCACGCGTGGCGAGGGGTACGCGCAATTGCGCGCGGCATCGCGCGCTTCGGCCAACATCATCCTCTCGCCCCATCTGCTCGCGGAGGCGGAAAAGCAATTTGAATCCCTGCATGGGATCAAGAGCTTTCGCTATCCGGGCGTACCGGCCGGGCCGACGGAAACGACGGATTTCGTCCGCAAAGCAAGCGAATTTCTCGGGGTGGATTCTGCGCTGGCAGATCGCGTCATCCGCGAGGAAGAAGCCTATTTTTTTGATTACGCAAGCGCGACGGCCATGCGGATCCCCACGGAGAAGATTGCTATTGTTGCCGATGCAAATACTGCAATCGGCCTTACCCGCTTCTTGGCAAATGATTATAGCCAGCAGGTCGTCAAGGTCATTGTGACAGACGATGTCCCCGAGATGATTCAGCCCGTGGTCCGGGGGCGTCTCGGCGGCTTCCGGTGGCTGCCCGACCCCGACATTCACTTTTTGCAGGATGACTATGATATCAAACAGGCGCTCGCAGGCGATGAATTCGATATGATCCTCGGCAGTTCGCTTGAAGACGAAATCGTCGTGCCAAGAGGGCTGCAGTTTCAGGTCGTCAGCCTGCCGGCCGGCCCGGACATGATCCTGAGCAAGGCGTACGCGGGCTATCGCGGCGGGCTGACTTTTCTTGAAGATTTTATCAATGCGTGCCGGCCGGTGCATATCCCGGGCATCTCTCTCTGAAACCCGGAGGTGGACTGTATGAGTGGCATTGGCGCCGATTATGAAATAAAGAAATATGCGACGGATGTGCTCGTCGTCGGCGGCGTGATCGGCGTGCTTGCTGCGGCGATTCGCGCACGGGAGGGCGGCGCAGACGTCATCGTGCTTGAAAAGGCGAATACAGCGCGCAGCGGCAATGCCAGCTCCGGCATCGACCATATCCAAAGTTTTATCCCGGAGCTGCACGGGCGCGTCGGCTATACGGAGGACGATATGATTTCGGATCAGATCGCTTCGGGCGGCGACCTCCGTTCTTTGATGCGCGCAGACCTGATTCGGGATTTTGTGCGGCGCTCCGCAAAAGATGTCATCAGCCTTGAACAATACGGCCTGAGATTCCGATTTGACGACAGTTTGCTGCCGGGCGGTTTCCGCATTGTGCCGCAATTCCATTCGCTGCCCACCAGCTATCATTTTGAGGGGCGGGACATCAAACGCGCGATGACAAATCGGGCGCTTGGGCTTGGCGTCGCCATTTTGAACCGGGCGCATGTATGCGAGCTTCTCAAAGACGGGGATGCGGCAACCGGCGCAATCGCCATCGGCACGCGGGATGACGCCATCACGGTCGTGAACGCAAAGACGACGATTCTCGCGACATCGGGCGTCATCACACGGCTTTCGCACAATCCGACGGGCGCATTCAACTTTGAACTTTTCGAAACGCCCGGCACCGGCACCGGCAGCGGCAAAGTGCTCGCGGCCAAGGCGGGCGCCGAGGTTGTCAACCTTGAATTTTTCGGCCTCGGCACAAGCTACACTTGGCTCAACTATTCGTTTACGGTGGGCTTGCCGGGCGGGTCTTGGTGGCCGGCCGGCCGCATCACAGATGAGGGCGGCAACATCATCGTGCCGCGCAGCAAAGCTTTTTCGCCGGACGATCCGAAGTATAAAACGAATTACAGAAAGGAAAGCGAACGTTTAGGCGCCGGGCGCGGGGAGATTGTCCGCCTGCTTTTGCAGGGGCGTTCCCTTTACTTCGATCTTCAGGAGGCGACGGACGAAGAAATCGCATATATCCTTTGGGCGCTCGGCCATGAGGGGAAGACCGGCGTTTTGAAACGCTACTTTGAAAAGAACGCGGTGAATCTGAAAACGGCCCGCTTTCCGCTCAGGCTATCGGGAAAAAGCAGCCCGTTTTATCCGGGTATCTGGGTGAAAGGTACAACGACTGAAACGTCTGTCCGCAATTTGTATGCAACAGGCAATGAGATCGGAGGCATCGGCCCGCCGCTCCCGGTCGCGGGATATGCGCTCGTGTTTGGGTTTGGGACCGGTGCGTGCGCGTCGGTGCGCGCAAAGGATGCCGCGCCCCCGAAAGATGTTTCCGGCCCGTATGCAGAAGCGCTGAAAAACCGAATCGCGGACTTGCATGCCAACGCAGCGTCCGGATCCGGCGAGAATTGGCGAGACGCCGAATGGGCCCTGCAAGCGCTCGTCGACAACGTCATCAGCAAAGTTTACACGGAAACCGCAGTTTCGCAAGCCGGCCAGATGCTTGCGCAGCTCCGGGAAAGCCTGCGGCTTTCGGCCGGAGGCCCGCATGAACGTTTTCGCGCATTTGAAGTGTATGAACTTTTCGATCTGGCAGCGCTGCTGATTGCGTCAATCTTTGAGCGCAAAACGAGTATCGGCTCGTTTCGGCGGCTTGATGAGGAAAAATTCGAATCTGAGAATGAGGGGGATTCCATAGGCGTTTTCTTTGAGAAGGGCAGGATACAGGCATCAAGGCTGTCCAATATGCTGCGAAGCGATGCGGAGGCGGAATGATCAAAGTTGATAAGGGAAAACAGAATGAAAATCCATGAAGTCAAAAATCTTCATCCATGTTTCAACCGGGGAAGCAACAAGGCCAGAATGCACTTGCCCGTGAGCCCTGCCTGCAATATTCTGTGCAAATTTTGCAACCGGCAGGTCGGGGACGGCACGGAAGCAATCAGGCCGGGCGTGGCGCGCGACTTGGTCCGGCCTGAAGACGCGCCGGGCTACGTGGAAAACGCGCTTGCCCTCTGCCCGGAGATTTCCGTGGTCGGCATTGCCGGCCCCGGGGATACGCTCGCGACGGATCACGCGTTCCGCGCTTTTTCCGCGATTCGCGGGCGTTTTCCGAACCTCATTCACTGCATGAGCACGAATGGATTGCTGCTGCCCGAGAAAATCAACGGGGTGATAGACGCGGGCGTCAGCACGCTGACGGTCACGATCAATGCTGTTGACCCGGATATCCTTGCGAAGATCAACGGCGGTATTTATTATCACGGGGAATATTTCGATGGGGCGGAAGGCGGGCTTATCCTGATCCGCAATCAATTGGAAGGCGTCAAGCTCGCCGCCGAAGCAGGGCTGATTGTCAAGATCAACACCGTGCTGATCCCCGGAATCAACGGGAATCATATTGAGGCGGTCGCAAGGCAAGCGGGCAAGCGGGGCGCGGCGATTTTCAATATCATCCCGCTCATCCCCCAGCATTTGCTGTCGGGCGAAAAGGAGCCAAACTGCGGTGAAATCGACCTCGCGCGGTCGGCCGCGGAGAAACACATCCCGGTATTTCGGCATTGCCAGCATTGCCGCGCCGACGCGGTCGGATTTTTGGGCGGCGCGGATTTCGGAAGCAAGATCTACCAAAACCGCGTGGAAGACACTTTCTCGCACGGATAGAGCCGGAGGGGATATGAAAGAAGAACTTGGCATGGAAAACTACGCCGGACAATCGAAAAAAGAATCTGTTTCCCGGGATGATTTGGTGGAAATCATTAAGTATGTCAATCAAATTCAATACGGGTCGGTCACCATTATCATACAGGACGGCCATATTGTCCAAATTGACAAGAATGAAAAGATCCGCATGAAATGATGCCGCCTTAGTATCGTTGACATCGGGGTTTCCGCTCATGCCGGTCGCAATCGTGGCCCGCGAATGGGTCCCATTTATTTTGCCTTTGCCTCTTTCATAAGCGCTTCGTCGGCATCGATCGTTTCATCGGGGCCGAATCGCAGAAACTTTTCGTCCCAAGGGCCGGTCAAAAGCTGCTTGATCCAATCGATTGAACCTGGCTCCACATCATAGGCCCAGTCGAATGACGCGGCGCTTGCCTTGCTTTCCGCCTCGATTTCCGCCAAGTCGTATGCGCCGGTATCCACCAAATGGAGCGCGTGATACCCACCGAACATCTGCTCCATAACGCGCGCGGCTTTTTTTTCCCCAAAACGTGCCGCCAAGTCGGCGCGGTCGTTCCACGCGTTGCGTTTCAGGCGGACCCACCCGCCGGTGAGGTAATAGGTACCCGTTTCTTTGCCGCTGCGGTGCGGATAGAGCATCAGGGTGACGCAGTCGTCGGCGTCCGGCAGGATCAATTCAAACCCGGGAACGCGAAGGCCGTCGATCATATTGCCGCACGCGCCGAAGGCGAGCAGCACACGGCCATAGGAAGCTGATCCGTCCAGCGCCTCCTGCATTCGGCCGCGAAGTTTGTTTACATTATAATGAAGCCCCTCTTCAATCCATTCCACATCGAGCTCCGCTCCGGTTTCGGCAAGCGCGAGTTCGACTTCGTCGCGTATCATATTGCAGGCAATCAGTTTCGTCTTCATTTCGGAAAGCCCATCTCCTTTATGAAAAGCTCGTCATACCGTTCGTAAACGGAGAGTTCATAATACCGCGTGATTGCCCGGAGCGCTTCCGCTTTTTCAATTGCGCCGGGCGAGAGAAGCGCAAGCGCCGCGCCGCTTTTCGACGTGTTTCCGGCAAATACGACTTTGTCCCGGAAGGCTGCGGGGATGAGCCCGATGCGGATCAGGCTCTCGAGCCGAAGGTGCCGCCCAAAACCGCCGGCGATGTAAACACGGTCCAAATCCGACGCGAGGGCGCCCGTTTCGTTCAAAAGCGCCTCAATGGCCGCTGCGATGGCAGCCTTTGCGAGTTGGACCTGCCGTACGTCCTTTTGCAGGATATAGACCTCATGGCTGTCGCCCGGCTCTGTCAGGAAAAACCGCTTGTTTTCCGCGTCAAACCGCTTTGCGTATGGCGCGAGCCGTTCGTTTTCCTCAAAATCTTTCACCTTGGCAAACCGGCCCGTCGTCCCGACGATCCCGAGTTCCGCGAGCACGGCCACCGCGTCGACGATGCCGCTGCCGCAGATTCCGGCCGGCGGCGCACCGTCTATTGTCCGGATGTGAAGCCCGTTTCCATCCGCTTCTACCGATTCGACCGCCCCTTTGGACGCGACGATGCCGCAGGCGATGTTCATGCCTTCCAGCGCCGGGCCCGCTGCGCAGGAGCAAGAGGAAAAACCGTTTCTGTTCCCGAAGATGATTTCGCCGTTTGTCCCGATATCAATCAGCATGACGGTTTCGTCCGACGTATCCATCCCCGTTGCGAGCACACCCGCCGTGATATCGCCCCCGACATAAGAAGAAATGGATGGAATCAGCGCAAGGATCGCGCCCGGGCTGCCCTGAAGCCCGATGCTTGCCGCCGGGACAGGCGGAAAAGATACAAATGCCGGCGCAAACGGGGCGACCGCGATCGACCGGCCGTCCACGCCGAGCAGCAAATGCAGCATCGATGTATTTGCTGCAATCGCAATCGCGGAAATCTCGCCCGGCCCGGCCCCTGCGGCGGCGGACGCTTCTGCGATGAGGATGTCAAGCTGCTCAAGGATCAGCCGCTGCAGCTGCGCTTTGTTGCCGGCCGCTTCTGTTGTATAAAGGATTCGCGAAATAACGTCCTCGCCGTAGCCGCGCTGCGCGTTTGGCGCAGCCGCAGCCGCGATTTCGTCCCCGGTATTCATATCGACAATGGAGACCACCACCGTCGTCGTGCCGATATCGACGGCGGCGCCGAAAAAGCGGTTCCTGGTATCGCCGGGTTCGATGGCAATGACCGCCCCGCCCGAAACCGTCACGGTCACAAAATAGTCGCCTTCGGCCGGCGCCGGGGGCAGCGCCCGCAGCAATCCCGGCAGGAAAAGCGGCGAGAGCGGGCGGCCGGCGGCGGCGGCCACGCGTTCGGCGGCTGCACGGCTGTCGTGGAGCGACGGCTTTTCCACACGAAGCAGTTCTTTCCGCGCCAAGCCCTCCCCCGCAACAAAATCATAGTTCATGATGCCGTCCGACTGTATCCGGTGGCCTTCTTCCCCTTTCGCGGCCAACCCGATCTTCATGGGGCCTTCGGGGCGGATATAGCAAGCCAGCCGGATGCCCGCCCGGGCTTCTTCGTCCGTCAGGAGCGCCGTTTCGTCCCCGTCCGGGAGCGGCGCCTCGCCATCCAAGATTCGGATTTTGCATTTCCCGCAAGTCCCCTTGCCGCTGCAAGGGCCGGTCAATTCCACGCCGGCCGTGCGGGCAAGATCGAGCAGGGTCTTCTCGCCGTCAAGCTCCGCCGTCCTGCCGCCCGGCAGGAAAGCAATCAGCCCGGAGGGGCTGAAATCAATCGAGGTGCTGTAATAATCCAATTTTTCCTGTTATTCCTTTTTGTTCTTTATACGCCGGCCATGATAACGAATAAAACATACTTATAATATATGTTTTATATGATAATACAGCTCAACGCCCGCTTTGTCAAGCGGTTCGTGGCCGCTTGTTTCGCCAGCCTGTTCCCGCGCGTCCTGTTACAGTTCACACCCCCGCCGCCAAGGACTGTCAGCCGTAGCTTGGCGGCTAAGCCGTAGGATTCTAAGCGCTGAAGCGCTTGAATCCCTGACAGCCGTCCTTCCAACGATTCGCAAGGCGAATCGGGATAGGACTGGCAA
>JAITMX010000022.1 GCA_031290775.1 Eubacteriales Family XIII. Incertae Sedis bacterium
AATCCAGCGGATAATGGATTGCTTCGGTTGCAGTTTACGCACCCGCCGTCATTGCGAGCGAAGCGAAGCAATCCAGCGGATAATAGATTGCTTCGGTTGCAGTTTACGCACCCGCCGTCATTGCGAGCGAAGCGAAGCAATCCAGTGGATAATAGATTGCTTCGGTTGCAGTTTACGCACCCGTCGTCATTGCGAGCGAAGCGAAGCAATCCCGGGGATAATGGATTGCTTCGGTTGCAGTTCACACACCCGCCGTCATTGCGAGCGAAGCGAAGCAATCCAGCGGATAATAGATTGCTTCGCTTCGCTCGCAATGACGGTTAGGGTGTGAACAGCAACAGGGCTTTGCCGCGCGGGCGGAATGACGCGGAAGCGGAAGCGGATGCGGAAGTATGATACTATATGTTTATGGGGGCGCTCCCTATAGCGGTGAAACGGAAAATGAGGTGTGGCAATGTCGATGATCATTCAAACGCTCAGGGCAAACGATTCCATCCCGTCCTCCTTTCGGGACGACAGCGGCGCGCGTCTTGACAACGCGTGCAGGTTTTGCCTCGACGAGGGCGAGGAAATCAGCGAGACCGTCAATTTCCATCAGTTCTTTCAGACATCGCGGATGACAACAGGTTCGCCCAAGCTCGGGCAGGACAGCTTCTGTATCCACAACTGGGACTTTTCGTTCACGCAGAAACGCGTCTTGATCTGGTCGCCGAACGCGCGCCATCAGCTCGGCGCCGCCGCGAACATCAGCGGGCTTGCGACGGGCGGCTATCTTCGTTATTCCGACATCGCGGGCCTGAGCGCCGTCAATTACACGGATGGCCGCGATCAGGAAGGGCGCGTCGAGATTTGCTCGCGCGGCAACACAGAGAAGAGCGGCGTTGAGATTTTTACAATCATCGGCTCGGGCTCGGCGGAGACGCTCAGGGGTTTTGCGCGCACGTTGACGGAAAAGATGCTTGCGTACTGGCAGGGCCGCGAGACGGACGCGGAGGAATTTGAAACGCTGCTGAAAGAGTTTGCGGCTTTGGACTGGCAGTCCGCCATCCGTGAAAAAGACTACCTGAAGGGCCTCGGCGTCTACAAGGATGAAGAGGGCAAGGCCTGGGCGCGCTGGCGCGAAGCCCTGCCGCTGCCGCCGTCCGGCATCGACGCCTTGAAGCGCCAGGCTTTCGAGCTGCGCGAGGACGTCAAGGGCCTCGGCAATTTCCTCATTGGCAACAAATACGAAAAGAAAAGCTACGGCCAGTTCCGCGGGGAAGATTAACCAAACTCCCTCACGTCGAGCGTGATTTCCAACTCGGCGGCCGATTTGAAATAATAATCGACTTCGCCGTCCGTCAGCATATCGCTCGTGATGAGGCCGGTCTGCGTGTATTTGCCGTTCGCGAACAGCTTTGTGAACAGCGCGCCGCCCTGGCCCGTGATATACATCTCGGCTGAGATGCCGGACTTTGCAAACGAGTCCGCAAGGCCCGGCGCGAAGACGTGCACTTCCACGCGGGTCTCTTTGCCGCCTTTCCTGCCGTACGCCTCGACCACCATGCAGCCGTCGTCCGACACGAGTCCGCCGTCTATGATGGCCTTGATCTCGGTGCGCGTCTTCGGCGCGGGCGGGACGAGCGAGAGCGTGAAATCAAAAGGCACAAAGCGCACACCTTTGAAATCGACTTCGCTTTTGTCCAGCAAACCCGCGCGGTAAAGCGGCTCCGCAAATTCGATGCCGACGCCGCCGTATTTGAAGTACGCGTTTTTCACGCCTTTGAAGTGCGTGTCCGCGTGCAGGCCGTAGTAGACGGGCTCGTCGTGCGCGTGTTCGACAAAGCGCACATCCTTGCCCATGTAGTCGTAGCGGCGGAAAATCGGCAGGCCGAACGCCGGCGTCCGCGTGATTTTCCCGTCTATGAACGCGTAGGCGTCCTCGCTCATATCCGACAGCGCCGTGACCGGGGACCACCAATAGGGTTGAAAGCGCTTGGATTCTACGCCCTCGTAAACGATGTTGTATATTTCGTCCACGCTGTCGAGCCCCCGGACCGCTACGCGCGTCGCGGCGCAGATGAGGCCCGGCGCGCTGCCCGTGCCGACGACCGCCAATTTGCCGATGGCGGCAAACCGGGGCCCGTATTCGTCAAACAGATAGGAGATGCCGTCGAGCCAAGGGTCGCCGCCCTCCTCCGCTTCGACGATGCCCTCGGGCGCGGCGAAATCCTGATAATTTGCTCCCGCCGCAAGCGCGGCCTCGAGCGCGTTTTTCCCAAATTCGAGCGGCAGCGCGTTCACGATGAGATCCGCGCCCTCCGCGAGCCGGACGATCTCACCCGTATTGTGGGCGTCGCAGACGGCGCCCCTGCCCTTTTTCATAATGGAAACGAGGGCGTCCACAGCGCCTTTGTCGTAATCGGCGCAGATGATTTCGTCAATGCCCGGCTCCTCGTCCATGCGCCGGGCGACCGTCGAACCCTGCGCGCCCGTCCCGAGTATCAGTATCTTCTTTCCCATAATGCTATCCTCCGCAATTACGGCTAAAGAAGCGGTGAGAAATAAATTGGACATTTGGTTTGTCTTTTTTCCGCCTGACTGCGTTGCAAAGCCTCGCCGTACTACCAGTACGGCTACGTTTTGCGCCTTGTCAGCCGAAAAAAATCC
>JAITMX010000056.1 GCA_031290775.1 Eubacteriales Family XIII. Incertae Sedis bacterium
TGAATCCCTGGCAGCCGTCCTTCCAACGATTCGCAAGGCGAATCGGGATAGGACTGGCAAGCCGCGCAAGCCTGGCAGACGTCCTACCATCAATTTGCTTTGCAAATTGATGGCAGGACTGTCATCCCATCATGGCGTGGATGAGCGCGACGTAACAGGGGATGGTGATGATGGACAGCAGTGTCGTGAGGCCGACGAGCCTGGAGGCGTATGCCGGCTCGACACCGTAATGCTGCGCGAGGATCGATGCCTGCATATGGCAGGGCATCGACGACGAAAGCAAGAATACGTAAAACGGCAGCCCCGCCACGCCGAAGATTTTCAGCAAGCCGAGCATAACAAGCGGGCTGACCACAAACTTTGCAAGCATGATGGCCACCTCGTCTTTTGCGACGCGCGGGATGCCCTTTGCGAAAATCGTGAGGTTTGCGCCGATGACGAGCAGCGAGAGCGGCACTGTGAGGCCTGCGAGGTAGCCAAGCGCCGTGTCGAGGACGGCGGGCAGGCCGAGGCCCGCCTGCACGAGCCCGTAGCCGACGAGCACGCCGACAAAGCCGGGATTGAGGATCTTTGCGGCGGAGATCGCGGGCTTGCCGCGCCGGGCGGAAGCCGAAGCGATCCGATGGACGCCGAAGCTCCAAAAGCAGGCAAGGGTGATGATGTAATACGCAAAAAGGAAAGGCCCGCCGCTCTCCCCGAACACGATTTGGTTGATCGGCAGGCCGATGAAGATCACGTTGGAAAAGGTGAAACTGACCTCGTAGACGGTTTTGCGGCCGCCGCCGAGCCGAAGCATCCGCGATGATGCCTTGCCGAGCGCAAACAGGATGATGATGTGCAAAACGGCGATGAGCATCAGGGCGAGGGAGGATGCCAGCATTTCGCGGTCATAGCCCGCCACGATGCTCGTGACGGCGAGGCAGGGCGCCGACAGCCGGACAACGACAATCGAAAACGCGCCCGGCGCACCCTCCGGCCAGATCTTTTTATAATGAAAAAAGAATCCTGCGGCGAAGATCAGGAATATGACGCCTACGCTGGCCAGCCCGCTCCACATCAGGCCCGAAACCCCGTGAGATTGATGCCGAGCTGCCCGATGCGGCGGTAAAGCGTGCGCTTGGGGATGCCCGCAAGCCTTGCGGCCTTTGTGACGTTGCCGCGCGTCTCGATGAGGGCATCGCGGATGAGGCGTTCCTCGCCGGCGCCGGTGGAAGCGGGATCGGGCGCGTCCCCCGGCAGGGCGGCGGTCGCTGCGGCAAACGATGGGATGCCCGCCGCTGTGATATGCGCGCGCAGAAGCTCAGGCCCGAGGTCCTGCTCTGTGAGCGTGTCCGCAGATGTCAGGTTCATCGCGCGCTCGATGACATTTTCGAGTTCGCGTATATTGCCGGGCCAGCCGTACGCGAGGATGTAGCCCATCGCCCCCTGCGTGAAGCCTTTGACGTTTGTGCCCATCTTTTCGTTGTACATGGCGATGAATTCGGCAACGAGGGTCGGCATATCCTCCATACGCTCGCGCAGCGCCGGCATCCTGAATGTAAGCACGTTCAAACGGTAAAACAGGTCTTTGCGGAAACGCCTGCTTTCGATGAGTTCGGCGAGATTGACGTTGGTCGCCGCGATGATGCGCACGTTTACGCGCCTGGGCGCACTTGCGCCGACGCGCAGGATCTCCCCAGACTGTATGGCGCGCAGCAGCGTCGCCTGCATCTCGATGGGCATGTCGCCGATCTCGTCGAGGAAAAGCGTGCCGCCGTCGGCGAGCTCAAATTTGCCCGGCGCGCCGCCCGCGCCCGCTCCGGTGAAAGCGCCGGCTTCATAGCCGAAAAGCTCGCTTTCGACGAGATTTCTCGAGATGGCGCCGCAGTTGACAGCGACGAAAGGCGCGCCCCTGCGCGCGCCCGCGTTGTGGATCGATTGCGCCAACAGATCCTTGCCCGTGCCGCTTTCGCCGATGATGAGCACATTGGAATCGCTTTGCGCGGCGAGGGCGCCAAGCGCTTTGATTTCGGCGATCTGCCCCGAGCCGCCGATGATCTGGTCAAAACTGTAGCGCGCCGTGAACCCGCCGACTTTCGTTGCGACCTTGTTGAACTGCCGCCGTTCTTCGAGGATCAGCACGGTGGAAACCTTTTCGCCGTTTTCGCCCCTGAGCACCGAGGCCGACACGGAGAGGTTGAGCAGTATCCCTTTTTTGTTCGTAACGTCCAATTCGCGGTGCGAAACGTTTTTGTCGATGGCAAGGATGCCCTCGGACTCCGCCGTAAAGTCGAGCAGGCTGCGGATATTCGCGCCTGTGAGCGGCACGCCGGGCAGTCTGAGGATGCCGGCCGCGCTGTTGTTGGACTGCGTGATGAAGCCGCCTTTTCCGACCATGATGATGCCTTGCGAAAGCGCGTCGAGCGTCGTGGCAAGTTTGCTGTTCGCGATGCGGAGCTCATCGTTGGCGCGGCGCATCTTCAGCGCTTTTTCGATGCCGTCGGCGGCTGCGCAGACCATGCCGAGCGTGTGCTTCGTGACGCCCTCGGATGGGCCGATGCAGGCGATGCAGCCGATGAGGGCGCTGCCTTCGTCATGGATTGGGGCTGCCGAACAGACATAGCCGTGGTGGGGCTCGATATAGTGTTCGGCGCCCCAGATCTGGATGGGCTCGCCGAGCGTGAGGCAGGTGCCGATGCCGCAGGTGCCCGCAACGCTTTCGCTCCTGCTGCACCCGATTTTCAGCGCGCTGCGTTTCGCGCGCTCCTCGATCATGCCTTCGAGCCCGATCAGGTCGATTACGATGCCCGAACGCTCCGTCAGCGCAATGAGAAAGTCGGAACCGCGCACAAAGGTGTACAGATTTTCAAGGTAGGAATGCGCCGCAGAGATGAGGCGCCGGTTTTGCGGCGCGCCCGCGAGCAGGATGCCGGCCTCTGTCAGGCTCGTGTCTGTGGTGAAAGGCGAAATGCCCGCCGCTTTGCCGCGCCGCCATGACTCAAAGATCTCCGGCCGGATCCCTTCAGGCGCAGTCCCGGGAAAGGGGGCCGCGCCCGCCACATAGGTCTTCCAGAGGTGCAGGATGCGGCCGGGATCGCTCGGCGCCCCAAAAGCGCCGCCTGAATGAGTTCTTTCGTCCATAGGAGTATTCTATGCTTTAGTGTGCCATTGTCAAGCGCAGTGGCACAATATTGGCACAAAAATCAAAATTTATCACATTTTTCGTGCCAATTCACAACAGTTTTTCATTGACAGCGACCTGATAGAGTATAAAATGTAACCATACGTTGACGCATGGTTTGGGAGGTTTAACAAAATGCCAAGATCCGGGATGAATGGCGTTGATTTTGAAATCAACGTGGATTTCAGGAGGCTCAGGGCGGACCGGCTGGCGCGCGCAAAGCAAAGCATGAGGGATCATGGCTTAAACGCGTTGGTCTGTTACGACTTTGACAACATTCGCTATATCACAGGGACGCATATCGGCGAATGGAACCGCAACAAGATGAATCGCTATTGCATCCTCATTGATGGCATCGAACAGCCGTTTCTTTTCGACCCGGCCGCGCCGTCCAAGCGCAAGCGCGTGGATTGGCTCGATACGGCCCACATCATGCCGGCCGTCGGATCGATGCGCGGATCGATCCCGGAGGACGCGGGCATGGTCGGCAAGGTGGCCGGGCAGATCACTTCTTATCTGAAAGAATACGGCGTGGCGGGCAACGTCGGCATGGACATCGTGGACATCCCGCTCATCCGTGCGCTCGAAGCGGAAAAAGTGGGGGTTGTCGACGGCCAGCAGGCGATGCTCGACGCGCGTATCATCAAAACGGACGACGAGATCCAGATGCTCAAACAGTCGGCTGCTATGGTCGATGCGGCCTATTACGATCTCGCGAAAGCGCTTCGGCCCGGCATCATGGAAAACGAACTTGTCGCCCTCGCAAATTTCAAGCTGTACGGCTGGGGCTCAGAGCTCGTGGAGTTTGTGAACAGCATTTCGGGCGAGCGCGGCAATCCGCACAGCCATACGTTTTCAAACCGCATGGTGAGGCCGGGCGAGCTCATCTATTTCGACATCGGCAACACGTACAATGGCTACAAGACGTGCTATTACCGCACGTTCAGCTGCGGCGTGCCAAACGCCTGCCAGCGCGACGCGTACGAAAAAGCGCTGAAATGGATCCGCGATTCGGAGGCGCAGATCAAGCCCGGCAACACGACGGCGGATGTGGCGTCGAAATGGCCGGCCGCGACATCGCTTGGCTTCAAAGACGAGGAGGAGGCTTTCCTGCTCCAGTTTGCGCACGGCATCGGGCTCGGGCTGTGGGAAAAGCCCATCATCTCAAGGCTGTTCTCGCTTGAAAACCCCTTTGAATTGAAAGAGGGCATGGTGTTTGCGATTGAAACGTGGTGCCCTGCGGAGGACGGCTCGGGCAGCGCGCGGATTGAGGAGGAGGTCGTCGTGACGAAGGACGGCTGCGAGCGCATCACGAAGTTTCCGTCGGAGGAGATCACGTCATGCGGCTTGCCGGGATGCCAATTCCTGTAGCGGCAAAATCCACAATATGGTCAGTGGCGCACTTGCGCATTTAGTTTGCAAGGGAGTGTTGGCAGAGAGAGAAAGGTAGGACGCAATATGGCAAAGATTGGTTGGATCGGCCTTGGGAACATGGGAAACCCGATGAGCGGGAATCTCCTGAAGGCCGGAAATGAAGTGTTCGTGTGGAACCGCACAAAGGCGAAGGCCGACGAGTTGATCGCGGCGGGCGCGGTGTGGGCGGATTCGCCGAAAGACGCGGCCGCAGCGGGCGATGTGCTTTTCGTCTCGCTGGCGGACGGCCCGACGCTGCATAGCGTCGCGTTTGGCGACGACGGGTTTGTGGCAGGCCTTGCGGAGGGCGCGATCATCGTTGAAACGAGTACGGTGTCCGTCGAGGAATCCGCCAAGCTAAACGACGCGATTGTGGCAAAAGGCGCGAAATACCTGCGCTCGCCGTTGACAGGCTCTACGATCCTTGCCGTGGCGGGCACGGTCGGAATCCTGACGTCGGGCGACAGGGACGCGTATGACAAGGTGCTGCCGCTTCTTGAAATTGTCGGCGGCAATCTGTTCTATGTCGGCGGCGGCGAGCAGGCGCGCGTCCTCAAACTCGCGCTCAACCTCATGATCGCGACGACGATGCAGATGGAGGCCGAAGCGGTCGTGGCATGCGAGAAGGCGGGCATCGACGTGGCGCAAGCCACTGAGATTATCGCGGGAAGCGCGGTCGGCTCGCCGCTTTGCGGTTACAAAGCGAAGCTCATCGCGGGCGGCGAATACGGGCCGGCATTTTCCGTGAAGCTGATGATCAAGGACCTGAAGCTTGCGCTCGCGGCCGGCGAACAGTACGGCATCAAAATGGAAAGCACGGAGCTTACGAAGAAAAGGCTCGAGCTTGCGGCGGAAAAGGGTTGGGAGGGGAAAGACTTCTCGATCCTGACGAAGCTATTGGAAGAAGAGAGCGGCATCAGCCGTTGAATCAGCCGCCCATACGGGCCGGTATTTATGGAGGAGGTACAAAAATGGCATTCAAGGCATATGTGAAAAATTATTACGACATTCAGGCGATGCAGCCGGCCGGGCATGTGATGGCCCATTCCGCGCCGTTCGCCAATGCCGCGTCGATGGGTTATGACCCGGCGGGCCCGGACTGGACCTACCAGTATTTCTCGAGCTGCGAGATCACGTTTGGCGGCGCGGCGCTTCCGGCAAACCACCCGAAGGCCGACCATGTCTTCTACATCACGGAGGGGTACGGCTACGCGATGATCGGCGGGAAACGCTTCACCTACCAGTCCGGCGATATCATGTGGGCGCCGGGCAGCGTGGACCACGAGATGTACCCGTTCGGGACCGCGACGCTGAAGTTCCTCGTCACGCTCTGCCCGCAGGGCTTCAAGCCGTCCGAGCCCTACATCAAGAATGTCAACGACGTTTCAGGCACGGCCGAGCCGGGCAACGAGGGCGTGACTTTCTTCACGCTGGCATCGCCCGCGATCACCGGCTCCGGCTCGCAGGAATTTCACATCGTCGAGATTTTGCCGGGCGCCAAGCTCTCTTTGGACACGCCAAAATCGGATGTGATCGCGCATCTGTTCACGGGCGTCGCGGAGGCGGCCGCCGACGGCGAAAAGCTCCCCATGAAGAAAGCGGAGGACGTATTTGTCTGCCCGAAGGGCGCGAAGTGGGAAATCGCGAACGCCGGGAAGCAGGTTGTCCGCTTGGCATTGTCGATCAGCACCGCGCGGTAAGGGCGCGAAGACTGCGGCGCAAAGCGTAGCGACCGCGGCAATCCATGAACCACTGGATTGCTTCGCTTCGCTCGCAATGACAACGCTTTTTCAGCAAGTCTGCGTAGTTGCCTTACATATGTATCGCGCCGCCGAGCGCCGCGTGGAAAGCTTCTTGCACCGCTTCCGATACGGTCGGGTGCGGATGCACGGCCGCCGCGATTTCTGCCGCGGTCGCTTCCGCTTTCATAGCGGTGACGGCTTCGGCGATTATATCTGTCGCGTGCAGGCAGTAGAGGTGGACACCGAGGATTTCGCCGTATTTTGCCTCCGTGATTACCTTGGCAAGCCCTTTCGCATCCCCTTCGACAAGCGATTTCCCGTTGGCGAAAAGCGGGAATTTCCCGATCTTGACGTCACCGAATTTTTCACGCGCCGCCTCCTCCGTCAACCCTGCGGAAGCCACTTCGGGGCGAATGTAGATGGCGCTTGGAATGCTATCATAGTCCATCACCGAATCATGGCCGGCGATGTTCTCCGCCGCCACAATCCCCTCTGCGGAGGCCGTATGCGCAAGCATCATTTTTCCGTTGGCGTCCCCGATCGCGTAGACGCCCGGGACTGACGTGCGAAGCCGCCCATCCGTGACAATCGCGCCGCCGGATGTTTTGATGCCCAGCTTTTCCGCGCCTGCCGGAATGGATGGCGCCCTGCCGACCGCCATAAGCACGTTTTTCGTTTTGATTTTTTTGGCCTGCCCTGCCTGCTCAAATTCAACCGCGCCTTCCGTAACCTTTGTCACCTTTGCCGACGTATAGATATCGATGCCGAGCGCGGCCAGATCCTGCCGGACAAGTTCCGCGATTTCGGCATCGACGGGCGGGAGTATCCGTTCCAAAAATTCCACAACGGAGACCTTTGCGCCCGCGCCGGCAAAAAAATAAGCAAATTCAATCCCGATCACGCCGCCGCCGATGATGGCAATCTCGTCCGGCAACGCTTCCAATTCCAGAACAGTATCACTCGTAAGCACCGTCTTTTTCTGCACAATCCCTGCCGGAAGCCCCTTGGCTGCGGAGCCGGTCGCCAAAATGATGCTCGCCGCCCGATAGGATTCCTGATTGACAGTGACTGTATTTTTGCCTACGATATTTGCTTCCCCCATGATGATTTTCACTTTGTTTTTTTGAAGCAGCCCCTGCACTCCGGAAACAAGCTGCCCTACGACAGCTTTCTTGCGCGCCTGGACCCGCGCCATGTCCAGGGCGGCTTTCGACACGTCAACGCCTACTATGCCGTACGCCTCGGCCCCTTTCGTCTCATTCAAAGCCTCTACGCTGCGCAGAAATGCCTTTGTGGGAATACACCCTTTGTTCAGGCAAACGCCGCCGAAGCTCTCCTTCTCCGCGATCGCCGTCCTCAGGCCGAGCTGCGCCGCCCGAATCGCGGCCACATACCCGCCGGGGCCGCCGCCTATGACAAAAACGTCGAAATCGCAAGCGCTTGCGGATACGTCCTGCCCGGAATCGGCGGGGGCAGGGGCGGCGGGCGCATCCGAGATGGAAAAATCTTCCAATAGCGCCAACGCCTCTTCGACAGCCGCCGCAATCTCCTCGCCCACCTCCGCAATGATGGCAATCGGCAGCGTCACGGGGATCTTCTCCCCCTCGCCGATGAAAAGCTTGCGGACGACGCCATCCTGCGTAGCCTCGACATCAATATTCGTCTTGTCCGTTTCAATAGAGAAGAGCGCTTCGCCTTTTCGGACTGGATCCCCCTCTTTTTTGTACCAAGAAGTCAATGTCCCCTCATCCATATTGAATCCAAGTTTGGGCATTACGACAATTTCCATACTTTACTCCTTTGTATTCCCCGCCATTCCCTAAAGGAAACGCTGATTAATGCTATATGATCAATTCAATAGGGCTTTCCAACAGCCGCTTGACCTCCGTCACAAACTGCGCCGCCAAAAGCCCGTCAATCAAACGATGGTCTACGGAAAGCGTGATATTCATCATCGGCCGGATTTCAATCCGTTTCTCCCCGCTCCCTGTGCGAACCACCACCGCTTCGTCCTTTGTGGCGCTCACCGCAAGGATTCCGGCTTCCGGCGGGTTGAGGATGGCCGTGAAATTTTCGATCCCAAACATTCCAAGGTTTGAAATCGTAAAAGTCCCATCCGAATATTCCGAGGGAAGCAGCTTTCCGTCCCGCGCCTTCTCAATGAGCGGCGCCGCCGCCGCCGATATGCCGGCAACGCCCAAACGTTCCGCGCCCTTTATGACCGGCACAATCAACCCCGTTTTCGAGGCAACCGCAATGCCGAGATTCACATTCTCGTATTGCTCAATCCTGTCGCCAATCAGGGAGGCGTTCATCTCCGGATACGCTAGCAGCGACATCACCACAGCCTTTGCGATGAAATCCGTGACCGACGTTTTTTTCGCCCCCCCGACTTCCAATTTGGCATTGACCGCTTTGCGAAGTTCAAGCAATTTTTCCAAATCGGCCTTTTGCGTAAAATACAGATGCGGCGCCGTAAACTTGCTCTCGGCCAAGCGGTCGCCGATGATCTTTCGGATGCCCGTATAGGGTGCGGCCGACTTGATCCGCTTGCCGCTGCCGGGCCCTGCCACAGCGCCGGCCGCAGCCGGCAATTCCGCCGCCGAAAGAACGGCGCCCGGCAAACCGATCCGTCCCGCCAAGCCCAAAACGTCCGCCTTTGAAACCTTCCCCGACAAGCCGCTCCCCGAAAGCCCGTCAAGGGCAACGCCCTCCACCGCCGCGATTTTCCGCGCCAAAGGGGTAGCCCAGGCCTTCCCGCTCCGGGCCCGGGCTTCGCTTGGCGGCGCGGGCGCGGGCGGTGGCGGCGGCCAAGCCGGCAAGTCCCTTGCGCAGACGCCGCCCTGAAACCCTGACCCCGCAATATGCAGCGCTTCCGCGTCAAGGCCGCGCTCTTTGGCGATGCGGCGCGCCCGCGGCGTAATCTTGATTTTGTCGCTCATCGTTTGCCTCCTTACAGGCACATCGCCCGAACCCGCTCCACGATCTTTTCCGCAGAGGGGATGATCGGAAACTCCAGCGCGGGGCTGAAAGGCAATGGCACGTTGGGCGTCGCAATCCGCGCGATGGGCGCGTCGAGGTCATAAAATACATCCTCCATAACATTCATGCCGATTTCCGCGCCGATGCCGCAAAACTCATACGCCTCGTCCACAATCAGGAGTTTGCCCGTTTTTCTGACGGATTCGATGATGGTGGCGCGGTCAAGCGGGATGATGCTTCTCAAATCGACCACTTCGCACGAAACCCCTTCTTTTGCGAGCGCATCCGCCGCCGCAAGCGATTTCATCACCTGCGACGAGGTCGCGGCAATCGTAATGTCATCGCCGGCGCGCTTGATGTCCGCCTGCCCGATGGGGATGAGCTCGATGCTGTCGTCAATCTCAAATTTGTTTGAATATTCCATCTTGTGCTCAAAAAAGACCACCGGGTTGTCATCGCGGATTGCCGACTTGAGCAGCCCCTTTGCCTCCTGCGCCGTTGAGGGGACGAGCACCTTCATGCCGGGGAAATGCGACACCATCGCCTGCATGCTTTGCGAATGCTGCGCCGCAGACGACCGGCCGCCGCCGATCGGCGCCCGGATTACCATCGGGACTGCCGCCTGCCCGCCCGACATATACCGTATCTTCGCCATTTGGTTGATGGCCTGATCGGCCGCCACCAAAAGAAAATCCGAAAACATCAGCTCGACGACGGGGCGCAGCCCTGTCAGCGCCATGCCGACGCCCATGCCCACGAAACCGGCCTCGGAAATCGGCGTGTCCTTGACGCGCAGGTCCCCGTACTTTTCATATAGCCCGACGGATGTTTTGAAATTGCCGCCGATAAAGGCGACATCCTCGCCAAGCAACAGCACATTGCCATCCCGCGCCATTTCCTCGTCCAATGCCTCGCAGATGGCATCCCTGTATTGTATTTCCCTCATTTTGCCACCTCCATTCAAACAAAAATATCCGTGAAAGCTTCCGGCGCGTCCGGGTAGGGGCTGTCTTCCGCAAAAGCGGCGGCAGCCCGCACTTCCGCATCGGCTTTTGCCTCCAGCGCCAAAATCATGCTTTCAGGAAACCCGTCTTTCAGCAATTTCTTCCGGAAACCCGCGACCGGGCATTTTTTCATCCACTTCTCTTTTTCCTTCCCGTCCCGGCGCATGCGATAATCCCCCGGGTCGCCCACATGGTGCCCCTGCCAGCGATACGTCTTGCATTCAATAATGGTCGGCCCTTTCCCCCTCCGCGCCCATGCAACGGCCTCTTCGGCTGCCGCGTACACCGCCTCCACATCCATCCCGTCGCAGACAATGCCCGGGATGCCATACCCTTTGGCCCTGTCCGCAAGGTTTTCCGTATTCGTCACATCGCGGATGTCCACGGAAATCCCGTACAGATTGTTCTCGATCACATAGAGGCAGGGGAGCTTCCACGCCGCCGCCATATTGATGCTCTCATGGAACGTCCCCTCATTCGTCGCGCTGTCCCCGAAAAACGACACCGCCACTTGTTTCGTCCCGCGGTACACCGCCGAATAAGCGGCTCCCGTCGCGATTGGGATCTCCCCGCCTACAATGCCGTTTGCGCCGAGGATGCCCTTGTCGAGCGCCATGATGTGCATGGAGCCGCCCTTTCCATGGCTATAGCCTGTTTCTTTGCCGAGGATCTCTGCCATCATCTTGCCTAAATCCGCCCCGCGCGCGACAAGATGCCCATGCCCCCGGTGCGAGCTTCCGATATAGTCGTCCGCGTTCAAAGCGGCGCAGACGCCCGTGGCCACCGCCTCCTGCCCCAGATACAGGTGCGCAAGGCCGGGCATCGCCCCCCGCTTGTAAAATTCAAAAACCTCTTCCTCAAACCTGCGCATCCGGTACATGGTTTCATAAAAACCCAGGCGCTGCGCTTTCGTCAGTTTTTTTGCCATATCAGTAACCTCCGATACAAGTTTTGCGGTTCACTCAATATTATATAATTATAACGCAAAATTCATGCCAACCATAAAATGACGGGTTTCCGCGCCCCATTTGCAAATATGAGACATTATGGCACAGCAGCCTTGACAATCATTCGGTTTTAAGTGTAGCATAATGGCACATAATTGATTTTCGCGCTGTATGGCAGCCGGGAGGGCCCATGTTTCGATTTGACGATGAATACAGAAAAAGCGTGCAAGAGGCATGGGCGCGCTTTGCCCTCGGGGGAAAAATCGGGGAAACGCTGTTGCGGGACGAGATTCTCGGGTCATGGAAAAGGTCAAAGTCATACGGCGTCGATCCGCGCGGCATCAAACCGGCGGTATGCGGCGAAGATGGCATCGCCGCCCGTATCGCGGAAAACATCGAATTGGTGAGGGTCGGCCGCCCCTATATGGAACGCCTCTACTCCATCGTTGCGGGCTCCGGCTTTTACCTGATGCTGTCAGACAGAAACGGGATTGTCCTCGACCTCATCGGGGACGAGGACATCATACGGGAGGGGAGCAAAAAAACCAATCTGGTGGTCGGCGCGGACCGCAGCGAAAGCTACGCGGGCACAAACGCCATCGGGACATGCCTCGCGACCGGGCAGGCGATTCAGATCTGGGGCGACGAGCATTATATCGAAGCACACAGGATATACGCGTGCAGCGGCGGCCCCATCAAGGGCGAAAACGGCGACATCATCGGCTGCCTCAACCTGACGGGCCTTGCGGACAAGGTGCATATCCATACGCTCGGCATGGTGCTCAGCGCCGTGGACGGCATTTCGAAAGAACATGAGCTCCGAAGGGCCTATGCGCAAGTCCGGCAGCTGAATTCCCAAGCGGAAAACATCATCGCGAAGCTTGATGGCCCCAGGCACAGCCATAGCCTTGCGGGCAGGGCCGGCAGTTTTTCCGCAACATTCACCTTTGATGATATCATCGGGGGCGCCGATTGCCTGCGGCAGGCAATCGAACTCGGCAAACGGGCGGCAGCCGGCGATTCGACCATTTTGATTCTCGGGGAGAGCGGCACCGGCAAGGAGTTGTTCGCCCAGGCCATACACAACGCAAGCCATTACGCAAAAGGGCCCTTTGTCGCCATCAACTGTGGCGCCTTGCCGGGCAGCCTCATTGAAAGCGAGCTCTTCGGCTACGAAGCGGGCGCGTTCACGGGGGCAAGCAAAAATGGCAACCCGGGAAAGTTTGAGCTTGCGGACGCCGGGACGATTTTCCTCGACGAGATCGGCGATATGCCGCTTGCGACGCAGGCATCCATGCTTCGCGTCATTCAGACCCGTGAAGTGGTGCGCATCGGCGGGCGCATTTCCAAGCGCCTTGATGTCCGGATCATCGCCGCGACCAATCAGGACTTGGCGGGAAAAGTCGCAGACAAGAGTTTCCGCGAAGATCTGTACTACCGGCTCAATGTCATTTCGATCCCGGTTCCGCCGCTCAGAGGCCGCAAGGAAGACATCCGTTTGCTTGCAGACCGCTTCCTGCAAACAAAGGGCGCGGGCGGCACAAAGTCCGGCGGGCTATCCGCAGAGGCGTATCGGTTGCTGATGGGCCATGATTGGCCCGGCAATGTCAGGGAGCTGGAAAACGCGATCGAACGGGCCGTCGGTGTTTCCGGCGGCGGCATGATTGGGCCGCAACACCTGCCCGAGGCCATCGCCCGCCAAAAAGGGCACGAAGCGGGGGCCATTGCGCCTGCCGCCTTTCCCGCCGCCCATGCCGCAGCGGATATCAACATTGAGGAACTGAACCAAGCGGCCATACGGGCCGCACTGAGGCAGACATCCGGCAACGTGCAGAAAGCAGCCGCCCTTCTGGGCATCAGCCGCCGCACCCTCTACCGGAAAATTGAAAAATACTCCCTGCGGCCATATAGGGAAAACCCATCGGCAACGGCTCATCGTCCGATTTGTCCTGTAACGCTTTCCGGCATTTGAAGCGTTTCCCAGCGCGCGAGCAGGCTTTCGAGCGCGGCCTCGGCCTCCGTGAGCGCCGCGTGCAGCTCCGCCAGCGATTCGTGGTCCGTCGCGTTGGCCTCGTCAGCGAGCCCCGCGCGGAGCGAGGCGATTTTTGCCTCGGCCGCTTCGATGGCCGCTTCGGCCTCGGCGACCTGCCGCTCTTTGCGCCTGCGCGCGGACTCATCCTCTTTCGCGCGCCTGCGCTCCCGCGCCGCAGCGGACTCTGGTTTGGCGGCCTCTTCGGGAAAAGCTTCCTCGCCGTCAGCGGGGGCGGAGAAGCCGGCGGGCGCGGCGCGAAGCGCGATCTCTGCCTGTGCGCGCTTTTCCATATAATAATCAAATTTGCCCGCATAGTTTTCGAGGCCGCGCGGCATCAGCTCAACGATGCGGTCTGGGAGCGTTTCCAACAAGTATCGGTCATGGGAGATGATCAGCAGCGTGCCGGGAAACTCGGCCAGCGCGCGCTCGACAACCTCCATCGAGGCGATGTCCAAATGGTTGGTCGGCTCATCGAGCAGCAGCGTGTTGGCGCCCGACCGGATCAGCTTGAGCAGGGAAAGCCGTGCCTTTTCACCGCCCGACAGCGTCCCAATCTGCTGAAAGACCTTGTCCCCCGTGAAAAGAAAACTGCCGAGCAGCTTGCGCAGATCCGTATCGTCCGTGGCGGGAAAGGCTTCGCGCATCTCCTCGAGCAGGCTGCGGCCGGCGTTCAGATTTTCTTGGTGTTGGTCGTAATAGCCGACGCGGACGCCGGCGCCGCGCTCAAAATACCCCGCGTCCGGCGCAAGCTGCCCGGCAAGGACGCGAAAGAGCGTTGTCTTTCCGATGCCATTGGCGCCGACCATGCAGACCGTCTCGCCGCGCTTGACATCGAGCGCCACGTTTTCAAACAGGGGCCGGCCCCCGAAACTTTTGCGCAGGCCCTCCGCGATCAGCACATCGTTTCCGCTCTGCCGCGTCTCGGCAAAACGGATGTGCATACGCCGCCCCTCCGAATCGTGGGTCAGGACGGCCTGTGGGCGCTGTTCGCGAGCGAGCCGCTTTTCACGCGAGGCCGCCCGCTTGGCGAGCTTTTCCGTCCCGCGCTCCTTCATGCCGCGGATCATATCCTCTTGGCGCCTATACTCTTCCGCGTCGCGTTTGTAGGCTTTTTCCGCCGCGAGGAGGAGCGCGGCTTTCTTTTCGCGGAAGGCGGTATAATTCCCTTTGTATGCCGTCAGCGCGCCGCCGCCCATGTCGAAGACGCGCTGCGCGACGCGGTCGAGAAAATAACGGTCGTGCGAAACGAGCAGGACCGTGCCTTTGAAATGGCGAATCCGGCTTTCGAGCCACGCGAGCCTTTCAAAATCAAGGTGGTTGGTCGGCTCGTCGAGCAGCAGGATATCCGGCAGCCCCGCGAGGATTTCCTCAAGCGCCCGCTTTGCGCGCTCCCCGCCGCTGCCGTCCTCGGGGCGCCCCTCCTGGCCCTGTTTCAGGTAGCCGATTTTCAAATCCTTTTGCACGGAAAGGCTGCCGCCGCCAGGCGCCAGCCCGCCGCCGATCAGCTTGAGCAGCGTGCTCTTGCCGGCCCCGTTGGCGCCGACAATCCCAATGCGTTCGCCGGACTGCACGGAAAACGAGACGCCGCGAAAAATCTCGTCGGCGCCGTATGCCATCTGAAGCTCATTGGCCAAAATCACATTCATTTTTTACCAACCTGCGGCCTCTATGCGACCGCGCAAATTTCGCCATGAATCATTCTTGGAAACATAATTATTCACACTTTCGCAGCCGCCCGTTCGGCAAACGCTTCGTCAAATTGCCGTTCCCTGATATCGTTTGCCATGCCGCCCTCCTCCGCCCTCCTCGTGAAGCGTTTGTATCCTGGATATCAGTATAGCAAACACGGGCCGCGCTTGCACAATGCAATATTTTGCCGCGCCTGGAATGGCAAGAGCTTTTCATTGTGTTTTATGACGAGAGATGCCAGTTTCATGTGCAAAAATGCAGGTTATGTGCTAAATTATTGAATAATTTGTGCAAAATATCAACTTATGAGTGATTTTTGAGCTTTTTCCGCTGAAAAACCACTCAAAAGCTGCATTTTTGCACACACAAGCATATGCGGACACGCAAAAGCTGCATTTTTGCACACGACAGCATATACGGACACGCAAAACCAGCTTTTTTGTTCAAAGAAGCGAAAAAAGCAAGCCTTGCCAAACCGTAAGGTTCGCGCCGAAAGCAACTACTCGGATCCCAGCTAAAATAATGTCAGCCGTAGAGTGCCACGGTAGACGACCACGGTAGAGTGCCACGCGGCAAAGCCGCTGCACTCCTCGAATGCAACCTTCCATCGATTTGCTTGCGCAAATCGGGATAGGTTGCGAAC
>JAITMX010000087.1 GCA_031290775.1 Eubacteriales Family XIII. Incertae Sedis bacterium
AACAGCGGGGTTTCTGCAAGCGATGCCAATTTCAAAATCGTGAAATCAGCTTCCAACCCATTCAGTATCGATTGATCCCGGCAGTCGAATTTATTAATCAGGATATCAGTGCCCGGATATACATATGGGTCTGTTGCCATAATATCATCCGGTTTTCATGCGATAACGCTGATTCAATTTATGATAAATATCTTCTTTTGTGATTTCGCCCCGTTTTTCTTTTTCGATAAGATCGCGCATTTCAGGAGTCGGTTCAAGGCCGTCAACCTTGACCATCCCGATTGCATAATCCCATGCGGCGTTTTTATCCATCTTGTTAACCATTTTCAATCCTCCGAAATGTATTTATATTTTAATTATAACCGATGGGATAGAAAAAATCACGATAATCCGGCGCTGCTTACAAAACCGCTCGCAAAAACCGTAACTGCTCAGACCCCTGCTAAAATACTGTCATTCCCGCGAATGTGGGAATCCAGGGTATGGCTAATCACTGGATTCACGGTTCGCTTCGCGCCCGGGAATGACAATGGGCAAGCAAGTCTGAGCAGTTACCAAAAACCCTGCTCGACAACGCGGCGAGGCCGTAATAGAATAACAGCATGGACAAGGCGGACGTCAAAAAACATTTCGATGAACACGCGGAGAAGTATGACCGCTATCGGCGTATGATGATTCCGCGCTTCGATGATTTCTACGAAACGGGGATTCGGATGCTGCGGACGGAAGCGCGGGCGCCCCGCGTCCTTGACCTCGGCGCGGGCACCGGCCTGTATTCGTCCTTTCTTCTGAAACGCTATCCGGCCGCAAGCATCACGCTGCTCGATTTTTCGGAGGACATGCTGGCGCAGGCGCGGAAGCGGTTTGACGGGAACCCGAATATCACCTGCACAGTCGGCGAGTACAGCGCTTCCCCCCTCGAAGAAAATTATGACATCGTTCTGTCGGCGCTCTCGATCCACCATCTCGGCGGCGCTGAAAAGGCCGCGCTCTGCCAAAAGATTTACGCGGCCTTGAACGACGGCGGCGAGTTCGTCAACGCCGACCAGATCATCAGCCCCGACCCCGGCGTCGAAACATGGCATAAAGAGCAATGGGTCGCCTTTATCCGCGAAAGCGGGATGGCGGAAGAGGAACTTGAGAAAGCGGCCGCGCGAATGCGATTGGACACGCCCTCGACCGTGGGCGATCAACTGAAATGGTTGGCGGACGCCGGATTCGCCGCAGTGGACTGCCCGTACAAATACCTCAATTTCGCGGTATTCTACGCCCGGAAAGCGGGCAAGCCTGGCACGAAAAACCTATGAAAGCCTGACCCCTATCCCTTTGAGGGGATGAGCTCGGTCCAGTAGCCGTCAGGGCCTGCGATGAAGCAGGCGTTCAATGCGGTGCTCTCGAACACAATGCCCCCATCGCCTTGTGCTTTGCCGAGGGCGGCGGGATATGGTAAAATTTATAATTGTATGAGTAGGAAACCGGATCGAAAATGATTAATCAAAAAAAAGCTTTTAGCGGCTTCGACGGGCTCGACGCGGCCCTTGACTATATGCGGTACGGCGACAACATCGTTTGGCAGATTTCGGATGCCGGCGAGTACTCTTTTTTTGCGCGCCCCTTTATACAAAAAGCGCTCGAAGACCGAAAAAACGTGGTCTATTTCTGCTTTGAAAGACAGCGCGGGCCGGATGAGCCATCACAGGGCCTCGCCGGCTATGGCCTTCATGCGCCGGCATCTTTTCAAAAGCCGCAGTTTGTTCCCGGACAGGCGGAAGGTCTGTCGATCTTCTATATCGACCTCGATCTCGGCTTTGAAAAAACCGTTATGGAGATTTCCGATATCATCGAGGAGGAAGGGCCCGAGACCCACTATGTGTTTGACAGCATGACCGATCTGCAGGAAGCGTGGATCGCCGATTTCATGTTGGCAAACTTTTTTGTTGTCACAGCGTCCGAGATTGCGAAGACCAATTCGGTTGCGTACTTTGCATATACGCATGGCTGCCACTCGGTCGAAACGCTTTCCCGCATTCGCGAGACGGCGAGCATCCTGATTGACGTCGTTCATGCGGACAAGCAAATGTATATTCAGCCGGACAAAGTGCTTGAGCGCTATCTGCCGACGATCTTTTTGCCCCATGTCGTGGATATCGATGCCCCGCATGTGATCAAGCCGCTGACAAACGGCATTGAGCTTTCCGGGTACTTTGCCCTCGTCGGAAAATACGGCGATATGGATTCGGCGCAAAATCTCGATAATTGGGAACGCTTTTTCATGGAAAAACGCGCATCGGCGGGCGATGAAAACATGGCGGACATCCGGGCGCTTTGCCGTCTCATATTTGTCCCTGACGAACGCATTCAGCACATCGCGTCGGACAACATCACGCTCGACGACATCCTCGCAATCAAGGCGCGCATGATTGGCGTCGGCAGCATCGGGGGCAAAGCGACGGGCATGATCCTTTCGCGCCTTATCGTGCAAAAAAAGCTGCCCGGCATCGCAAAAGTCCTCGAGCCCCACGACAGTTATTATATCTGCTCAAACCTCTACTATACTTTCCTCGTGAAGAACAAATGCTGGGGCTTGAAAATCAAGCAGCGCAAGAAACGCGGCTATTTCGCGATCGCCGAAATCCTGAAAGAGAAGATTCTGGAGGGTTCGTTTTCGGACAATATCCGCGAGCAGTTTCGGCATATGCTTGAGTATTACGGGCAAAGCCCCATCATCGTGCGGTCGAGCAGCATGCTCGAAGACGGTTTTGGCAACGCGTTTGCGGGCAAATACGAGTCCGTGTTTTGTGTAAACAAGGGCGCGCTTGACGAGCGTCTCGTGGCGTTCGAAAACGCCGTGCGCCAAGTTTACGCGAGCACGATGGACGAATCCGTGCTCGAATACCGGCTGCAGCGCGGCCTTTCATCGGTGGACGAACAGATGGCCCTGCTCGTACAGCGTGTGTCAGGCTCGCTCTTTCGCGATATCTATATGCCGGCGGCGGCGGGCGTGGCGTTTTCGTACAACCAATATCGCTGGACGGAGGATATCGATCCGAATGCGGGCGTCATTCGGATCGTCATGGGCCTTGGCACACGTGCCGTTGACCGCACCGGGGGCGACTACCCGAGGATCGCGGCGCTCGACAGGCCGGACAACCGGGCCATCAAAGGCGAGTTTGTCTCCGACTACGCGCAGAAACGTGTCGATGTGCTGGACTTGAGCGTCAACGCGCATTCAACGCTGTCAATCGAGGATGCTGCGGGACGCATGGCCGAGTGGTTTCGGGATGTGATGGTCGAACGCGACTCAAAACGCGAGCAAGAGCTGAAAAAATACGGGATCAACAAGAGCATTGTTTTTACGACCTGCGAGCGCATCCTGAAAAACGAGCATTTCCTCGGCGATATGCGCGCAATCTTAAAAGCCGTCGAAACGGAATACGAATACCCCGTTGATATCGAGTTTGCGTTGAATATCTCAAAAGACGGGCAGTTTCTCATCAACCTTTTGCAATGCCGGCCCTTGCAGGTTGGCGGCAGCGGCGCGCGCGTGAAGCTGCCCGAAGTGCCGGACAAGGATACTTTTTTCCGGTTGAGCGGCGGCACGATGGGCGGCGCGTATTATGCCGAAATCGACATTGTAGTGCGCATCGACCCGAAAGCGTATTATGAATACGCATACAATATGAAGCCGGCGATTGCGCGGCTCATCGGCGCGCTCAACCAATATTACAAAGGCAGGGGCAAGACGATCATGCTGCTCGTGCCGGGCAGGCTCGGAACGAGTTCGCCGGAGCTTGGCGTACCCGTAAAATTTGCGGAGATTTCGGGCATGAGCATTGCGTGCGAGGTTGCCTTTGACGGGGCGGGCTATTTGCCGGAGCTTTCATACGGAAGCCATTTCTTCCAGGATCTCGTAGAGTCTGACATTTTCTATGCGTCGATTTTCGAAAACAAAGAGACGACGGAATACTACGATCCCGATTTGCTTGGGGGGGATATCAATATATTGAAAGCTGTCGTGCCCGAACTTCCCTCGGGCGCGGAAAGCATCGTGTTTGTTTACGACGTGACGGGCAGGGGGCTTCGCATTGTGTCGGAGCTGGCGGGGGGCAAAACGGTATGCGGGTATTTCACAGCGGTTTCCGAGGATGCGCCGCCGCAGGATTGCCAAGATCATGGTGGCGCCGGCGAGACGGATAAGCCGGATGCCGGGGAGTTTTAAGAGAGGATCTGCGGGCATATGAGAATCATTTTGGATGGAATGGGCGGCGACAACGCACCCGGCGAAATCGTAAAGGGTGCGGCAATCGCGTCAAAACTCGTGAAACACGAAATCTGCATCGTCGGCGACGAGGAGCGGATCAAAAAAGAGCTTTCGAAAAACGATCACGAGCCTAAAAACATCAGCGTTCTGCACGCGAGCGACCTCATCACGGGCGAGGACAGGCCCGTGAAGGCGATACGGGACAAAAAGGAATCGTCGCTTGTCAAGGGCCTCATGATGGTGAAACGCGGCGAAGGCGACATGCTTTTGTCGGCGGGAAACAGCGGCGCGGTCATGACGGGCGGGCTGCTGCTGCTCGGCCGCATCGGAAACATCGACAGGCCCGCGCTCGGCTCGGTGTACCCGTTCATCCTGAAAGGCGCGGCGGGCCTTCTCATCGACGCGGGCGCCAACTCGGAATGCAGGCCGAACAGCCTATTGTATTTTGCGGCGATGGGCAAGCTCTATGCCGAAAAAGTGCTTGGCTGCCCAAACCCAACCGTTGGCCTGGTCAATATGGGGACCGAGCCCGGCAAGGGCAGCACGACATTGAAAGAAACCTACCGGCTGCTTTCCGAAGCAAAGAAACAGAAAGGGATGAATTTTATCGGAAATATCGAAGGGCGCGATGTCCCGACCGGGATCGCTGACGTCATTGTCTGCGATGGGATGACCGGCAATGTGATTTTGAAACTGACAGAGGGCCTCGGCATGTCGATCATGGGTCTGATGAGCCGGCAGTTTACGAGCAGCACATCGGCAAAGATCGGCGCCGCGTTGCTTCTGCCCAAACTGAAAGAGATGAAAGCGGCGTTCAATTACAATGAATACGGCGGCGCACCCATCCTCGGCATCAAAGCGCCGGTCATCAAGATCCACGGTTCCTCAAACCACGGCGCGGTGGTCAGCACCATTTTGAAGGCCGTCCCCTATGTAGAGGAAAACGTCATCGGGGAGATCGAAAAGGCGGCCGCCGAGATGGACGAGCTCCTCGGGCAGAGCCCGGAAACGCCGTTTGACAAGGATTGTGCAATAATATGAACGAATCTGCGGCATTGTGCGGCTTGCCCGCGCTTGAGGCAAAGCTCGGCTATGTATTTCAAGACAGAAAGCTGCTCGAGACCGCGTTGACGCATTCGTCGTACGCCAACGAACAGGATGATGAAGATGTCAAATCGTTTGAGCGGCTCGAGTTTCTCGGCGACGCCGTGACGGGGCTCGAAGTCGCGCTGATGATTTTTGAACGGGGGCAGCAGCTCTCCGAAGGGCATATGACGGCGGTGCGCGCCGCGCTTGTACGCACGGAGGGGCTGGCGAAAATCGCGCGCGGGCTTGGGCTCGGGCAATATCTGCGGCTCGGCATCGGTGCGGAAAAAGCCGATGTGCGCGAAAACGACACTGTGCTCGAGGATGCGTTCGAGGCGCTCATGGCGGCCGTGTTTTTGGATGGGGGGGGCGAAGAGGCAAGGGCGCTCATCCGCAGGCTTTTTTCGGAAACGGGCGAGAAACAGATCCGCGCGTTTATGAAGTCGGGGTCGTATGCGGATTTCAAGTCAAGGCTGCAGATCGAATTGCAAAAAGACGGTGTGGCCCACATCCTGTACAATGTGCTCGACGAAAGCGGCCCCGACCACGACAAGCACTTTCGCGTCGAGGTCACTTGCGATGGGAGGCGGCTCGGGACGGGCGAGGGCAAGACGAAAAAACACGCCGAAAAAATGGCGGCAGAAGCGGCTTTGGAGGGACTTCAGTGTATTTAAAACGTATCGAGATACAAGGTTTCAAGAGCTTTGCGGATCCGGTCACGATCGAATTCAAAGATGGCGTGACCTGCATCGTAGGGCCCAACGGCAGCGGCAAGAGCAATATCTCCGACGCGATGCGCTGGGTGCTCGGCGAGCAGAGCGCGAAAACGCTGCGCGGCGGCAAGATGGAGGAGATCATCTTTGCGGGCACGGACAGCAGGCGGGCGAAGGGCATGGCGGAAGTCACGCTCGTGTTCGACAACAGCTCGGGCGTCCTCGATATCGATTACACGGAAGTCGCGCTGAAACGGCGCCTTTTCCGCAGCGGCGAAAGCGAGTATTACATCAACGGCAACCAATGCCGGCTTCGCGATATCCGCGAGCTCATCATGGACACGGGCATCGGCGTGGACGGCTATTCGTTCATCGGGCAGGGCCGCGTCGACAAAATCGTCAGCGACAAGCCCGAGACGCGGCGCGAAGTTTTTGAAGAGGCGGCCGGCATCATCAAATACAAAAGCAAACGCGCGGAGGCGGAGCGCAAGCTCGAGGGCGCCGGCGCAAACCTCGACCGGCTCGGCGATTTGATCTTTGATATCGAGTCGCGCATAGACAGCCTGCGCGACGAAAGCGAAAAGGCGAAAGAGCACGCGGGCCTCAGCAAGCGCTACAGGGAGCTTGAAATCAACGTTACGCTGAAAAACATCGAAAACCTCCAAGGCAAGAACAAGGAACTCGCCGCCCAGTTTGAGGAAGCGGGCGCGCGACTGGAAGCCCTGCGCGGGGAAAAGGCGGAGGCGGACGCCAAGCTCGGCGCGCTGCGCGACCGCGACACGGAGCTTGAGCAGCGCGCGACGGAACTGCGAGAGAGGATTTCAGGGAACAGGACGCGTTCCATGGCCATCGCCAATACGGCCGCGATCACGGAAGAGCGGCAAAAGAGCATCGAAAAGGACAGGCTGCGTTTGGAAGAGGATATCCGCGCGCTGGCGGAGCGTGCGGACGAACGTGCGCTCGCGCTCGCGGATTTCGAGGCAAAACACGCGGATCTCGCGAAAACGCTCGACCGTTTCGCGGGGGAGCTCGCGACGCTGCTTGCCGAAGCGGCCGCCAAGGAATCCGCGTACAGCACGAAATCGCTGCGCGTCGACGAGTTGAAATCGGAGCTTTTCGAGCTCTCGCGCGAACGCTCGGCGCGTGAAGCGGAGCTCGCCTCGAGCGAGGGGCTCGCCGCAAACTTTGACGACACGGAGGCGTCTATCAAAAGCGAGCTCGCGCAGGGCGGGGATGAACATATTGCGCTGGCGGGCAGGGCGCGCGCGCTCACGCAGGCGACCGAAACGCAGGCTGCCGAAAAGGCGGGGCTTGAAAAGAAAGGCGCAACGCTGCGGGAAAAATACAGCGCGGGCGAGCAGGGGTTTGCCGACACGCGCCTGCGCCTTGAGGCCATCCGGCTCGAGGCGGAGAAGAAGCTTTCGCGGCAAAAGACCATCGAGGAGATGGAGAGCAACTATGAGGGCTATGCCTCCGGCGTCCGCGCGCTCATGCAAGCGAAGCGACCCGGCGTCATCGGCGTCGTCACAGAGCTCATGAAAGCGGAGCCGGGGTTTGAGGCCGCGATCGAAACGGCGCTTGGCGCGGCGACGCAAAATATCGTCACGGAAACGGAGCAAGACGCGAAAGGGGCGATCGAGTACCTGAAAGCCAACAAGGCGGGGCGCTTGACATTTTTGCCCGCAAGGAGCATCAGGGCGCGCGCCTTCGATTTCGATGCCGAGATGGAAAAGATCAAGGGTTTTGCGGGCTACGCGACCGACCGCATTTCGTTTGACAAAAAATACGAAGAGGTTTTCCTGTATCTCCTCGGCAGGACGCTCATCGCCGAAACGCTTGACGACGCGATCGCGATATCCGCAAAAAACAAAAAGGGTTGGCTGATCGTGACAAAGGACGGCGAGATCATCAACCCCGCGGGCGCACTGACGGGCGGCGCCTACAAAAATAAGACCGCAAACCTGCTCGAGCGAAAGAACGAGATCGACGCGTTGAAAAAAGACATCGAGTCGCTTGGCAAAAAAGGCGATGAAGCCCGGGCGGCGGCGGAAGCGCTCGTGCGCGAAAACGAAACGCTGCTCGCGCAAATCCGCGAAAATGACGCGGCCGGGCGCGAAAAAGAAACGGCGCTCATCCGCTCCCAGGAAGAGCTCAAATCCGCCGGCTATATGCTTGCCGAGCTCGACAAACGCCTTGAAAAACGCCGCGCGGAGCTCGGCGTGGCACTCAAGGACCGCGAAAACAGCGGGGAGATGATTGCGCGGCTCCGCGAAACCATCGAAAAACTCGCGGTCCGCATCGAAACTGTTTCGGGCGGGATCGGGCGCGAGATGGACGGCATCGCCCCCGCCAAACAGGAAAGCGATCTGGCACAGGCCGCCGCGACGGAGCTGCGGCTGAAAGCCGCCGAAGCGGGCCGCGACAAAGAAAACGCAGACCAAACGCTCCGCGCGATGAAAAACGATATCGCCGAAACGAGCGCGCAGCTCGAGGCGCGCCGGAAAGAACGCGTCGCGCTCGACGGTTTCTCGCCGGGGCTTTCCGACGAGGCGGCGGCTGCGGAGCTTGCCGCGCTCACAGAAGCAAGGGCGGCGCTTGACGATGAACTCTCGTCCGTCGTGTCGGAACGCGCGTCCGTCCACTCGCAGATCGAGGAAAAGGAGATGGCATTTGACCGCTCGCTTGATCGAATCGAGGCGCAGATTTCGTCGCGCAATGGGATGGAGGTCGAGCTTGGCCGTCAGGAGACCCGGTTGACGACCTGGAAGGAAAAGCTTTTTGACGAGTTTGAGCTTTCCTATGTCCACGCCCTTGAATACAAGAATGACGATTTTGTGATGAGCACGGGCATCAAGGAAAACCGCGAGGTGAAGGAGCGCCTGAAAGAGATCGGCGACGTCAATCCCGGCTCAATCAAAGAGTATGAGGAGACGAGCGAGCGCTATACGTTCCTGACGACGCAGCGCGACGATGTGGTCGCGTCAATGAAGGATTTTCAGGATATTGTGCGCGATATGGACAAAATCAGCAAGGAAAAATTCAGCGAGACGTTTGAAAAAGTCTCGGAGACGTTCGGCGAGACCTTTGCGCTGCTCTTTGGCGGCGGCAAGGGGCAGATACTGCTCGAAGACGAAAACGACCCGCTCGAGTGCGGCATTGACATCAAGATCAGCCCGCCAGGCAAGACCAATCTTGCAAGCATCGACAGCTACAGCGGCGGCGAGAAATCCATGATCGCGATTGCGCTGCTCTTTTCGATTTTGAAAGCGAAGCCCACGCCGTTTTGCATCCTTGACGAGATCGACGCGGCGCTGGACGAGACGAATATCCACCGTTTCGCAAACTATGTCGCAAATTTCGGCGCGACGCAGTTTGCGCTCGTCACGCACCAGCGCTCGACGATGGAGTACGCGGACGCGCTCTTTGGCGTTACGATGCAGGAGCAGGGCGTGACGTCCGTCCTGTCGCTCCTGCTCGGGGAAAAAGAAACCGAGGCGTTTGCGGAAACGCTGAATTGAGCGGGAAGCCGCTAACAGATAAGGAAACCTACTGGTATGGTAAATTATGGAATTTGAACAAGGCAAAGGGTTTTTCGGAAAACTTGCGCAGCGCATCGGGGACGCGATCCTCATGCGGCCGCAGGTGGACGAGGCCTTTCTCGAGGAGCTCGAGGAAATCCTCATCACGTCGGACATCGGCATGGAAACGTCGATGCATATTGTGGACGCGCTGCGCGAGGCGGTGCGTACAGAGCGGTTGGGCGACCGTGGCGCGGTCGAGGCAAAACTGCGCCAAATCATCGCGGGGCTCGTCGACAAAGGGGGCCGGCTCGCGATGAACGCGTCCTACCCGATTTGCGTGCTTATGGTCGGCGTGAACGGCGGCGGCAAGACGACGACGATCGCAAAGCTCGCGCAGCGCTACCGAAGCGAGGGAAAGACGGTGCTGGTCGCGGCGGCGGACACTTTCCGCGCGGCGGCGGCCGAGCAGCTCGAGGTCTGGGCGGGGCGCGTGGGCGTCCCGATCGTCAAGCACCGCGAGGGCGCAGACCCGTCCGCCGTCATCTTTGACGGTGTGCAGGCGGCCGCCGCGCGCGGCATCGACGTGCTCATCTGCGACACGGCGGGCCGCCTGCAAAACAAGCGCAACCTCATGAGCGAGCTTGAAAAAATGAACAAGGTCATCACACGCGAATATGGCGCGGGATCGAAAGAGACCCTGCTCGTGCTCGACGCGACGACGGGCAAAAACGCCGTCAGCCAGGCGAAGGAATTTGGCGAGGCCGTCTCTGTCACGGGCGTCGTGCTGACCAAACTCGACGGCACGGCCAAAGGCGGCATCGCGATCACGGTCGCGGACGAGTTTGACATGCCGATCAAGTTTATCGGGACGGGCGAAAAAGCAGATGATCTGGAGCCGTTTGACCCCGCGCGTTTCGCGGACAGTATTTTTTCGGGGGTATATTGATATGGCGGGCACACTTCCCATCGTTGCGGTCGTCGGCCGCCCAAATGTCGGCAAATCTTCGTTTTTCAACCGCATTGTCGGCAGCAGGCTGTCAATCGTCGAGGACACGCCCGGCGTGACGCGGGACCGTATCTATGCCGAGGCGGAATGGTGCGGCAAGCGTTTTGCCCTCATTGACACAGGCGGCATCGACGACGGCAAAAGCGACGTGATCTTTTCGCAAATGCGCGAGCAGGCAATGGTCGCGATGGACATGGCAGACCTGATTCTCTTCATGGTCGACGGCAAGGAGGGCGTCACCGCGCAGGACCGCGAGGTCGCGGAGCTGCTGCGCCATACCTCGAAAAAGGTTTTGCTGATCGCAAACAAGATTGACGGCGGCAAGCTGCCGGATGATTATTATGATTTTTACGAGCTCGGCTTCGGCGGGCCGCTGCCTGTCTCCGCCGCCAATATGACGGGGCTCGGGGACGCGCTTGACGAGATTCTCGCGGGCCTGTCCGAGGCGGGCGCGGCGGCGGGCGCGGAAGAGGACGACGACAAAATCAAACTCGCCATCGTCGGCAAGCCCAATGTGGGCAAAAGCTCTTTCGTGAACGCGTTGGTCGGCGAAAACCGCGTGATCGTTTCGGACATTCCCGGGACGACGCGCGACTCGATCGACACGCCTTTCGCCTACGAGGGCGAGGACTTTGTCCTCATCGACACGGCGGGCATGCGCCGCAAGAGCAAGGTGACGGAAAACATCGAGCACTACAGCGTGGTGCGCGCGATTGCGGCCATCGAGCGCAGCAACGTCTGCTTGGTCATGATAGACGCGACCGAGGGCGTCACGGAACAGGACAAAAAGATCGCGGGCCTCGCGCACGACAGCGGCAAGGGCGTCGTGCTCGCCCTGAACAAATGGGACCTCGTCGAAAAGGACACAAAGACGATGGACGCCTATCGCAAAAAGATACGCGCCGAGCTGCCTTTTTTGGCGTACGCGCCCGACGTCTTCATCTCCGTGAAGGACGGGCAGCGGCTTCGCAAAGTCCTCGAGACGGTGTCGGTCGTCAATTCCAACTGCTCGCTGCGCATACCGACGTCGCCGCTCAACAGCCTCATACAGGACGCGATCGGCATGAAACAGCCGCCGTCCGACAAGGGCAAGCGGCTCAAAATCTACTATGTGTCGCAGGTCGGCGTGCAGCCGCCGCTCTTTTCTTTCAAAATCAACAAGCGCGACCTCATGCACTTTTCGTACTCGCGCTATCTCGAAAACCGCATTCGCGATGTGTACGGCTTTACGGGGACGCCGATCAGTTTTGTGTTCCGCGAGAAAGGGGATGGCGATGAATAATTTTTTTGCCGCCGCCCTGGATGGCGCTTGGGTTCCGGTATGGGCTGCCATCGCCGCTGCCGTCTGCGCCTACTTTATCGGCAATATCAACCCCGCGATTTTGCTCGGGCGCGCGCAGGGGATCGACATACGGAGCAAGGGCTCGGGCAACGCCGGCGCGACGAACGCGGCGAGGGCGCTCGGCAAGAAGGCGGGGGCGGCGGTGTTCCTCATCGATGTGGCGAAGGGCTGGGCCTGCTATTTTGCGCCGCATATGGCCTTTCTGTTTGTGGTTCAAAGAAATGATGCCGTCTTTCGGGCGCTTGTGTCTTCCGCCTATCCGGATGCCGGGGCGGCTGCGGCGCTCTACGCGTTTTCGGCCGTCCCGTCCGCAGTTGCGATGCTTTGCGGGCTTTTGGCCGTGCTCGGCCATATGTACCCGGCCGTGTTCGGCTTTCGCGGCGGCAAGGGCGTGGCAACGGCTTTCGGCGTGCTGCTTGCGGCATCGCCCGTCTACGCGCTCGTCCTGCTCGCCATCGTGATTGTCTTCACGGCAATCTTCCGGCGCGTGTCCCTGTCGGTATTGATCGCGGTCGCGGTTTCCCTCGTGCTGGTATTTTCGGGCTTTGCCGCAGGCATTATCGCATGGGGGCAGTTCTATTACAATATCGGGGTTTTTCGGTTCAACGTTTTTCAGCCGCTGTGGCTCTCCATCATCATGGCGCTCATCGTCTGGAAGCACCGCGGCAATATAAAACGCCTCGCAAAAGGCGAGGAGAGCAAACTCAGTTTCGGAGGAGGAAACAAATGAAAGCCGGAATCATCGGGGCGGGAAGCTGGGGGACGGCGCTCTCCAATCTGCTGGCGGGCAGCGGCGTGCGCGTCTGCGTCTGGGACGTCGACCAAGACCTGCTCGACTATATCTCCCGCAGCCGCGAAAACAAGAAATATCTGCCGGGGCATCGATTGCACGATCTGGTCGAAGTGGCGGATTCGCTGAAAAATTGCGTGAAAGACGCCGATTTTGCGGTCGCCGCCGTGCCGGCGCAGCATTTCCGCTCGGCGGCGGGCGCCGCGCTGCCCGATCTGCGAAAGGATGCTTTCATCGTCAATGTCGCGAAAGGGATCGAGATCGGCTCGCTGCAGACCATCTCGCGGGTCTGTGCCGAGATCGCGCCGGGGCGCGTATATGCCGTCCTGTCCGGGCCCTCGCACGCCGAGGAGGTAGCGGACGGGATGCCGACGACCGTCACGGCCGCGTCGGCGGATCCCGAAGCGGCGGAAGCGGTGCAAAATATCTTTATGACAGAGCGTTTCCGCGTCTACACGCAGGGCGATGTGCTCGGCGTCGAGCTCGGCGGCGCACTGAAAAACATCATCGCGCTCGGCGCGGGCATTTCCGACGGCATGGGCTACGGCGACAATACAAAGGCGGCGCTCATGACGCGCGGCATCTCGGAGATGGCGCGGCTCGGCGCGCGGCTCGGCGCGCGGCGCGAGACGTTTTTCGGGCTTTCGGGCATCGGCGACCTCATCGTCACCTGCACAAGCATGCACAGCCGCAACCGCAGATGCGGGATCATGATCGGCGAGGGCATGCCGCCAAAGGACGCGATGGCCCGTGTCGGCATGGTCGTCGAAGGCATCCCGACCGCCGAGGCCGCGTCGGCGCTCGCGGGAAAGCTCGGCGTCGAAATGCCGATCACGGAAGCGATCTGCCGCGTCGTGGGCGGGGATATGCCGCCCGACGAAGCGCTGTCCGCCCTCATGACGCGAAGCAAAAAACATGAGCAGGAGGACTTGGGGCTGCGCCTGTAAAAGGGCAGGGCCTCGATACCGGGCGATGGAGGGAATCGACAAAAAACAAAAGTCCGTACAGAATACGACATTGGCTGTCGCGTTGATTACAAACTTTGTGAATCCCTTTGCGACGACCGCGCTGAATATCGCGGTGCCCCACATCGGCAAGGAATTTCACGCATCCGCGACGTCGATGACGTGGATTGTGCTCTCGTTCATCTTCGTCACTGTGCTGCTTTCCATCCCTTTCGGCCGGATTGCAGACATCCGCGGGCGAAAGCCGATATTGAAATCCGGCATCCTCCTGATTTGCGCCGCGTCGTTCCTGAACATCTTTTCGCCGTCCATGCCGGTGTTTTTCCTTTTCCGCGTTTTGCAGGGCATCGGCGCTGCGATGATTTTTTCAACGAATATCGCTATTCTGCTCGATGTCTTCCCCGCAAACAAAAGGGGCAGCGTTCTCGGCATTTCGGTCTCCGCTGTTTATGCCGGCGCGGCGTTGGGACCGGTGGCCGGCGGCCTCATCACGCACGCATTCGGCTGGCGCGGCGTTTTCCTTGTCATCTCCGCGCTTGCGCTTGTCGCTTTTGCCATGGCTGCCATAAAGCTGCCGAAGGACGAAAAAAAAGCCGTGGCGGAAAAGCTGAATGTCGGCAGCATCGTGCTCTTCATCGTTTCGCTCGGGCTTGTGATGTACGGCTTTGCGACGCTGACGCAAAACATCCCGTCGTATTTCATCCTGGCGGCCGGCGTCGTCTTCCTTGTGGTATTTGTGCGGCATGAATTGCGTACGGAAACGCCCGTGATCGAGGTGCGGCTTTTCAGCGGCAACCGTGACTTCAGCCTTTCCAATCTGGCGGCGATGTTCAACTTCGCGTCCGTTTTTGCGGTTTCCTACCTTATGTCAATCTACCTTCAGCTTGTCAAAGGCTTCAATGCCGACGTTTCGGGCATCATTATGATATCCCAGCCCATCATCCAGGTAATCCTCTCCCCGATTGCGGGCCGGCTTTCCGACCGGAAATCGGCATCGTCAATCGCGTCGGCAGGCATGGCATGCTGCGGCGGGGCGCTCTTCATGTTTGCCTTCCTGGACGGGGGCGCGCCGACGCCCTATATCGTTGCCGGGCTGATCCTGACGGGCGTTGGGCAGGGCCTTTTCTCATCGCCAAATTCAAATGTGATTATGGGTTCGGTGCCAAAGAAGGATTATGGCATCGCGGCTTCGGTGCAAAGCACATCGCGGACTTTCGGGCAGGTAATCGGCATGGCGGTCATCACCATCGTCATCAACGCCGTAATCGGGAATACGCCAATCGAAAACGTTGCCTCGGCCCATATCGCAACCGATCTGCATATTTCGTTTTCCATTTTTGCCGCAATCTGCGTCATCGGCATTTTCATCTCCCTGAAACGAAAAGCGAAAAACGCCCTGTGACAGCGCGTTGAAACAGGGGGGGGGTGAACAGCAACGCAAAGATTTTGCGTAACAGCTCAGACTTGCTTCGTCATTGCGAGCGAAGCGAAGCAATCCAGCGGATAATGGATTGCCGCGGTCGCTGCGCTCCCTCGCAATGACGGGCAATTGGCTTGCAATAGCATG
>JAITMX010000095.1 GCA_031290775.1 Eubacteriales Family XIII. Incertae Sedis bacterium
AATGTGCCTTGGCCGCTCCACCAGAAATAGTAGGTATGCCCGTTTGAATGGTCGAACCAGCCCTGCGGCGCGGCGCCGCCCTGCGCGGGGTCAAAATACCGGGCCTGCCCGTCGACAGACTGCCAACCGGCCTCAAGGTGCCCTTGGCCGTTAAAATAATAGGAACGGCCCCCGATGTCGGAAAGCCCGCTCGCAAAAGTCCCTTTGCCCGACCACCAGAAATAGTATGTTTGCCCGTTTGCGTGGTTGAACCACCCCTGCGGCGCGACCCCCCCGTTTGCGGGGTCGAAATACCGGGCTTCGCCATCCACCGATTTCCAGCCTGTATATGGCGCGCCCGCGGGGTCAAGGTACACCCACCCGCCGGGCGTCTCCTCCCAAGCGCCTTGGACATCACCGGCCGCCAAAGCCCTGAAATACGCGGCATCCGATGAGGCATCGGTTTCCCCGTCCGCATCCTCCGTTGCCGCAGGCACGGCATACTCGCCGGGCGCTGCCGCAGGCACGGCAGCTTCGCCGGGCATCCCCTCCGGCAGGGCTCCCCCCCCGCCCGCAAGCTCATCGGCAGCCGCCGGCGCGGCGGCCTCATCCTCGGCAAGGGCCGAGAGCGGCGCGGCAAAACTCGCCGCCGCCGCCACGATGGCGCACAACAGCACTGCAAACACGCGGCGCCTGATTTCATTTGACGATAATTTTGACATTTAGCTATTCCTCCATGTACTTCAAGAAAGATACGGGGATTCATGCCAAAGCGGTACAAACCCCAAACAACAAGATAAGAATTCGCTTCAACTCCCTTAGGGAAACGCTGATTCATCGACCACAAACCAACGTTCCCTAAATAATAATATCCCTGTAATGAAATGTCAACAAAGATTGCATGTTTTTTACATTGAATCGGCTTTGCGCACATGCGATAATGGGCTTTATATGGATACTCACGCATGCCCGAATCCGATTGTCACCATCATCGTCCCTGTTTACAACGGCGCCCGATATCTGCGGCGCTGCATAGACAGCGTATTTGAAAACCGGTTTGAAAGCATTGAGCTGCTGCTCATGGACGACGGTTCGACGGACGGCTCGCGGCCCATCATGGACGAATACGCAAACGCATGCCCGGGCGTCGTGCGCGCCGTTTCCCACGAAAACATGGGCGTGGCCCGTACGCGCAACAGGGCCATCGGGCTGGCGCGCGGCAAATACATCCTGTTCCTTGACCAGGATGACTGGTTTGACAAGGACTATATCAAAACCTATGTGGGCGAAATCGAGGCGCACGGATGCGACGTCGTCATCGGCGGCTACAAAAGGCCGGACGGGTCTGGGCGGGTCCGGAAACGCAAACTGCTGTCCGGCAGGGGGTTTTACCAATACATCATCGTCTACGCCTGGGCAAGGATCCACCGGACGGAATATCTGCGGGGGCACAGCATCGAGTTCTTTGACAACAACATCGGCGAAGATGTCGCGTTTTGCTTTGCCGAAGCGGCGCATTCGGCAAATATGCGCTATATCCGCTACGACGGCTACAACTGGTTTTTCAACGCGGAAAGCGTTTCGGAGGCAAAGCACAAGGGGCTTCGCGATGATGTGGATATCATCCCGTGGATGGAAAAGGTGACGGAATTCCGTTTTGAATCGGCGATTCTCCGCGAATACTGCATTGTCAAACTGCCGATCTATTATCTGCTGCACTCGGGCCGCAACGCTTCGCCAAAAAAATTCATGGCGCACTATCAAGAGCTTTTCAAATGGGTCGATGCCAAATTTCCCGGCTGCAAAAAAAACAAATACCTGCTATGGGGGCTTCCGGGGGAACGCTTCCCCGTAAAATTCGGGATCGCGGCGTTTCTTGCAATCCGGAGGCTCGGGCTCATGGGCCTTTTCTCAAAGCTGTATTGTTCGGGGAGGGTGTGACCATGCCGGCCAATCTCACATTTGTCGTCTGCGCGTACAAGGAAAGCGCGTTTCTCGAAGACACCGTCCGGCGGCTGCTCTCGCAGACATTGCCTGCCCGGGTGCTCATCAGCACATCCACGCCAAACGGCCTGATCGACGGCGTCGCAAAAAAATACGGCGTGGGGATCCGCGTCAACCCGGACGGGGGCACATCGGCCAAAGACTGGAATTTTGCCTATGCGCAGGCGGAAACGGACTTTGTCACGCTCGCGCACCAGGATGATGTTTACGAACCGGCCTTTGCCGAAAAAACGATGGCCGCGATCGAAAACAGCAAAAATCCGATTGCCGCCTACACGGATTATTACGAGCTGAGATACAAAGAAAAAGGGGGGGGCGGCCGGCGCATCGAAACAAACCGCATCCTGCGCGTCAAACGTTTTATGCTGGGCGCCATCAGGCTCCGGCAAAACAGCATTTGGCTGCGAAACCGCGTTTTGTCTTTCGGCTATCCGATGAACTGCCCCGGCACGACCTACAACAAAAAGCGCATCCCCGAAATAGGCTTCCGCCCCGACTGGCAAAACAGCCACGACTGGGACGCCATATGCAGGCTCGCAAAACTCCCGGGCGATTTCATCTTTGTGAAAGAGCTGCTGCTCGGCCACCGGATCTACGCGGAATCGCAGACGACAAATACGATCGGCAGCGGGCAGCGCGCCGCTGAAGACCTTGTGATGTTTGAAAAATACTGGCCAAAGCCGATCGCCCGCCTGATCATGGGCATCTACCGCACAGCATATGACAGCAACAGGCTTTGACGGCCCCGGCCGGGAAAGGATACACTGCACCGATGTTGACATCCATTCGAAATAACAAAAAAGGCATCCTGCTGATGGCGCTGTCGGCGCTGTCGGCGGCTTTCGGCCAAATGTTTTGGAAAATGTTCCACACGGAGGGGCTGTGGGCGCTGGCGCTCGGCCTCGTGCTTTACGCCGGCGGCGCCATCGCCATGATCGTCGCCTACAAGTACGGGAGCCTCTCGGTATTGCAGCCTATGCTCTGCCTCGGCTATATCTTTGCGATCTTCATCTCGATCTTCATCCTCGGCGAAACAATGACGCCGTTCAAGCTGGCGGGCATCATCGTCATCATTTTCGGCGTTGTGATGGTTGCGGGCGGGGATGAAACGCCGGGGTGCGGCATCCGCGCACGATCCGAAGCCGGCGGGGAGGGGACGCTATGAACTCTGCTTTGCTCTACACGATGCTGATCGGAGGCTGCGTTCTGGGCGCGTTTGCTTCCTATTTTTTCAAGAATGCCTCCTCGTCGATAGACGGCTTGAAGATCGGCGCGCTGCTGAAAGAGAGGGGGCTGTGGATCGGCGCTGCCCTGTATCTCGTTGCGGCGGCAAACAATATCTTCCTCCTCCGCTATATGGAATACTCTATCATCCTGCCAATGTCGTCGATCACTTATATATGGACAATGGTGATTGCGAACAAGCTCCTCCATGAGCGGGTCACAAGGCGAAAGGTCATCGGCATCTGCGCAATCATTGCAGGCGCCGTGCTGCTGGCGCGCGGATGACGCGGGCGGCGCCGTCCCTGTAATCGCCGCTTCATCCAATCTTCACGAAGCCTTTACAGTTTTACATGCCCGGATTCTTGCACCGGAATGCATTTTTTTATATAATTGACTGATGAACGGGAATCGCAGCTCAAAAGCAAACAGGGCGAATCAAGCAAACAATTATTTCATCAAGATACTCAGCCTGATTGTCAGCCTTGGGTCAATCGCTTCTTTTGCGCTTGTTTTGCTGTCCCTCATCGAGATGAAAGTCGCCATATACAACATTATCCTGGTTGCCGTCCTTGTCGACGCCGTGCTTGTATTCCTGCCGTTTTATTTCATCGCCTCGGGGAAGAGCGTTCGTATTTTTGCGCTTCGCTACGGCTGCATCGCGATCTCGGCGCTGATGATCTTCCTGAATCTTTTCGCGTCATCCTACATGGCGCTCACCTCCGACTTCCTTGACGATCAATTTGGAATCGAGAAAGGGAACATCGAATATAGCGTCGTTGCCCAGCGGACATCGAATATCGAGCTTTCAAAACAGATAGCGGTACGCGCGGGGATCCAAAGCACGGACAGCTGCAAGACCGAGGCGGAGGAGCAGACGCAGCAGATCGCGGACGCTACTTTCATGGAGTACGACAACCTCTCCGAGCTGATCGACGCCACCGCGAGCGATACGATCAGCATTGCGGTGGTACAGTCCGTTTTTCTCGTAGCCTATGCCGAGTATTTCCCGGAATCCTATGGGAAACTGGACATCCTCGCCACGTTTAAAGCCGGTACGGCTTCCGCTTCCGGGACGCAGGCGGTGGCGGACATAGACACGACAAAGCCCTTTGCCCTCTATGTCAGCGGCGTAGACGACGACGGCGACATCGACCAGGTCGCGCGCAGCGACGTCAATATGCTTGTGCTGATCGACCCGAAACATTACAAAATCTTGCTGGTAAACACGCCGCGCGACTATTATGTACAGCTCGCGGGCAAACCGGGCTTGCCGGACAAGCTCACGCATGCGGGTACATACGGCATTGATGTCGGCGAAGCAACCTTAGAGGATCTGTACGGCATCAACATTGATTACCATGTCCTTGTCAATTACACGACGCTCGGAAACCTCGTCAATTCCCTCGGCGGCATTTATGTCGACAACCCGCAGCAGTTCAATTTGTGGGGGCACGACTTTCCGGAGGGCCGCGTCCATCTCGACGGGGAAAACGCGATGCTCTTCTGCCGCGAGCGAAAACATCTGGAGGACGGCGACAACAGCCGCGGCGAAAACCAGCAGCGCGTCATCGAAGGGATCGTCGCGCAGATGTCGGCGAGCAATGTCGTGACACATTACAAAGATATCCTCGCGGCGCTCGACGGCACGTTCCGCTCGAACATACCGCCTTCCGTGATTACGCAGCTTTTCAACCGCCAAATCACATTCGGCGGGCAGTGGACGATTGAAAAAATCAGCGTGACAGGGACAAATTCGCAACAGCCTACTTATTCAATGGGGTCAGACCGCCCGCTTTCGGTGGTGCTGCCGGATATGGATTCTGTCAATGCGGCGCGTGCCCAGATGGAAAGGTTCCTGCGAGGGGAAGACGATGCCCCCGCAGCCCCTTGAGGCCAAAAGCCCGTTTCATCTCCCGATCTGCTTCATCTTTCTGTAACATAGCCAAAGCGCTGCAAAAAGGGCCGGTGCATGCAGCATGAGCAGGATGGCGGCCTTGAAGCAGATGCCCGCGTATTTTGCATAGGCCGGATCGTCCACTGTGATGCGCAGCTGCCCTGCCATGTCGGCCCGGAGCGCCACATAATCGGAAATATCCCTCTTTTCTTTGCGCGCCGTATATAACGAACGCACACAGGCGGTATAGTACCAATAAAAATGCCGGATCGCGGACGTGACCGCCGCCCTCCTGTCCGCTTCCCCAAAGCGCTTTGCGTAATCAAAGAGGTAGCGGCTCGTGCGGATGCCGCCGCGCAGCGCCGCCGGCGCGCGCAGATTTGACTGGCTTTCACTGCGGTAACGCCAAAAATAATACGGTTTTTTATAGTACAGGATATGATGGACAGCCGAAAACAGCGCCAGGTTGACCGGCACGTCCTCCGCGCTGTCGGTCTCGGGATCGAAGCGGAGCCCGCCGCCTTCCTTGAACAGCGCCGCGTCGTAAAGTTTGTTCCAAACCGAAAACCAGATCGTTTCGCGGTTCCCTGCGCGCTCGCCCATGCCGCACACAAGCTGCCGGAGCGCGTCGCGCCCGCTGATGAGCAGCGTTTCGCCCGTATCCACCTTGCGCACGCTGCCGCCCTCCTGCTCGTCCATCACGGTGCATACGGCTATGCGCGAACCCGACTGTTCCATCTTTTCGAGCAGTGTTTCGTACATGCCGGGCAGGATATAGTCGTCGCAGTCAAGAAAGGCGATGATGTCGCCCTTTGCCGCATCAAGCCCGGTATTGCGCGCGCGCGACACGCCCCCGTTTTCCCTGTGAATGACAGTGACCCTTGAATCGCGGGCGGCAATTGTTTCGCACATCCCGCCGCTGCCATCGGTTGACCCGTCGTCGATGAGGATGAGCTCGATATTTGAATACGACTGGTCGAGCACGGAAGATACACACTCTTCGAGATACTCCGCCGCGTTGAAAACAGGGACGATGACGCTGATCATGCCCGGCGCCCCTCCCCAAGCCTCTGCTTCACGGGCGCCGGCGCAAGGATATACAGGCGCATCAGGAATAGGCTCGTCTTGACACGCGGGAAAACGACGTCCGGCATCGCACGCATACGCGCTTTCCAACCCGGAAAATACCGTGATAAAAATTCAAACGAATATTTCACATAGCGGCTCTGAAAGCCCCGTTCCCCGTACCGCAGCATCGCGTTGGCGCGGCGGTCGTAATACCGGATGAAAAGCCCTTCGAGGCAGGGGGCCAGTATCTCAAAATCCGCAGGGGGCCGCGACTCGCGAAAAAAGAACAGGATGTCCTTGAGGTTTTCGAAGATGTCGTACCAGCGGTCCGACATCGTGTTTGTGATCGAACCCTCATTGTAGGCGTTGTAATGATAGAGCGCATCGCGGATGAAAACCGCCCGCTTCACAAAGCTCAGATATTTTACGAGAAAGACGGTATCCTCACCGTATACGCGCCCGTCCGGGAAACGCAGGCCTTCGCCCCTGATGACCGCCGCATCAAAAAGTTTGTCCCATATGAAATCCGGCGTGTCCGCGATCAAGCCCCCAAGGCCTTCCGCGCCCTCCGAAACAAACACAAAGGGGACGTTCTTTTTTGTGTCATTCTGCGCACAGCCGCAGGAGCCATGCAAGTCAGGCAATTTCACCGTTTCCCCGCCGTCCGGGCGAAAAGCCGTATACGCACAATTTGCAAGCTGGGCGCCCGCCTCCCGCATGGCGGCGAGTAGGCGCCCATACATCGTGGGTTCCGCAAAATCGTCCGCGTCCACGAAGCCGATATACGCGCCGCGCGCCGCATCAAGCCCCGCGTTTCGCGCCGTGGCCGGCCCCTTGCCCTCCTGCTCGATCACGCGTACGCGCGCGTCCCTTGCCGCATACCCACGCAGGATGTCCGCGCTGCCGTCACGGCCGCCGTCCACGATGCAGATTGCTTCGATATTTTCATATGTCTGGGAAAGCACGCTGTCCAAACAGCGTTCTATCGTACGCTCCGCTTCATATACGGGGATGATGACGCTGATCAGGCTTTCCATAATATTTTGGACAGCAAGCCCGCAAGCATTTCGTTGTCTGCTTCGGCCAGCGCACCGAGATGGCCGACGCGCAGCACCTTGTCCGCAAGCTCGCCTCCGCACGGATTGAGCCAGACATCGTGTTCGCCCGCCAACTTTTCGCAGACCGCTTTCGCGCCGCCACCGGGAAAGACGAGCGGCGTGCACGCGTTTGAGAGCGGATGGCCCGGCAGGCCCAAAAGCCCTTTTTCGATCAGGCCTGCGATGCGCGCGCGGAAGTCGCGCGCAAGCGCCGATACGCGCGTTACTGCGGCGCCGTAACCGCCTTCTTCCTCAATCCGCTCGAGCCGGTCTCTGAGCGCAAGGATGAGGCCGCCGGCCGGGGTAAAGGGCGTCTGCCCGCGGCGCGCGTCCAGCTCCGCGCCTGTCAGGTCAAAATACAGGGAGAAAGGCCTTATCTTTTCGCGGCCGATTTTTTCCCAAAGCCTGTCCGACAGGATGACGGCCGAGAGGCCGGGCGGCAGCGCAAGCGCTTTTTGCGAGCTGACGATGAGCGCGTCTATGCACTGCGCGGAAAAGTCAAGCCCATCCGCGAGGAAACTCGATATCGCGTCGCAGACGAGATACAAATCATGGCTGCTGCAAAACCCGGAGGCCATATCGAGGTCATAAAGCTGGCCCGTGCTCGTTTCGTGATGGTTGATGAGCAGGCCGGCAAAACCGCCGCCGGGCGAAGCCGATGCCGCCGCCGCAAGCGCGTCCCCGCCAAGCGTCTCGCCGAAAGCGAGTTTCACTGCTTCGTATGGGATGCCATGATGCGCCGCGAGCTCCGCAAACCGATGTCCGAAACCGCCGCCGTCTATCACGGCCAAACGGTCGTTTTCCGAAAAGCAGCCGCCGACCACGGCCTCCATCGCGCCGGTCCCCGAACAGGCGAGCAAGAGGACATGGCTGTCCCCCGGGGCATTTGCCAGCCTTTTCAGACGCGCGGCGCATTCCAGATTGATTTTTGAAAAAGCTTCTGTGCGAAAATACGGGAGCGGGCCCAAGGGCCGCTCCCTCGTGTATTCAAACATTTCGACCGGGCCGAGCGTGAAAAGTTTTTGCGTCACAGCAGATCCCCCTGTTCAAGCAAATATACGAGCTTTTGCGCCTCTTCATGGCTGAGCGCAATCGACTCGCCGCGGCGCTCGGCGATCATCTGCGTCACTTCGGAAAGCAGATAGCGCAACCCCGGCCCTTCGATGTTGAAAGAATACCGGCGCAAATCATCTTCGCTCCCTGTGCGCATTTTGAAATAGCTCATATTCCACCAGGCGCCCGGCACATTGACGCGCCCGTCGCTGCCGAGTACCGTCATGCCGGGCTTCAGCCATTTGCTGCCCGAGGCCGAACAGCTCGCCACAGCGTCCGGATAGGAAAAAACAACACGGTCATAACGTTCGCGCGTACATACGCAGAGCCTTCTTACGCCTGCGTTCTCGGTCCCGAGGATACGTGTGACCGCAAACGCCGCAAGAGCCTCGGCATCGCGAAAACTGCCGTGCGTCGGCATCGCGCACTCGACAGACAATACCTGCCCGATCGCGCCGCCTTGCAGCAGCCAGATCAACTGCTGAAAAGTCCTCAGATACGCAAGCGGCACACAGTCGGCAAAAACGAGGCCTTTCTCTTTCACGAGCCCGCAGATCCCCGCAGCTTCCTCCGGCTTGTTCAGCGGGAAATCGCAGATGACGTGACAGCCATGCCGGAGCGCCGCCGCGGCAAAGAAGAAGCGATGCCGCCTGCGCGTATGGATATAGACCACGTCGCTGCCGGCGAACAGTTCATCCGCTGTGCCGAACGCGGCCGCCAAGTCATATTTTGCGCAAAATGCCCCGGCGGCGGCCATATCGCCCTTGCCCAAACCCGCAAGGCCGCCGGAAATCGCCGGCACATAAACGCCCGAAATCTCAAGCCCGCTGACAAAATCCGTCTCCGCGCCGACATCGCCGTCGTCCTGCGAATCGGACACGATCCCAAGCCGCAGCAGCTTTGCGCCCTCTTCGCGCAAGCCCGTGCTCGATATGCCCTTTGTGCGCTCGAGGTAAACGACTTCGCAATGCTTTGAAAGGTAATCAAATTTTCCTTTCCAGTCGCTGCCGATGGCAAACACCGACACGCCAAACCGGATGACGTCGGAAAGTTTTTGCCCCAGATATTCCTCTACGATGATCTCGTCGGCAAACCCGGTAGCCCGCACGGCTTCGATGCGCGCCGCAAGGCTGTCTTTCACATTGAGCTTGCCGCGCTCGCGGTCAAAGTTGTCGCTCGTGACGCCGACGATGAGATAATCGCCGAGCCCCCGCGCCCTCTCAAGCAAGCGCAGGTGCCCTTCGTGAAACAAATCATAAGTACCATAAGTGATGACCTTCTTCATAGATCTTATTCTACCATATATTTTGGGTGTCATTTGTGATAAGATACGGGCATGAAAAAAGTCGCGATCCTTCAATCCAATTACATTCCGTGGAAAGGGTATTTTGATATGATTGCCGCTGCGGACGAGTTCATTTTGTACGATGATATGCAGTACACAAGGCGGGACTGGCGCAACCGCAATCAAATCAAGACATCCTCGGGGCCGCAATGGATCACAATCCCGGTCGTCGTGAAAGGGAAATACCACCAGCGCATTCGCGACACGGAAACGGACGGTGCGGAGTGGGCGGCCGCGCATTGGAAGGCAATCGAGCTCAACTACCGGCGGGCGGCGCATTTTCCGGAAATCGCCGAGTGGCTGAAGCCCCTGTACGCAGATGGCCCGCCGGCCAATCTTTCCCGGCTCAACCGCCTTTTTCTGGAACGGGTTTGCGCTTACCTCGGCATCCGCACGCGCCTCTCAAATTCATGGGATTACCGATTGGCGGACGGCAAGACCGAGCGGCTTGCCGACCTTTGCGCGCAATGCGGCGCCTCCGAGTACATTTCCGGCCCGGCGGCAAAGTCGTATGTCGACGAAAACGCCTTCCGCGAGCGGGGCATCAAACTGACATGGTTTGACTATGGCGGATATCCCGAATACCCTCAGCTTTGGGGCGCTTTCGCCCACGGCGTGACCATCCTCGACCTTTTGTTCAACTGCGGCAAGGATTCGCCAAAGTACATGCGGCATGTGAAATAAGATGAAACTCTCCGTTGTCGCGACCCTCTACAAGTCCGCGCCGTACATCGACGAATTTGTCCGGCGCGCCTCTGTTTCCGCAAAAGGCTTTGCGGGCGAAGACTACGAAATCATCCTCGTCAATGACGGGTCGCCGGACGACAGCGTCGGAAAAGCCGTCGCGCTGCTTGAAAACGGGGATGGCCATCTCGTCATCGTTGATTTGTCGCGCAATTTCGGCCACCACAAAGCGATCATGACCGGGCTGGCGCAGGCGGGCGGCGAATATGTGTTTTTGATCGACAGCGATCTCGAAGAAGAGCCTGAATGGCTGGCCCCCTTTGCGGAAGAAATGCGAGAAACCGGCTGCGATGTCGTCTATGGCGTGCAGCAAGCCCGAAAAGGCCGCTGGTTTGAACGCAGAAGCGGCGGCTTTTTCTATCGGTTTTTCAACCGGGTCACAAAATTGGATATCCCGGAAAACCTCGTGACCGCGCGCCTGATGAAGCGGCGCTACGTGGAAGCGCTGCTGCTGTTCACAGAGCGCGAGCTCTTTCTGGCCGGGATTTGGCATATTGTCGGTTTTGACCAGCGGCGCATGGCAGTCCTCAAGCATTCTTCGAGCGAGACGACCTATAGCTTCCGTATGAAAGTATCGATCCTTGTCAATGCCGTGACATCGTTCAGCAACGCGCCGCTGATATTTTTGTTCAATGCCGGCGCTTTGGTGACGGCGGCGGCGGTGGCCTATACAATCTATTTGGTCCTCAAACGCTTCGCCATTGACGCGCCGCTTGAAGGCTGGACGTCGATCATGGCGGCCGTGCTGCTGCTTGGCGGGCTGAACCTCATGTTTTTGGGCGGTGTCGGCCTGTATGTGTCCAAGATTTTTTCCGAGGTCAAAAACCGCCCCTATACGATCATCCGGGATGTTTACAGAAAGAGAGAGGCATGAGCAAAGACCTCGTGATTTTCGGCATCGGCGAGCAAGCGCAGCTCGCGCACTGGTTTTTTTCACACGATACGGAATACCGGGCAGCGGCCTTTGCCGTTGACGCCGCTTTCATAGGCGCCCCCTCATTTTGCGGCTTGCCGGTCGTGCCTTTTGAAACGCTTGCCGAATCGTTCGCGCCGTCCGCATACGATCTTTTTGTCGCGGTCGGATATTCAAAAGTGAACCGGCTGCGCAAAGAAAAATATTTGGCCGCAAAATCGATGGGCTACCGCTGCCCCAGCTATATCAGCAAGCAGGCGACGGTTCTAAACGATATGCGTTTTGGCGAAAACTGCTTTATCCTTGAAGACAACACAATCCAGCCCTTTGCGGAAATCGGCGACAATGTGACGCTTTGGAGCGGCAACCACATCGGACACCATGCAAAGATCGAAAGCCACTGTTTCATCACGTCCCATGTTGTGGTCTCGGGCGGCGTCACGGTCGGGGAGTCGTGCTTTATCGGCGTCAACGCCACGCTCCGGGACCATATCCGCATCGGCGAGCGGAGCGTGCTCGGCGCGGGTACGCTGATCCTTTCCGACACAGCGCCCGGCAGCGTCTATATCGGCAATGCGACCAAGCCGGCGGAGCTGCCAAGCGAGGGCTTGAGGCGGATATGAGCCACTGGGAAAAATTTGGCTGCGTGTATACGCTGCCGGAAAATCTGCATCCGAAAATGCTGTCGCATGTCGGCAATCCGCTTCCTGTCCGGATACAGGGCGATGTTTACCGCATTTTTTTCAGTGCGCGGGACGAAAAAAACCGCTCCTCGGTCGGCGCCGTCGACTTTGACATTGTGAGGCGGGCCGTGGTCCGCGAACACGGCCGGCCTTTCTTTTTGCATGGGCCGGAAGGCAGCTTCTACGCGGACGGCGTCAGCATCGGCAATTGCTACACGGCCGGCGGCGTGACCTATATGCTGTTCATGGGATGGCAGACGGGCGGCCTTGCGCATTGGCGCGGCGATATCGGCCGCCTCGTCCTTCACGATGACTTGTCTTTGTCGCTTGATTCGGAGCAGGCTTTCCTCCGCGCCGGCGAAACCGACCCGGTGAGCCTGTCCTATCCATGGGTGCACCAAAAGCGGGACGGCGCGTTTCTCATGTGGTACGGCTCCACGGAGACATGGGACGCGGGCAATGGCGACATGCTGCACGTCATCAACTACGCGACTTCCGCTGACGGGCAAAGCTGGGCGCGCGGCGGCCTTGCCGTGCCTTATGCCCTCGGAAAGGCGCAAGCTTTCTCGCGGCCGACGGTCGTCCAAAACGAGCGGGGCGACTATGAAATGTGGTTTTCCTACCGCAGCGGAAGCGGGCAAAAGTACCGCATCGGGCACACGGCAAGCGAGGACGGCATGCACTGGACGCCCGCGCCCGGAAAGAGCGGCATCGATGTTTCGGCGGCGGGATGGGATTCGGAAATGATTGAGTACCCGTTTGTGTTTGACCACGGCGGCAAAAGGTATATGCTCTACAATGGCAACGCGTTTGGCAAGACCGGTTTTGGCTTGGCAGTATTGGGGCATGAATGAAGATGCGCATCCCTTTCAACCGCCCACCGGCCATGGAGAAGGCTGGGGCGTACATCGGGGAAGCCCTTGGCGGCGCGCATGCAGACGGGGGGGGGGTATTTTTCCAAAAAATGCAGTATTTGGATGCAGCGGCATATGGGGGAATCTCCTGCGCTGCTCACGACATCGGGTTCCCACGCGCTTGATATGGCCGCCCGCCTGAGCGGCGCAGGCCCGGGCGACGAAGTAATCTTGCCTTCTTACACGTTTCCGTCAACGGCCAACGCGTTTGTCGGATGCGGCGCGACACCGGTCTTTATCGATGTCAGGCCGGACACGATGAATCTTGACGAGACGCTGATCGAGCAGGCAATCACGCCGAAAACAAAAGCCATCGTGCCCGTCCATTATGCGGGCGTGGCTTGCGAAATGGATACGATTCTCGAAATCGCAGGCCATCGCGGCTTGGCCGTTGTCGAGGATGCCGCGCAGGCGCTCATGGCCTCCTACAAAGGAAGGCCGCTTGGCAGTTTGTCCGATTATGGCTGCTTCAGCTTTCATGAAACGAAAAATTTCAGCATGGGGGAAGGCGGCGCGCTCATCGTCCATGGCGACGACGCAAACGAAAAAGCGGAGATCCTCCGCGAAAAAGGCACCGACCGCAGCAAGTTTTTCCGCGGGCAGATCGACAAATACTCATGGATTGATTATGGCTCTTCCTATGTGCCCGCCGATATGCTGGCTGCCTATCTGTGGAGCCAGCTCGAATTTGCCGATGAAATCATCGCCGACAGGATGTCTTCATGGCAAAGGTACATGGACGGCCTCTCAGATCTTGGGCAGGAAACCGGCAAGGGCTTGGTCGAATTGCCGCAGATCCCGCCGGGCTGTGCGCACAACGCGCATATGTTCTATCTCAAAACGCGCGATCTGGAGGAGCGGACCTGCCTGATTGCGCACCTCGCCCAAAACGGCATTTCAGCGCCCTATCATTATGTGCCCCTGCATTCATCGGCTGCGGGCCGGAAGTACGGCGTCTTCCGCGGGGAGGACCGCTATACGACAAAAGACAGCGAACGGCTTCTGCGGCTGCCGATGTACTATGGGCTGTCCGAAGAGGACGCATTGTTCGTAATCGGGAAAATACGGGCTTTCTATCATGTATGACAAATCGAAAAACCTGACGCGGAACGTCTTTTCCGTTTGCGTCGCCCTCGCGCTGCCCGGTGTTTTCAGATCCCCAAACTTTGATCCCACGAAAACCACCGACCGGTTCGCGGCCATTGCCATCATCATAACAATCCTTGTTTTGGCGCTGCTGTTTTCGAAACGGGGGCGCGCGCTGGCAGCCGGCCTCTGCGCCCGTTTGGCCCGGTTTGCGGCCCGGCACGCGTTTGCCGTTTCTGCCGCCGCCTTCGGCCTCGCGCTTCTTTTTCAAGCCTTGCTGATCGTCAACCTGAACCGGGATACCGACTGGGACGTACTGACGATCTTTGACACGGCCACGGGGCAGGGGGACGCAGTCACGGCAACCTGGTATTTCTCGCTTTACGGCGCGCTCCGCCCTTTCTTTTTTGCGATGCATGCCTATTCATCCATGATTTCCGGGCTTTTCGGGAGCAGCCGCGAAACGATGTATTTGGCATGGTATTCGCTGAACGCGGCCTGCATCGACTTTTCCGTGATTGTCGCGGCCCTTGCCGCCAAAGCTTTCTTCGGCAGGGCGGCCGCCTATCTTTCCTACTATTCGGGGCTTTTGCTGATCGTTTTCACAACGCATATGATGACGCCATATACGGACACGTTTGTCATGCCGTTTGTGGCGCTGTTCCTCTTGTTCTTTTCAAAACTGTGGCGCAAAGAATCCCTGGCGGAGGGATGCGCCCGCCGCCCGGCGCTTTGGGCTTTCCTGCTTGGCGCGTCTGCCGCCGGGATTTATCTCATCAAGTTTTCCGCCCTTGTTTTCCTGATTGCCATCGTCATCCTCGGCGCGTTTCTTTTGTTCAAAAATCGTTCGCGCGAAACCCTGAGAAAAACTGTGGTTCTGGCCGCCGTCTTCGCGGCCGGCGTCTTCGTTTGCCTTGGCGCTTACAAAGCGTATGAACAAAACCAGGATATTCTTGTTTTTGACAACGACACCCAAATCCCCCTGACGCATCACATCATGATGGGGATGCACGGGACCGGCGGGTTTAATTACGATGATGTTTTGGCCACGCTGTCTTTCCCGACGGCGGAAGAGCAAAAGGCGTTTCATTACGGCGAAATCAAACGGACATTGAAAGAATACGGCTTGCAGGGCGCGATCCGGTTTTATGCGCAAAAATACGAGCTGAATATTTCGGATGGCACGATGCTCCATTGGATGGGTTACGACTGGCAGCCTGAAATGCCCGAAGGCAGGCTCAAAGATTTTTTGAAGAGCGCTTTCTATCCCGATTTCCCGCGATTCGGAAACTATCGGTTTTATTCCCAGGCGGTCTGGGCCGCCACTTTGCTGCTTGCCGCTGCGGCCTACCGGAAAAAAGGCTTTGCCGCCACCATGCTTCGGCTGACGCTCCTGGGCGCGCTTTTGTATTTGCTTATTTTTGAGGGCGGCCGGACGCGGTATATGATTCAATATCTCCCGTGCTTTATGATGCTCGCGGCGCTCGGGCTGCAGTCGGTTGGGGGCTTTCTCGGCAATATTGCGCGGCGTTCACGCGCGGATGCCGGCCGGCCCTGACCTCTTTCGGATCGCGATCCTGTAAGCGGCAAGATAGAGAAGCATCAAAACCGCGTTCGCGAAAACAAAAGCGAATATCCCGCCCAAAACACCGTAGGGGCCTGTTAAAAAATAGCAAAACAGCATGAGCGCGATGACGCCGGGCAGATAGCAAAACAGCTGCGCCGTGAAGCGCCGCATCACAGACAGGATGTTTGACCAAATGAGCGTCGCGGTATTGACCGTCCCGCCGACGACGGCGAGCGTGAGCGGGATCCGGTAAAGCGCCATATCCTGGCCGAATATGAAAGAGAGGACCGGCACGCCGACCAACCACATCGCAAGCGCGGCGACCACTCCGAAACAGACCGCTAATGAAATCATTTTCGTGACTTTGCGGTCGAGTTCGGCAAAACGGCCCTCCGCAAACATATGCGACAAATCGACGAGTTTCGGCTGGATGATAAAAACCACAAAAAGGCTCAACATGGACGCGGGCATAATGATAATACCAAAAAAACCCAACTCCTCCGGTGTCAGAAAGATATCCGCAAAATGCCTTGGTACATACGTAAACAGCATCGACATCAGGGAAAAGGCAAATATCCAAGCGGATTTGCGAAGCAGCGACAGTGTGGGCGCGAGATTGACCGACAGTATATTTTTGAGACGCTCAAACCTGCGGATTTTCGGGATATCCCAAACGATCATAAAAAGAACATTTGCGGCCAATAGGCAGAAGCTCGCATAATAGACGCTGCCAAATACCAAATCCACAATGATAAACGAACCAAACCCGATGCCGGCTTTCAGCGCCATCGAGACGCCGGCAAAATACAGATGGGCGTTCTTTTGCATGATCCCGTAAAGCGGGTCGGCAAGCGCATCCGTGATTTTATAAAAGGCGAGGGAAAAGATCAGGGCGACCCGATCCGGCGTATAGCCGTTCACAAAGACAAAGACAGATACGGCCACGAGCATTGCCAGCGAGGTAAAACCTTTCAGAAAGACATAATTTTTGCTCTCGTATTCGCCGGCCACATCCGAAACCTGATAAATGCGCCCGCCGTACATCCCGATCGTGTAAAACAACACCGCCGCCATGAAGCACAGATTGAAAATGCCGCTGTCTGCAATGCCGTTGATACGCGTCACTACAATCAGCAGCAGCAGCGACAGAAAAGAGTTTGCGGAAGTGCCGATCGTATTCCAGAAATAGTCTTTGCGCAGATCCATATCGTGGATTATAACACACAAGCGCAGCCCTGTGCGTTTCGCCATTTGCGATGAAGAGTTGAACGAGTTGCGTCTATTCAGACTTGCCTCGTCAGCCCGTAGCTTGCCTTTTTTCCACACGCTTCAGCGTGTAATGGAAAAACGGACACGGTAGACGACCACGCGCTAAAGCGCTGTCGTCCTCGAATGGGACGTTCCAGCGGTCGCAAGCGACCGGGATACGTCCGCAACGGTAGACGACCACGGTAGAGTGCCACGCGGCAAA